>SFJQ01000108.1 GCA_004555855.1 [Eubacterium] saphenum | reverse complement strand
CCCCTTTCATTTTATTATAATTAAATAGCATTTATTTTTCTATGCGGTAGCAGATAAACCCAAATGCTTGAAACGCTCATTTTCATCACCCCTTTCTATTTTGTTATTATTAAATAGCACTTCGCTCAACTGCACCGCACCGACAAAAACAAAAAATAAACTGCAATCTTATTTAAAATTTTTTACCTTTATATCATTTCTTTCAAGCAGCGTAGCCATAAAATAGTCAAGATTTAGCATAAACATCTCGCGCATTCGGCGGTCGTCGGCGCTCTCGCCGTCAAGGTAATCCACCCCGCTCAGGCACTTGTTGTACGCGTTTCGCACGAACCCCTCCGCTTCCCCCGCAGACAGCGGCTTCTTCATCAAAAGTCCGCGCTCGGGCACGCTCGTTGCCCACGGAAAGCCATCATAGTGCAGCACGTCTTTCTTATGATACCACGGGTAACCGCCGAAAATTTCGTCCGCGCACTCGCCGCTCAGAGCAACGGTAAAATCGCGCTTTATCTCGCGGCAAAACAGGTACAGCGAGCTGTCCACGTCCGCCATTCCCGGCAAATCCCGCGCATAAACCGCGTCCTCGAGAGCGTCCGCGAGCGCGGGCGTGTCAATCTCAACACCGTGATGCTCCGAGCCGATAAACTTTGCCATTTCGAGAACATAGGGCGCGTCCTCGTCGGGCTGAAACGCGCTTGCACGGAAGTTTTCGTGGTTGTTTTTGTAGTCAATTGAGTAGGTGGAAAGCGTTTTCCCGCGCCGTTTGAACTCCTCCGCGGCAATCGCCGAAATCAGGCTCGAATCCAGTCCTCCCGACAAAAACGTGCAAAGCGGCACATCGCTCACGAGCTGCCGCTTCACAGCGTCGGTTATCAGCATTTTCGTGTGCTCGGCGGTTTCGGTGAAATTCTCGGCGTGCCGCTCGGCTTTCAGCCGCCAGTACCGCTTGATCTCAAGCCCTTTTCGCGAAAATGTCGCGCAGTGTGCGGCGGGAAGGTCACGGATATCGCGGAAAACGCCGCTTCCCGTGAATTTCGCGGGACCTGTCAGCATAATCTGCGCGGCGCCGTCAAAGTCGATTATCGGCTTGATTTCGGGGTGCAGGAGGAGCGCTTTTATCTCGCTCGCGAACACGATTCCCCCGTCAATTTCCGCATAAAACAGCGGTTTTACGCCAATTCTGTCGCGCGCGAGAAACAGTGTTTGCTCTCGTTTATTCCACACAGCGAACGCAAAAATCCCGTTGAACATCTCCACGCTCTTTTCCCCAAACTCCGCGAACGCTTTCAGCACAACCTCGGTATCCGAGTGTCCGAGAAACCCGTAACCCCGCTCTGCAAGCGACTTGCGGACTTCCTCGGTGTTGTATAGCTCGCCGTTGTAAATCAGCGTGAAATCGCCGAAACTCATCGGCTGTTTGCCGTTTTCGGGGTCAACGACAGCAAGTCTGCGGTGCGCCAAGCAGGCGTTGTCCTCAAAATAAAAGCCCTCGTCATCGGGGCCGCGCGGAGCAAGCAGGTTGTTCATCTTCCGCAGAAGCTCCGTGTCAATCTTGTTTTTATAGTTAATTTCTCCCGTTATCGAGCACATAAAAAGCTCCTTTCCAAGTCAGAAAACAGGGTATTCTTTCGCTGTAATTTTACGCTTAATTTTCGCGTGTTTTTTACATCATTTTTCAAGCAATTTCAAGGGGTATTTTCAGGGTAATTTTTCGGGCTGTTTTTTCTAATAATTACAGCTCAGTCAATCCGCATAACAAAGCGGTTTTGCGGGATAATAATCATCAATAAAAAACGCTTCGAAATCGCACCCTTTTTCCGCATAAATTTACAGCTGAAAATCACCCCGAATAAAGCCCCCGAAATTGTCAAAAAGAAATGCCGAAAATTACCCTTAATTTGCGGTGATATTTGACAGGGTTTTCAGCAGTAAATTTACTTCCTTTTCGTTGTTGAAAACCGACGGTGAAAATCGGATTGTTCCGCCGTCAATCGTGTTGATTTTTTTGTGAGCAAGCGGCGCGCAGTGCAGTCCCCCGCGCATATAAAATCCGTGTGACGAGAGCATTTCCGCGCCCTCCGCCGAGCTTAATCCCTCGATGTTGAACGAAACCACCGGCGAATAAGTGAGGTAGTTTTCGGGCGTGATTTCGTTGTACAAACGGATTTTCTTCAGCCTTTTCGCGCCCTCGCAGAACCGCTCGCAGAGCCGGATTTCGTGCTTGTAAACCGAGTCGAGTCCCTTGTTTTTCACGAACTCAACGCCCGCTCCGAGCGCGATTATCGCGGCGGTGTTCAGTGTTCCGCTTTCAAAACGGTCAGGCGTGAAATCGGGCTGCACAAGGCTTTCCGAAGCGCTTCCCGTGCCGCCCTCGATTATCGTCCGCAGCGGGAATTTGCCGTCGGTGAGCATAAGCCCCGTTCCCATCGGCCCGTACAGCCCCTTGTGACCGGCGGCGCAAAGTATGTTTATCCCATCGCCGACGCTCATCGGGAACACTCCCCCGCCCTGCGCCGCGTCCACGATAAAGCAGATGTTTTTCCTTTTGCAGAGCGCCGCGAGCTCCTTTATGGGGTTTCGCAGACCGATGACATTTGAAGCCGCCGTGCAGACAAGCGCCGTGGTTGCCGGCGTAATCGCGCGCTCCGCGTTGTAAACCGTCTGCTCCTCATCGGCGGTTGTTTCAAAAATTGTCGCGCTCCCGCCAAATTCGCGCGCTGCTGTATAGACAGGCCGCGAAACGGCGTTGTGCTCGATGTCGCTCATTACAAAGTGACAGCCGCGCCGCGCCACACCTTTAATCGCGAAATTCAGCGCGGTTGTGCAGTTTAGCGTGAAAATCGTGTTCTCGGGTTCAGCGCCGAAAAAATCCGCACAGATTTCACGGCTTTTGTAGACAGCCTCGGCGGTTTTCACCGAAAAAGCGTGTCCCGAGCGTCCCGGGTTTGCGCCGTAAACGCTCATCGCGCGCTGCCAGAGCCGATAGACCGACTGCGGCTTGGGGTAAGTCGTGGCGGCGTTGTCAAGGTAAATCACAGGATATACCGATTTCACGCAGCAGAGCGCAAACCTCTGCTTTTTCGGCGCGACTGTTGGCAAAACGCAGCGCAAATCCGCAGCCGCGTCCTTTGTTCACGTTTCGTTCAACAAAGCAGCGAATCCCGCGTTTTTGCAAAAAAGAACGCGCCTTTTGCGCTGCTGTAAACGATTGCATTTGTATAGTAAAGTTCATAAAAATCTCCTTTGTGAAATAATTAGAGAGCGTTACCTCTCAAAAACGCGAAAGAAAACCTTCCGCAAAGTTTCCAAAAATACGGCTTAACCGCTCTGATTTATTATATGCGCGGGAATTTTGGGTGACACAAAAAAGATTTTTAACGGGGGAGAATAAAATATTAAAATTTTTTCAAAAAAGTACTTGACAATTTTCGATTATCGTGGTATAATAATCTAGTTGAATGTGGCGGCATAGCTCAGTTGGCTAGAGCACTTGGTTCATACCCAGGGTGTCATTGGTTCGAATCCGATTGCCGCTACCATCGGCCCGTTGGTCAAGAGGTTAAGACATCGCCCTTTCACGGCGGAATCATGGGTTCAATTCCCGTACGGGTCACCAGCATAGTATCTCCCGAATGGCTTGCAGAGCCATTCGGGAGATTTGTTTTTTACAAAAAAACGCTCTTGTTCTTTACTTGTTCTTTATTCTCGTATCAGGAATTTTGAACCGTTTTTTCGCTCGTGTTTTCCGGATTATTTACCCTGTCAAAATTAAGAGCATTTGACACAGCTTCCGAAACCTTTGCCTGCGCATCTTGTAAAATGTGGCAGTAAATATTGCTAGTCGTGCTAACTGCCGAGTGTCCGAGCGCGCCCGAAACAGTGACAATGTCGACGCCCTGATTGACAAGAAGTGACGCGAACAGATGCCGAAAACAGTGGATTCCGTAGAACGGCAAGTTGTTCTTCTTGCAAAACTCGTTGAGCCAGCCGTAAGGGGTCTGGTTGTTCATCGGCTCACCGTTCCACTTCACAAACAATCTGTCGGTGTAAACCCACTTACTCCCGATTCGCTCTGCTTCAGCATCCTGTTGAGTCTTGAACACTTTAAGCAAATCCATAATTTCCTGCGGAAATTTCAAGGTGCGCTGCGAGCGTTTTGTTTTTGTAGTATCGGTGTAGATACCGCGCTGTCCCGTGTAATTCGAGGTACGACGAACACTGATTATATTGTTCTCGAAGTCCACGTCCTTCCACTCTAAACCGAGCATTTCACCACGACGAAAGCCGCTGTAAATCAACAAATTGAAAAAAACACGATACTTCAGCGGTTCATTCTCGAGCAGTTCAAGAAAACGCTTAACCTCGGCGGGTGTGTAAATCTGTTTTTCCTTCTGCTCACCTTTCGGGATTGTCACTTTCGTGCAAGGATTGTCCGAAACCACACCCATCCTGACCGCATAGCTGAACACATCTGAAATTAAACTTAAATTGTGCCGTATCGTTTTCGGCGCAAGCGGTTTCCCGGTACGCTCGTTCGCGCCGTCTTTCGCCAAACTGTTGACAAAAAACTGAATTTGACGCGGCGTGATTTTGTCCATTCGCAAGTGTCCAATTGCGCCGTAAATACGCTTGCGGAGCTGTAAAAGCCGCTCGTATGTAGTGTTGCGAAGATTTGGCTTTGCGTACTCCTCGAACCATTCCTCCGCCAGCTCCACAAACTTTATTGCTTTGGACTGAAAACCGTGCATACAGGCTTCCTCAAACATAACAGCCTGCCTGTTCAGCTCCTTCTCGACCTGCTTCGGTGTCATTTTTTCGTCGGGTTTCCACGTCATTGACTGAATAATTTGCTTCCCCTTTGAATCATATCCACAGCTCACTCTTATCAAGTAACTGTTTCCTCTTTGTTGAATTGTTGCCATAGTAAACCTCCTACTTTACATATGGCATACCTCTACTGATTTTTGGCGCTAAAAGCCTTTACGTAGAAAATATGACTAACTTGATGATGTAAATTCTGTC
>SFJQ01000107.1 GCA_004555855.1 [Eubacterium] saphenum | reverse complement strand
AATCAACCCCATTATAGCAAACGGCACGATTATCAGGTATTTCGCTTTGGAATTTTTGATTTTGGGAGCATTTCTGAGCAGAAAAAACAGCAGAAATCCAACACCGATAACAACCAAACCTACAATAATGATAAATGCCGGATTTGGGTTGAGCTTGTCTAAAATCATTTCATCGGTTAATTGCCTGAGGTTTTCCATCTTTTCTCCTTAAATAAAAGCTGCTTTTTTTCAAAGGCAGCTTTTACATTTTTTTAATCCGGCAAAACGTATTTAGCCTTATAATCATTGAACTCGTCCATAAACTCGGATTTGTCGAGCTTTTTCAGCTCGTTGATGTATTCGTGGGTATCGAGGCTGTTTTCCTGAATTTGGATAAGGCAAACCGCGATATTCGAGCAGTGGTCGGATACTCGCTCAATGTTCGTGAGCAAATCCTGTAAAATAAAGCCAAGTTCGATTGTGCAGATACCCTCGCGCAGACGCTCGATGTGGCGGTTTTTAAGCTCCGCGCGCAGCGTATCGATAACGTCCTCGAGTGGCTCAACCTCTTTCGCGAGCTTGATATCTCCGTTCATAAACGAAGTTATCGACATATCGAGAATTTCTTTCAGCGCGCTTGTCATAACGCTGACTTCCTTCTCGGCAGCTTCGGAAAAACGGATTTTCTTTGTGTGCATTTCCTCGGCGGTTTCCTTGATGTTGACCGCGTGGTCGGAAATCCGCTCCAAATCACCGATTGTGTGCAAAAGATTTGACACAACCTGACTGTCGCTGACGGACAAATCCTTTGAAGCGACCTGCAAAATATATGAGCCGATTTTGTCCTCGTAGATATCGATTGTGTTCTCGTTATCGACAACTTCCTGCGCGATTTTCGCGTCATATTCCTTGACAAGACCGAGCGACATCAGCAGCGTTTCCTTGGTGAGAGTCGCCATTTTATAGGCAACATTCTTGCACTGCTCGATTGCGATAGAGGGAGTGTTGAGGAAGCGCTTGTCGAGCATCGGCATTTCTGCGGTGGTTTCGCCGTCTTTGTCGCGGATTGTGAGGCAGGCGAGCTTTTCGAGCTGCTTTGTAAATGGGAGGAAAAGCGCCGTTACCAGCACGTTGAAGCAGGTGTGAATAATGGCAATTCCCACGGAATTCAGCTGTTCGTTCATAAACGGCAAATCTATAAGCGCGTTTACCAGATAAAACAGCCCGAGGAAAACAACTGTACCGATGATGTTGAAGTAAAGGTGAACGATAGCGACGCGCTTTGCGGACTTGTTCGCGCCGATTGACGAGATAAGCGCGGTCACGCAAGAGCCGATGTTTTGTCCGAGAATTATCGGGAGCGCGATTGAGTAAGTTACCGTGCCTGTTGTGTTGGACATAGATTGCAAAATACCGATTGACACGGAGGACGACTGAAGCACCGCCGTCAGAAGCGCGCCCGCGATAACGCCTAAAATCGGGTTTGAGAACATTGTCATAATGCTGGTGAACTGCTCGTTGTCCTTGAGGCTTCCCGCCGCGGAGGACATCGAGTTCATACCGAACATCAAAAGCGCAAATCCCACCATAATCGTGCCGACGGTTCGTTTTTTGTCGGATTTTGTGAACATTGCGAGAATTATACCCAAAATCGCGAGAACCGTGGTGAAGGTTTTCACGCTGAAAATCTGCGAAAGAATAGCGTCGCTGCCGCCGCCAACCGACGAAAGGCTCACAAGCCACGCGGTTGCGGTTGTACCGATATTTGCGCCCATAATGACGCCGATTACCTGCGACAGCTTCATCAGCCCCGAGTTTACGAAGCCGACCATCATAACGGTTGTCGCCGCAGAGGATTGAATAAGAGCCGTAACAATTGCGCCCAAGCCCACGCCTTTGATGGGGTTTGAGGTCATCTTTTCGAGCAGCGTTTCAATTCGTCCGCCCGCCAGCTTTTCCAAAGCGCCGCTGAGCGTGTGCATTCCGAACATAAACACCGCGAGTCCGCCGAACATTCCAAGCAAATCCTGAAAGCTCATAAAATCTTACTCCCGAAATTTTCGTTATCTTATTTCATTTTTCCCATACAATCTTATTATACATAATTTTTTTGGAAAAGTAAAGTATTTGCAGAAATTTCATCATTTTGTCTAAAACATTTCACATACATATTTATTTTTTACAAAAGAATGACAGATTTTTGTTGAATTATCACAAAAAGCCGCCTGCGCTAACAAAATATTTGTGAAAATCATCGACAAATCCGCGAAAATGTGATATAATATAAATAACAAACATTTCCGAAAGAAGGTGTCATTATGAGGAAAATCATCACAATTTCAAGGCAGTACGCGAGCGGAGGGCGCGAAATCGGGAAAAAACTCGCGGAAATGCTCGGCACGAGTTATTACGACCACGAGCTGCTTGAGGAGGCGGCAAAGGGAAGCGGCATTCACCAAAGTCATTTTGTGGAAAACGACGAAAAGCGCACCAACAGCTTCCTCTATCTCCTGTCCACGACCTACGGTCAGGGAGGCGTGCCGTTTGACGATTCGCTGTTTTTCGCCACGCTGAACGCTGTCCGCAAAATCGCTTCCGAGGAGGATTGCGTGATAATCGGGCGCTGCGCGGATTACGCTCTGCGCGATTTTCAGAAAGTGCTGAACGTGTTCATCACCGCGCCGCTTGATGTCCGTGTAAAGCGCTCTGTCGAGGTGTACGGCATTGCTGAAAAGCACGCCGAGGACTATGTGAAGCGCATCGACAAGCAGCGCATTTCCTATTATAATTATTACACCGACAAACGCTGGGGACAGCCGCAGAATTATCAGATTTGCCTTGACAGCTCCGCGCTCGGAATTGACGGAACGTCTGAAATGCTCGGGAAATTCTGCGAGGAATATTTCAAATAATGCCGGATTTAGAAATTTAAACAAAAGCTGCCGACAAGGGCGCAGATGCGTCTTTATCGGCAGCCTTTTTTTATTAATCAATTTGCTTCAGCGTCCGGTAAATCTGCTGCATTTTGAGGTCGGTCTGCGCGATGGTTTCGGCACAGACGCGAAGCTGTTCGGCAAGCTCTGCGGATACCTCGGTATCGGTCTTGTATTTCAGCTCGTGTTCAAGGCTTGCCCAGAAGTCCATCGCAATCGTTCTTATCTGCACCTCAACGTTCACAAGCTCCTTTTTCTCGGAAAGATAAACGGGCGTTTCGATAACGAGATGAAGGCTGCGATAGCCGTTTGCTTTGGGGTTTGCGATATAGTCCTTGCGCTTGATAAGGGTAACGTCGTCCTGCGCCGTGAGCAGGTCGGCAACCTGATAGATGTCCTCGATATAGTTGCAGATAACCCGCACTCCCGCGATATCAAACAGATTTTCGCGGACAGCTTCAACCGTGAACGGCAGATTTCGCCGCTGGAGCTTCTTAAACATACTCTCGGGCGATTTCAGTCTGTCCTCAATATGGTGAATGGGATTGTAGGAGTATTTTGCGCGGAACTCGCTGTCAAGAATTTCCAGCTTGGTCTTGACCTCTCGGATTGCGGAATCGTATAGGTGTTCAAGCTCGATGAATTTGTACATCTGCTCCATAACCGCCTGCTGGCTGTTCTCGGCAAGGAGTTGTCTTACAGGAGCAAGCGCTGAAGATTCAGCTTGTTTTTTCTTTTTGAGTTTCATTTTTCCAACTTCCTTTCAAAAGTTTTCAAAACAATTATACACCGCTAAAACATAAAGTGTGTTAAAACCATGTGAAGAATTTGTGAAAGTTACTTGGTCGCGTCTTGCTTCATTCCGCTGAGCAGCGCTTCAATTTCGTCCTGCGACATCTTCCCGCCGTTGTCGTTTTTCGGCTCGGGAGCGGGTTCTGCTGCGGCAGTTTGCGCGGCAATCAGCTTCTCGATATCGTCCTGCGACATTTTGCCGCCGTTGTCGGGCTTAGGCTCGGGAGCGGGCTCTGCTGCGGCAGTTTGCGCGGCAATCAGCTTCTCAATATCGTCCTGCGACATCTTCCCGCCGTTGTCGTTTTTCGGCTCGGGAGCAGGCTCTGCTGCGCCCATCTGCGCGGCAATCAGCTTCTCAATATCGTCCTGCGACATTTTGCCGCCGTTGTCGTTTTTCGGCTCGGGAGCGGGTTCTGCTGCGGCAGTTTGCGCGGCAATCAGCTTCTCAATATCGTCCTGCGACATTTTGCCGCCGTTGTCGTTTTTCGGCTCGGGAGCGGGTTCTGCTGCGGCCATCTGCGCGGCAATCAGCTTCTCGATATCGTCCTGCGACATCTTCCCGCCGTTGTCGTTTTTCGGCTCGGGAGCGGGTTCTGCTGTGCCCATCTGCGCAGCAATCAGCTTCTCGATATCGTCCTGTGACATTTTGCCGGTATCGGAATCGGGTTCGTTGTCGTCAAAATCGCAGTGGTCAATCGCCGGAGAATCGGTCAGTCCCGATTTAGCGAGCAGTTCTTCGATTTCATCGGCGGACATTGTGTTATTTCTGAGCGGTTCTTCTTCGATTTCGGGAACAGCCTGTGCAATTTCCGGAGCGCCAACTTCCTCTTTAACAGCGGAAACATCGACTTTATGCTGACTGAGAATTTCCTCGGTATCGGCAATACTCGCGCTCGGCGCGTTAACCTGCTGAGGCTGCGGCGCGGGAGCGCTCGGGAAATCGGGCGCGTTTGCGGCAAACAGCTCCTTGAAATGCTCGAGAGCGTCGTCGTAGCCGCAGCTGTCGCCCTCAAATTTCACCCAGTAGTTGTCGAAGGGCGTCATTCCGCGGGTTTTTCTGACGATATCCATAACGCTGTACTTTTCAAGCCCCAGCGAAGAAAGCGCGTTTCGTGCAAACGGCGTGTATTCCTGAAAAACACGGCTTGACAGGAAGAAATAGATGTCTGAAATGGAAAGAGGTCTGTTTATCGGGGTGAGCATTTCTTCTTTAAACTGCGTGATTATTCGGCAGCTCACCCTTTGGTCGGCGGAGATTTCATATTCCGCGACGGGTTTGTCCTCTTTGTACAGCTCGAATCTCATCGGCAGCGGCAGCTCAAACGAATGATTATCCACC
>SFJQ01000106.1 GCA_004555855.1 [Eubacterium] saphenum | reverse complement strand
AAATAATCCCATTTAAATTTCCTTTCGCTTTTTTCATCGGGAGTCAGCCGAGATAAGGCTGCACGAAAATTCCCGCAACCATTCCCAGAGCAAGGATTATTGCTGCAACTCGGCAGATAATCAAAAGCCTTTCACGTTTTTTGTCATTCATAAAAGTTTCTCCCGAAAAATGCTGTTAGCATACAAAATTATTATACACCAAACTTGCTTATTCTGTCAAGGGGCTTTTGCCCGTCACGCAGTCAAACCCCTTCGAGCTTACCGCGTAGATTTTCCCGCCCGATGAAAACGCTCGCATAAAGCCCGTTCTGTCATCGTAAAGCGTCTTTTCTCCTTCATTTTTCCCGAAAATAACGTACTGCGAAACCACGGAAACTCCGTCGAAATACTCAAATGCCGCGCCGCAGGAATCGTCTGCAAAGGCGGTTGTTTCCGTAACCTTGAGAACGAGCGTTTTCAGCTCATCATCGGAGAAGGATTTTTTGTATTCCCCGAGAATTTTCGCCGTTTCGCCTTCGTTTTTATAATAGGTGATGGTCAGACCGCCGTCGATGCTGAACACCGCCGCGTTGTCCCCTGACACAATTCCGTTTGTTTTCGTGAGCTTAACGGCAGAAGGCTCATCTATGTTTGAGCAGTCAAATGCCGAGAAGAAACCGTCATCGTTGCCGACAAGCAGATTTTTGTCCATAATCTTCAGCTTTTGCGCCTTTTCCGAAAGATTTGAAAGCTCGCATTTCGCGGTAAAATCGGCAGCTCTGAGATTTGCGTTTTCACCCTCGAGCGTTACCGCAAAACCCTCGCCGAACGCCGCCGCCGAGATTTTTTCGCATCTTCTCGCGGAAAGTGTATCTTTGAAATTCACCAGCAAGCCGTATTCCTTGTCCTCGGTTTTGCCGTTGAGGGCAGCTCGGAAATCTGCGCTCGCCGAAACGGGGTTTCCGAGAACCGCCTTTGCTGCGGTATTTTCGCCGTTTTCGAGCGTGTACTGCGCGCATACCGCAAACGAGCAGCCGTCCGTGCCGCTTAAGGCAATGTTTTCGGCGGTGAGGGGAGTTTTATCGTTTTTGCCGAGGCGCGGCAGATAAACCTCGGCGTCCTCAGCGGAAAAGTTTCGCGTGTACTTCGGCACATAAACCGAGCCGAGCGAGATTTTCCCGTCGTCAAGCGAAAAATCGCTGAGTATTCCGTCCTGCCGAACGGTGAACAGCGTTGTGCCGTTCTTGATTTTCATATACCCGCACTCTTTCTCGCCTTTCTCGTTATTGTCGCCCGAGAACACGCAGTACAGCGCGCCGTCCTGCTGAAAAGCAGTGACAAAAGCGGTTTTTGTGGGAGGTTCGATATATTCCGCGGAGTCGAGAACTTCTCCGTCAAAGCGTTCCGAGGAGATTTTTTCGCTTGTTACCGTGTACACGGTTTTGTCGTCCGAGAAGCTCATTCCGCCGTTTTTGTTTATCAGCAAATCGCCGAAAATCTCGCAGCTGTCGGAATATTCGCAGATTGTGTCGCCGCCGATGATTTCTGTGCTGTAAGAGCTGAAAATCCGCGAAAAGATATCTTCGTTTTTCTCGGCGAAAACGATGTCGGGAGTTTTCTTTGAAATCGTTCCCGCAGCAACGGAAAGCACGGTGAGAGCCGCAGCTCCGATTGCCCCCGCGACAAGCGCCTTTACGTTGTATTTCTTGGGAGTTCTGCGGATTTTTCTCGACAGCTCGTCCTCGTAGTCGTCATCGTCTTCTTCGTCAAGCGGCTCGTCCTCATCATCGGGTTCTTTCGCGGGAACCTGCTTTGCGGTTTTGCTGAAAAGATTTCGGTCAATCTGAACAAGCGATGAAGTATTGTCGAAATTCTCGTCCTCGTAATCCTCGTCCGGATTGATTTCGGCTTCCTCTGCGCTTATCTCGTCAATTTCTTCCTCGTCCTCATAGCCGTCTTCATCGCCGGTTTCTTCGTTTTCGGGAGCTGATTTCTGCATTCCCGCGAGAATTTTCGTTACCGAAAGCGTTCCCGTAGGCAAAGTGCCGACGCTTTTCGCGACAGGCTCTTCCGATTCTTCATATTCATCATCGGGCGCGGACGCGTTTTGCGCTTCCTCACGCTCGGCTTTTTTGTTTTCCTTTATAATATCGAAAACCTTCGAGAAATCCGAAGTAAGCCCGTCAACATCCCGCAAGGAATGCTCGGGTTCTTCATCATAGGAAATCTCGGCTTTTTCGATGCTTGGCGTTTCCGGCTCTTCGGGAGCGATTTCGGGGAGCTTTTCCGGCTCGTCCTCATCATCGCCGCTATAGGACATTTCCTTTTCAAGCAGTCTTACCTGTTCGAGAACCTCGGCAAGCGAAGGCTCGTCAAAATCTTCCTCATCATCGTCTTGCTCGTTCTCCTCGGGAACAGCCTGCGCGATTTCTTCAACGGGAATTTGTTCGGGGTTTTCCTCGGTTTCCTCGTCAACCTCGTCAGCCGCCTCGGTTGTTTTTTCAAGACGGATTGTAAGCGTCTGCTCCCAGATTTGGCGCGCGGTGTAGAGCATAATCGTGTAATCCTGAGAGGAAAGACCGGAGCTTTCAAGCGTGAGAATGAGGTTCTGGAGGTTCATCGCGGGATTTCGCTTCACCTTTTCAACGCACGCCGCGGGCGCGTCACACGCCTCCAGCAAATACTGGAAATCTGCCGAACCTATTCCGAGCGCTCTCAGACGGTTGAGGAACGTGAACGCGTCAAGCTCGGGCAATTCCGCCGAATCGTCCATAAGATATTCGATTATATTCTGTGGAATGACGTTCTCCGGCACAACCTTTCGCCGCATTTCCGCCCGCATTTCCTCACAAGTCATTTTTTCACCCCAAATCCCCGTTAATCCTCGATACCAAGCGTTTGCTTCGCTTTGTTAATTCTCTTTCTCACGCCGCCCACGGTCATTCCCGTAAACGCGGCTGTTTCCTCGACGGAAAATCTCCCGCCGACGTGCATAACTATAAGCAGTCTTTCGATATCCGGCAGCTCAAAAAGCATTTTTTTGAGCGCGGGCTGTTTGCCTTTAAGTTCGCTGTCCGGGTACTCCTTGAAGAACATCTTAATTCTCGCGCAGAGCGTTCTCATCATAAACACGCGAAACTGCGCTTCTGTCCTCAGCTTTCCCGCAGAGTTGAACCCGTCCCGCGCCGCTCCCGTGACCGCTTCTATGGCGTCGTCATCGTTTTTGAGCGAGTAGAACGCGGTGTAGTACATATCGCGGTAAACGCTCTCGTAGAGCTTTGAAAAAGCCTTTGCGTCACCGTTCGCCGCCATTGAAATAAGCTGCTTATACTCTCTTTTATCCATACTTTCCTCGGTTATTCTTCACTGTTTACAATCGAAATTCCAAGCTCGGCGAGCTGCTCGGCGGAAACCGTTCCGGGCGCTTCGCTCATAAGCTCGGACGCGTTTTGAACCTTCGGGAACGCGATTACGTCACGCAGGCTGTCGCACCCGCACATCAGCATCGCGAGGCGGTCAAGACCGATACCTGCGCCGCCGTGAGGAGGAGCCGCGTATTTGTAAGCGTCAACGAGGAAGCCGAATTTCAGCTGAATTTCCTCGTCCGTCATTCCGAGCATCTCAAACATTTTCTGCTGAAGCTCGGGGTTGTTTATTCTGATAGAGCCCGAGAGCAGCTCCACGCCGTTCAGTACAAGGTCGTAGCACTTTGCACGAACGCGTCCCTTGTCGCTGTCGAGATACGGGATATGCTCCTCGAGAGGCATAGTGAACGGGTGATGCATAGCCGCCCATTCGCCCTTTTCCTCGTCAAATTCAAAGAACGGGAACTCGGTTATCCACACGAAATTCCACTTCTCGGGGATAATGTCGAGCTGCTTTGCCACTTTCAGGCGAAGCGCGCCGAGCGTCGGCAGCACAACCTTGTCCTTATCAGCGACAATAAGCGCAACATCGCCCTTTTCGCAGCCGAGTGCCGCGAGAATTTTCGGGAGCTCGCCCTCTTTCATAAACTTCGCGAACGAGCAGGAAGGCGCGTCGTCAACCCAGCGAACATAAGCAAGACCTTTCGCGCCGATACCCTTGATAAACTCGGTGAGCTTGTCGATTTCCTTTCGGGTGAGCTTTTCCGCGCCGTTTTTCGCAACGATACCGCGAACCGAGCCGCCGTTTTCAAGCGCGCTCCTGAACACAACAAAATCGCTGTCCCTTACGGTTTCCGAGATGTCGGTAATCTCCATCTCAAAGCGCGTGTCGGGCTTGTCCGAGCCGTATCTGCTCATCGCCTCGTCAAAAGTAAGGCGGGGCAGGGGAGTCGCTATATCAACGTTCAGGATTTCCTTGTAAAGCCGCTTTATAAAGCCTTCCAAGCACTCCAGAATATCATCGGTGTCAACGAAGGACATCTCAAGGTCAATCTGCGTGAACTCGGGCTGT
Organism: [Eubacterium] saphenum; assembly: GCA_004555855.1. Classification (GTDB taxonomy): domain Bacteria; phylum Bacillota; class Clostridia; order Oscillospirales; family Ruminococcaceae; genus CAG-115. The sequence continues at coordinate 683 of SFJQ01000106.1, read as the reverse complement.
CTGTCGGCGCGCAAATCCTCATCACGGAAGCAGCGCGCAAGCTGGATATAACGGTCAAAGCCCGAAATCATCAGCAGCTGCTTGTACATCTGCGGCGACTGCGGAAGCGCGTAGAATTTGCCGTTGTGGATACGCGAAGGCACGATATAGTCGCGCGCGCCCTCGGGCGTTGACTTAATCATCATCGGCGTTTCTATTTCAAGGAAGCCGTTTTCGTAGAAATAATCGCGCGCGCATTTTGCGATTTTGTGGCGCATAATCAGGTTGTCCTGAAGCGGCTTTCTTCTGAGGTCAAGATAACGATATTTCAGACGAAGCTCCTCGTTTGTCTTGGAGTTGCTGACAATTTCAAAAGGCGGAGTCTGCGCTTTTGAGAGAATACGCAGCTCCGTCGGCAAAATCTCGACATTTCCCGTCTTGATTTCGCTGTTTACGCTTTCGCGCGCGCGGACAACACCCTTGACCATCAGAACGTCCTCGGAGCGCACGGTTTTCGCCTTTTCAAAGACGGATTTTTCGGTTGTTTCATCAAGCGTGAGCTGGACTATGCCGGTTCTGTCGCGCAGGTCGATGAAGATAATTCCGCCCTTGTCGCGGACGCGTGCAGCCCAGCCGCCGACGGTGACTTCTCCCGCTTCAAGTGTAACATCGCTGCAGTAACAGGTTCTTTTCAGACCTTTCAT
>SFJQ01000014.1 GCA_004555855.1 [Eubacterium] saphenum | reverse complement strand
TTTTGAATAAAAATGCGTTATTATGAGAAATAGAGGTGCGGTATGGTACGCAGATATAATAATCGTCGTGAATATCGATAAGTAAACAAAAATAAGGTCGCTCGGGTTTGGATAATATTTCGTGATATAAATTCGGTTTATAGACTTTGTAGAAATTTGAATTTAGTCTACAAATTTTATATTCAAAGTTCATTACAACTTCTTCCTTTCATAATAAAACAGGGCTGACTTGTTTATCAGCCCTGTCTGTTATCATCGCTCGGTCAATTTTTATTTTACCGACGAGTCAGAACCGTCACTCGTCATCATCGCTCGGTCAATTTTTATTTTACCGACGAGTCGGAACCGTCACTCGTCATCATTTTACGATGATGAGGTTTTATCCTCAATAATATTATACACCTTGAAACGATTTTTGTCAATACTTTTTTGCGTTTTGAGGAAAAATCGTTTCGATGCACCGCAAGACGAACTAAAGGGAATAATGTCATCTAAACGGTTGAATTTGTCAAAACTCCGGCTTTTTCTCCTCGGTGTTGTCGATTTTCTTCGCATTCAACACGGCGATTGCAAGCAGACACATCAGCGCGCTCACAACGAGAGAAATCGCGATACCGACGGCAATGCTTGCCGCGTAATCGGCGAGCGGGAAATCGGGCGTCATAAACAAGCCTCCCGAAACGAGCATTGAGAGCGTGAACGGGTTGTAATCAACGACATTCAGACCTTTGAGAATTGTATCGATAAGCGTTGTGCCGACAAAAACGATTGCCGCCATAACGATGGGCTTTGAGGTGCAGATGCCGAGCGAGAGGTAAATTGAAATGATGAACAAGACGTAAATTCCCGCCATAAAGCAGCCGAGCAGCAGCAAATCAATGCCGAATTTGTTATTAGGGAAAAGCGCGTTGCAAAGCACTCCGCAGAACAAGCCCGCGAGGAAAACCGTGACAAAAGCGGTTGTGGGGTAGATGATGAATTTTGCGAGAACGTAGTGCTTGTTGTTCAGCCCCGAGCAAAGCGGGATTATCATCGCGCGCTTTTTCTGTTCGCCGCCCGCCGCCGAACCGATTATCAGCATAATGATAAGCGTGGTCATCGAGAACATACTCGACATCGTGACTGCGAACATCATTCCCGCGTTGAAGTACATATCAGCCATATCGCCGAGGCTCATTCCGCCGAGCAAACCGCTTGACGAAGGGTCAACCGATACGGAAAGCCCGCCCATTTTCGACATTTCGGTCAGAATTACTCCCGTGAATTTGAACAAAAGCGGGTAGAAAAGCGCCACAGCAAACGCCGCGATAATTACGCCTGCAAACCGAAAAGTTCTCGTAAAGTGCGCCCATTCCTTTTTAAGACTGTATTTCAACTGCATTTAACCCGCCACCTTTCTGAAAACTTCTTCGAGGGTTGCCGTGCCGATTTTAAAGCTATCGACAACCATTTCGTTGTCGGCAAGTATTTTTACCAGCCGCCGCGCTGTTTCTTCGGCATTGTCCGAGCCGAAGCGGAAAAGCCCTGTTTTCTCGTCGAACTCGGCTCTTGCGAAGTCAATTCTGAGCAGCGCGAGCTTGTTTTCCTGAGTGAGATTTCTCAAGGTGAGGTTGATGATATCGCCGCCGTATTTTTTGAGGATATCCTTGAGGTCGCCCTCCTCGGCAAGCGTGCCGCCGGTCATTATGCCGATACGGTTCGCTATTCTTTCAACATCGGACAAAATGTGCGTTGACAGGACGATTGTGCAGCCGAGCGACTTCAGCCGGTTGATGATATCGATAACCTCAAGCCTGCCCTGCGGGTCAAGCGCGGAGGTCGGCTCGTCAAACAGCAGCAAGTCGGGCTTTCTGATGATAGACGCGCCCATACCGAGCCTCTGCGTCATACCGCGCGAAAAGCCCTTTGTGCGGCGGTCGGCAGCGCTCGAAAGCCCGACAATTTCAAGCACCTCGGAAACCCTGCTCTTGATATCGCCGTCAAAATCGGTACACGCAGCGATATATTCGAGATACTCGCGCGCGGTCATATAACCGAAAATCATAGGACTTTCGGGGAGATATCCGATTTTAACGGGTTTTCCGTCGCCGAGCCTGATTTCGCCGTCGTCTTTTTCGATAATGTTTGCGATAATGTTCATGGTTGTGGTTTTTCCGCAGCCGTTTCTGCCGAGGAAACCGTAGATATCGCCGTCGTTGATGTTCATATTAAGACCGCGAAGCACGGAGAAATTTCCGTATGCTTTTTTCAGTCCTCTTATTTGAACCAATTTATCCCACTCCTTTTGTAAGTTTTTTCTTATTATAGCACATCAATGTGAAAATTGTGTGAAAATTCTGCACTTTACAAACTGTCGAAAATATGATATACTTATTATAATAGAGCGAAAATTGCGGAAAAAGAGGTAAACGATGAAAAAATTTTACATATTTGACTTGGACGGAACGCTTGCGGCTTCGATGAAGTGCTGGAGAAGGGAGTGCGCTGCCGAAAACGCGGACGATGATGCCGCTTGGGAGCGCGTTCGTCAGCGAATGAAAAAGCACTACGCCGAGGAAATCGAGATAAAAGCGGGAGTTTTGGATTTTCTGCGCGGGGCAAAGGAACGCGGCGTCAAGATGTGCATTGCAAGCGCAACTCGCCGCGATATTGCCGAGCCTTTTCTTGAGAAAACGGGTATTTTGAATTTTATGGAGTTCTACATAGACTGCGATGAAGCCGGCGCGTACAAGGACAAGCCCGATATTTTTCTGCTTGCCGCGAAAAGGCTTGGCGCGCAAATCGGGGACTGCGTGGTGTTCGAGGACGTCCCTCACGCTGTCGCGACGGCAAAGGACGCGGGGTTTTACGTTGTCGGCGTGTACGATGAAATTACCGTTAACGATGGGAATATTTTGCCGTATGTTGACGAGTATGTAAAGGATTGGCGGGATTTCAAAATCAAGGCATAAAAAAGCGCGGATTTTTACGTCCGCGCCTTATTTATGTTGTGATTAAACCACGCCGCCCTTGCTTATATAAACAGGGAAATCGGGTGAACCGGTGATTGTGCGGTTCTTGGAGATGGTGACGTCCTTATCGGTGATTGCGTTGATAAGCGCGGATTTCTCCTCGATAACAGCGTCCTGCATAACAATACTGTTCTTTACAACAGCGCCCTTGCCTACCTTAACTCCGCGGAAAAGCACGCTGTTTTCAACGGTGCCCTCGATGATGCAGCCGTCCGCAACAAGAGAGGTCTTGACATCGCAGTCAATGCCGTATTTCGCGGGAGCAACATCGCGAACCTTTGTGTAAATCGGGGTTTCGAGCGAGAAAACTTCCTTGCAAATCTGACGGTTCATCATATCCATAGTCGCCTTGTAGTAGGTTTTCATCGAGTCGATAATCTCGTAGTACTTCTCGTACTTGTAGCCGAGAACCTTGAAATCGTGGAGTTTGTGCTGGAGGATATCGGTTTCAAAGCTGTAAAGGCTGCGGCACTCGCTCTCGCGGATAAGGTCCTGCAGGAACTGGCGCTTCATAACGTAAACGTTGAGCGCAACGTTCATTTCGCCGCTCATTGCAGGTCTTGCGAGAACGTCATAAACAACGTTGTTTTCGTCAACGCAGAGAACGGTCTGAGCCATTGCTCTCTCGGTTGAATAAACGCCGCGTCCGTAAACGCAGGTGATATCTGCGCCGCTCTTTTCGTGGAACTCAACGATAGGCTTCAAATCCATATTTGCGATAATGTTGCTGTCGGACATAATCACATACTCTGCGTCGCTTTCCTCGATGAACTCATAAGAGCCGGCGAGAGCCTCAAGTCTGCCGCGGTAAATTCCGCTTCCTTCTCTGCCGTAGGGCGGGAGAATGTGCAGACCGCCGGTTTTTCTCGCCAAATCCCACTCAGAACCCATTCCGAGGTGATTCATAAGGGAGTAGTAATTCTGCTTGGTGATAATTCCAACCTGTGTAATTCCCGAATTAACCATACTCGAAAGCGGGAAATCGACAAGACGATATTTGCTTCCAAAGGGAACGCTTGCCATTGCTCTCGATTTTGTAAGCTCGGGAAGGGTTTGTTCGTGCATATTAGCGAAAATCAAGCCTAAAACATTAGCCATACTAGCCATATCAAAAACATCCTTTCCTATATCATATATCCTTAGAAATCATAGCCTTGGGAGGAGCGACAGCCTTGTCGGATACGTTTACGTTGTGACCGATAACGGCAACGCCCCACTGGTCCTTGTCCTCGATAAGCTCGGGACGTTCACCGATGTGTGCGCCCTCGCCGATTACGCAGTTTTCACCAACGATAGCGTATTCGATAACCGCGCCCTTCTTGATAACGGAGTTCGGCATAACGATACTGTCGCGAACGATAGCGCCTTCCTCAACGGTAACGCCTGCGAAAAGTACCGAGAAGTCAATCATACCGTTAATCTCGCAGCCCTCGGCAATCATTGAGTTTTCAATATGGCTCTGCGCGCCCGCATAGTGCGGCGGCATAACGGGGTTTCTGGAGTAAATCTTCCAGCTGTCGTCGAGCAAATCAAGCGGAACATTCGGGTCGAGAACGTCCATATTTGCTTCCCACAAGCTGTCGATAGTTCCGACGTCCTTCCAGTAGCCGTCGAAGTGGTAAGCAACCATCTTTTCGTTGTTGTTGAGCATTGCGGGAATGATGTTCTTGCCGAAATCCTTTGTTGCGCCTTCGTCCTGCTCGTTTTCGATGAGGTACTTGCGAAGCTTTGCCCAAGAAAATACATAAATACCCATAGAAGCGAGGTTTGATTTAGGCTCTTTCGGCTTCTCGGCAAACTCAGTGATAAGACCTTCTTCGTTCGCGGTCATAATACCGAAACGCGGCGCTTCTTCCCACGGCACCTCGAGAACAGCGATTGTCGCGTCTGCCTGATGCTGCTTGTGGAAATCGACCATCTTCGAGTAATCCATCTTGTAGATGTGGTCGCCCGAGAGGATTACGACATATTCGGGATTATAGCGGTCAACAAAGCCGATATTCTGGTAAATCGCGTTTGCCGTACCGGAGTACCAAGCCTTTCCGGCAGCGGTTTCATAAGGCGGGAGAACATGTACTCCGCCGTGAGCGCGGTCAAGTCCCCAAGGCTGACCGTTGCCTATGTACTCGTTCAAAACGAGCGGCTGATACTGCGTGAGAACGCCTACGGTATCGATACCGGAGTTCACGCAGTTTGACAGCGGGAAATCGATAATTCTGTACTTTCCGCCATAGGGGACGGCAGGCTTTGCCATATCCTGAGTAAGCGCGTAAAGGCGGCTGCCCTGTCCGCCTGCGAGCAGCATAGCGACGCACTCTTTTTTAATGTGGTTCATAACTTTCCTCCTGTTATTTATCGTTTTCCTTTTGGGATTTATTGCTTATTTCAACGGTTTTGTCCGCTGCTTTTTCAACCTTTTCTTCCGCTTTTTCAGCCTTGTCCTCAGCCTCGGGCTCATCGTCCTCGGGAAGACGGATATTCTTCGGAACGAAGTACATAACGGACATCGGCGGGATATCGAGCGAAACCCTGTACTGTTCATCGTGCATAGGCTCGTTCTTTGCGGTAACGGTGCCGTTTGTTATGCCGCTGCCGCCGAATTTAACGTCATCTGAGTTGAAGATTTCCTCGTAATCCGCGTAATAGGGAACGCCGATTTCGTAGATTTCGTGACGGACGGGCTGGAAGTTGCACACAACGATAACCTCGTCCTTTTTGCGGGAAATTCTCCTGAACGCGATAACGCTGTTGGAGTTATCCTCCGCGGAAATCCAGTGGAAGCCCTCCCAGCTTGTGTCGCACTCCCAGAGCGCGGGAGTTTCGAGATAGAGCTTGTTGAGCGCCTTGACGTAGTTGTGGTACTGATGATGCGGGTCAAATTCGAGAACCTCCCAGTCAAGCTGCGACTGGAAATTCCACTCCTTGTACTGAGCAAATTCCTGTCCCATAAACATCAGCTTTTTGCCGGGGTGCGCCATCATATAGCCGAGGAACGTTCTCATCGAGTGGAAACGGTATTCGCGCGGGCCGCCCATTTTGTCGAGCATCGAGCACTTTCCGTAAACAACCTCGTCGTGGCTTATCGGAAGCACGAAATTCTCAGAAAACGCGTAGTAGAACGAGAATGTAACGAGATTGTGGTTATAGGGACGTCCGAGCGGGTCCATGCTCATATAGCGGAGCATATCGTTCATCCAACCCATATTCCACTTGAAGTTGAAGCCGAGTCCGCCGATATCAGCGGGCTTTGTAACCATCGGCCAAGCCGTGGATTCTTCGGCAACCATAAGTATATTCGGGTGTTCTCTGAAAACAGCCGCGTTGAGCTTTTGCAGGAACGCGATTGCCTCGAGATTTTCCTTGCCGCCCTTGCTGTTCGGGCGCCATTCACCATCGCGGCGGTCGTAGTCGAGGTAGAGCATTGAAGCTACTGCGTCAACTCTCAAGCCGTCAACGTGGTATTTTTCAATCCAGAAATTCGCGTTTGAAACGAGGAACGACTGCACCTCGGGCTTGCCCCAGTCGAAGATGTGAGTTCCCCATGACTTATGCTCGCGTTTGAGCGGGTCGGTGTATTCGTAGCAGCTCTCGCCGTCCCATTCGTAAAGACCGGCAGCGTCCTTGGGGAAATGCGCGGGAACCCAGTCCATAATTACTCCGATACCTGCCTTGTGGCACTTGTTGACGAAATCCATAAAGTCGTGCGGGGTGCCGAAGCGTGACGTGGGTGCGTAGTAGCCGATTTGCTGATAACCCCACGAACCGTCGAACGGATACTCGCCGATGGGCATAAGTTCAACGTGCGTGTAACCCATTTCCTTGACGTAGGGAATGAGTTCCTTGGCAAGCTCGCTGTAACTCAGATAGTTCTCGCCGTTCTTTTTCCACGAGCCGATGTTGACCTCGTAGATATTTATGGGGCTGTCGTAGACGTTGGTTTTGTTGAGCTTGTCGAAATAAGCCTTGTCACCCCAGTTAAAGCCATCGATATCAAAGAACTTGGAAGCGGTGTTCGGGCGCAGCTCCATGTGAGTGCCGTAGGGGTCGGCTTTTAGCTTAATCAGCCCGTCGGGAGCTTCCACGCTGAACTTGTAGTTATCGAACTGCTTTATTCCCTCGATAAACAGCTCCCAGATACCGCCGTCGTTGATTTTATTCATATAGTGGCGGGTTCTGTCCCAGTGGTTGAAATCGCCGACTACGCAGACAGATTTTGCGTGCGGCGCCCAGCACCTGAAAACAACGCCTGTTTTGCCGTCCTTTTTCATCTTATGAGAGCCGAAAAACTCGTATGAATGAGAATTTTCTCCCTTGAAAAACAAATGCAGCGGAACCTGATATTCCTCGGGAACCGTTATTGCCATTGAAAAAACCTCCCTTAATCCTGCTGCCATGGCATTTTGGCGCAGGTTTTCCTTGAGGTGAAATTATGAGCAATCTTGTGGATTTGCCCAAAAAACCCCCTTTTTTACTATTCTTATTCTAGCACATTTGAGAGTTTTTTTCAAGTGCTTTGTGAATATTCTATGATTTTTTACATTTCATACTGTTGATTTTGTGCATTTTTACAACAATTTTACAAAATCTTTATGAAAACGTTTACATTTGCAGCATTTCTGATATTTTTTAGCATTTTTCTTGCATAATATTCACTTGATTTCATAATAATCCCGCGTTAGTTTCCCGGCAAGACATGGAAAACGGCGGCGGATTTTTGGGAATTTTTGGAGAGCGCGTGCGAAAAGACTTGGGTTTCTGCGAAACCTTGGCATTTTCGGCGGCGTCGAGCCGCCGAAAATGCGCGGGTGAAGCCACGCCCGTTTAAGGCGGGACGGTCGTGGCTTAACCCGCCTTTTGCCGAGCTTTTACCGTTGGTACAGCTTGTAGGTCTGCGCGCTCGGGGCAATTTTTCGGGCATCGAACCCGAAAAATTGCGCGGGTGCAGTCACGCCCGTTAAAGAGGGACGGTCGTGACTGCACCCGCTCTGCTAAGGTTAGGTTGTTCTGAGGGGTTTGCGAATTTTTTTGCGTTCGCAAAAAAATTTGGCAATGGTTGCTTTCTGGATTTTAAGTCGGTTTGCTGATTATAAGAAAGCGAAAGCGTTCTTTTTGGTTTTTGCGCTTCGCGCCGAGTGGTCGCTTCGCTCTAGTGTGGGGATTTGCCCCACGCCCCACAAGCCTTTTGAAAAAGGCTTGACCGAAAACTTTTTTCGCTTCGCGTGCCCGAATATAGCTTTGCGAGAACTCCTTGCTACCTTGCCATCGCTACCGCAACCACGCTTATATCGTCCCTCGCGCCATTCTCCGCCGCCCTTGCCGCTTTCGCTATCCTCTCCGACAACTCCTTCGGCTCAGCTTCCCGCGACAACTCCCTCGACAACCACTGCTCGTCAATCACCGCGCCGTCCGTTGCCATTATTATCACATCTCCCGCGCTCACCTTAAACCTCTGCGCCGGCACCGACATTCTCCCGCCGCTCCCCGCCGGAGGTGACGAAAGCGCCGCCCTTATCAGCCTGTTCGACGATTTGATGTAAGTCGTCGCCGCGCCCGCTTTGTACACCGCGCACTCTCCGCTTTCAAGATTGATTTTGCAGATATCCATTGTCGCGAAACTCTCGTCCGCGCTCTTTACCAGCAGCGTTGTGTTCACCGTTTCCAGCGCCGATGGCAGCGGAATCCCTGCCTTAATCAGCTTCGACAGCACCGAACACGCAATTGCCGAGTCAACTCTCGCGCGGCTTCCCGTGCCCATTCCGTCTGATAGCACCACATAAAGCGCGCCCTGAGCGTCCGTGAAACTCTCGCAGCAATCCCCGCAAACCTTGTTCTGACCTTGTGGGAGCTGATAACTTCCGATTTTCGCGGAAAGCGGCTGAACCTCGCTTGCCGTTATCCGATACCGCCCGCCGCTGCCCGAAATCTCGGGATTTTCAAGCTCCCGTCCGAGCGCTTTCCCCAGCACCGTTCCCAGATAATCCCGCTCAACTCTCGGCTCTGTCGCCCCATAAGCCTCGATGTGGATTTTTCCGCGCTTGTCCTTTGTGACAAACGCCTGCGGGAACTCAACGCCGCTGTCCGAAAGCACTTTTTCGACGCGTTTCTCGGCAATTCGGTTTTTACCGAACGCTCTCCCGTCAAGCCCCGAACGGCTGATTTCACGGAGAATTTCCTGCGTTGCCTCAAGCCTGTCCGTGTAAATTCTGCGTAATTCTCGTATTCTCCGCTCGTCCGACATTGCCGAGATATATCGGGAATACTCGGCGGAAATCGCTTTTGCCACGCCCGCGGGATTTACGCATTCCTCGGCACACTCGGGCGAGAGCGAAAACTCCGTAAGCTCAAAGCCCGTGCGAATCTGCATCACAAGCCGCGAGAACTCCTTTCGGAACAGCTCGTATTTTCGCCCCCAGCAAACCATACTTTTCGGGCACGAACGGCAAACCTTGTCGGCGGCACGGTCGCTTATCCCCTCGATGTTGAAGCTGTATTTCTTGTCGAGAGCGTCCGCCGCTGCCGTTATCCCCGCGCCGACTCCCTCGAGCGCGTCTGCCGCGAAATTCAGCCGTTCTCTGATGATAAGTGACACCGCGCTGTCCGAAAAATCATTCTCGGCGGACTTCACCTTCTCCAACGGCAAAACCGCATAAGACAGCGCTGCCGCAGACGTTTCTATCAAAATTCTCCAGGAACCCTCGTCGTTGTGGGAAACCAGCGTTCCCGCTGCCATAATGAACACAAAACCGATTGCACGGGTGATTTTCCCGTGCTTTGAGAACGCGCAGCACGCTGCTGCCGAAAACGCCATACAAGCTCCCACTGCGCCCATTTCGGGATTTGCCGCGCAAAGTCCGAACACCGCCGGAAGACCAATTGCCGCTCCCCACAAAAGCCCTTTTCTTTCGGTAACGCAAAGCATTGTCGTTCCCATCAGCAGCCGCCCTATATTAATATATGTATAGTCGAGCTGCCCGAGCGAGAAAAACGCAAGCGCTGAGATTACCCCGACAAGCGCTCGGTCACGCGACTCTGAAAGCGTAATTCCGCGCTCCGTCACCGAGGCTTCGAGCAAGCTCACGCACAAGGCAAACGTTCCCGCCGTAAGCGTTGAAATCACCAGAACGAGCAGCTCGGACGTGCTTTTTGTTTCAGCAATTCTCGAGAAAAAGCAGGCTAGTCCCGCCGACAAAAACGCGATTACTGCACGGATTTTCGGTTTCCCGAAATCGGGAATTACCTTCGCCGCCATAGCGATGATTAGCGCAGCAAGCCCGATAAACGCTTCGGGAAAGCCGTGAAGGAGCGCGCCCGCGGCAGCCCCGAAAAGCGCGCTTACCGAGCGTTTTCGGGAAAGTCCCGCGATAAGCGCAAAGGCTGCGGGTGCCGTGGACAAAGCCGATGAACCAAGCTCCATCAAAAGTCCCGCCGCTGCCCAAACCAAGTCTTTTTTCACAAATTCCCGCCAGCGAAAAGCTGACGTTTGCCGAGAAAATTCGGCTGCCTTTTCGGTCATTTCGATTACCCCCGTTTTATTTTCCCCAAATTTTCCGCGAAATCCGAGAACCCCCGAGTTTCGCTTTCCTGTTACTCAATAATATCACAAAAAATCTGAAAAAACCGTCGCAAGTGGTTGGAATATTTTGGAAATTTATGATTGTTTCGGGAGTTTTAACAGTTTTGTTTGACAAATCGGCATAATTGTGTTACAATATAAAAGAATAGTTTTGGATTTTTTCCGAAAGTGAGGAATAATTTTATGAATGTAAACTTTGAAATAGCTCTTCAGTATATCAATCTCGGCTCATACGAGAAGGCTGAAAACGAGCTGAAAACCGCGATTGCCGACGAAACCGAAAAGGGAAATCTGTCGGTTGCCGCGGAATATCGCTGCGTTCTCGGCGAGCTTCTGGCAAATCTTGACAGAAAAGCCGACTCGGACAAGGAGTTCAGACAGGTTGTCGAATATTGCAAGAAAACCGGCGAATTGAAAAAACAGCGTGACATTGCCGAGAAATTTCTGAAAAAGAAGAAGTAATCCGGCTTTTGAGAGAGGATTTGACATTATGGAAAATCGCGTTGACAAAATAAACTATTACCTTGATATCGCGCAGACTGTTGCCGAGCGTGGAACTTGTCTGAGAAGGAATTTCGGTGCAATTATCGTCAAAAACGACGGTATCATCGCGACAGGCTACAACGGCGCTCCGAGGGGCAGAAAAAACTGCTCGGACGTGGGGAGCTGTACCCGCGAACGGCTCAATATCCCGCACGGACAGCGCTATGAGCTTTGCCGCTCGGTTCACGCCGAGGCAAACTGCATAATCTCCGCACAGCGAACCGATATGCTCGGCGCAACGCTTTATCTCGCTTGCCTTGACGCGCAGACGGGAGAGCTTTCGGGAAATGTCGAGCCTTGCTCGATGTGCAAAAGGCTGATTATCAACGCGGGAATTGACAAGGTTATCGTCCGCACTTCGCCCGATTCTCACAAGGAATTTTCCGTGAGCAGCTGGGTGTACAACGACGACAGCCTTGAGGGAACGGACGGTTATTGAGCTGATGGAACTTACGGATATCGGCGTAATTAAGGACTTGTTCTCGCGGCACGGCTTTTCGTTCTCGAAAACGCTCGGGCAGAATTTCCTCATAAATCCAACCGTCTGCCCGAAAATTGCCGAAATGGGCGGCTGCGGGAAAGGCGTCTGTGCAATCGAAATCGGCACGGGCGTCGGCGTACTCACAAAAGAGCTTGCAAAGCGCTGCGACAAGGTTGTGGCGGTGGAGCTGGACGAGCGGCTGAAGCCCGTTCTGGATGAAACTCTCGCGGAGTTCGATAACGTGGAGGTCGTTTTCGCGGACGTTATGCAGACCGATTTGCATAAGATTATCGAAGAAAAATTCAGCGGCGTGGAAACGGTTATCTGCGCGAATTTGCCGTATTATATCACCTCGCCCGTGATTATGAAAATTCTTGAGGAGCGGCTTCCGATAAAGGCGCTCACGGTTATGGTGCAAAAAGAAGCCGCCGACCGCATTTGCGCGAAGCCTGCGACAAGGGAGTGCGGGGCGATTTCGTATGCGGTGAGCTGGTACAGCGCGCCGAAAATCCTCTTTCGCGTGAACAGAGGCAGCTTTATGCCCTCGCCGAACGTGGACAGCGCGGTTATCCGCCTTGACGTAAAACCCGAGCTTGCTCTTCCCGCCGACGAGGAAAAGCGTATGTTCAAGATAATCAGAGCGGGCTTTTCCCAGCGCAGAAAACAGCTCGCAAATCCGCTTTCGGGCGCGTTTTGTCTTGACAAGAAAGCGCTCTGCGAGATTTTTGAAAGGCTCGGAATTAAGCCGACTGCGCGTGCAGAGGAGCTTTCGCTTGACGATTACGCAAGGCTCGCGAAAATGCTTGAATAAAAGAAAAAGGCTGCCCGAGGGCAGCCTTTCGTGTTGTATTTAACTCTTGATTTCAAACGAATTTGTAGGGCTTTCGTGAGGTTTTCGGAAATTCCCGACAGGCTCAACTCCCAGAACGTACCAATCCATTGCGTAAATCTGCGCGTCGGTCATCGTGTCCGTCTGCATATAGCGGACGTTTCCGAGCGTATCCTTAATCTCGCCGCTGAAAATCATCGCTTTTTCCGACGTGAGCAGCGGAACAATCTCATCGATGATGTCCTGCGTTCTCTTGTCCGCGCACGGCTGCGCCTCGGAGATGTTTATGATGCCGTTTGACATCGCCCCTTTGTAAACATCGGGCTGCCAGGTGTCCATCTTAAGCTGCTTGAACTGCGACACGAACAAGCTGTCGCGCTTCGCGTAATAGTACATCAGCATATTCTTGTAGTTGTCCTCGGAGCCGCTGTAATCGAGGTTTCCGATGAATTTCACGCCCTTTTGCTCGCAGTAATCCGCGGTATATGGCGACTCGGTGTAGCAGATTATCACATCGCAGCCCTCGTCAAGCAGCGTGTCAACAGCCTGCTTTATCTCGGTGTTCTCGGTAGCTCCCGCAACACAAAGCGTGCCGTTTGCGAAAACCATCCTCACACCCAAAGCAGCCGCGTTTGTTGTCGCGTAGGTGTAAAGCAGCTCGGGGTCTGCGACCAGCCCGACCTTCTGCGTTTTGGAGTTATAGGCCGCGGCAATTCCCGCAACATAAGCGCCCTGATAAGCCGTTTCCGTGAAGCTGAAAACGTTCGCCGTTCCTATCGAAGCCGCGCCGTAATTTATGAATTTCACGTTCATATATCTGCCGGAAATCGAACTTAGCGCGTTTGTAAACGTGGAGCTGCACGAAACTATCTCGGTACACCCGTCCGAAACCAGCGCCTTTACCGCGCTCTCAAAATCCTTAACAGACACGTCCTCTATGTACACCGTTTCCACATCGCAGCGTCTTGCGGCTTTCTGGCGCTGGAGGTTGAACTGTCCGGTAACGCCGCCGTCGTCTGCCTTGTCGTGGAAAATATAACCAACCTTTACGGGAACAGTTTCTTCTTCAATGCCGCTACTGTCGGACGAGGACTCGTCTGAGGTTTCGCCGCCGCACCCCGTCAGGCATAAAGTGACGCACAAGACAAGCGCACCGGCTATTCCTTTGAGCCATTTTGATATCATTTCTATTTAACCCCCTGTTGAATAAGCAGTTGAAATTACCGATTGTAAAAATCAAAGACATTTTTTTCATCTTCTTTTTCCATTATAACATATTTCCAAAAAAAAATCATTACTTTTTTTAAATATTTATAACTTTATCTTTATTTTTTTGAAAAAATGTGTTATAATGAAGTGAATATAACTTTTAATCCCCAGCGAAAGGAAAATTTTATGAAATTTACCAGAATATTCCGTGCAGCAGCCGCTGTTGTTTTATCCGCAGCACTCTGCGGCTGCTCAATCAAATTCGGGACAAACATCAAGCCCGACAACAATCATTATGTCGCCAAGCCTTCCGACAGCGCACTTGTCGAAAAGCTCGGAGTGACATACGCTGAATTTATGAACGATTATACCTATTATCTCAATAAAATGGGCATAAAGGACGATTCGGCGGAAAGTGTTGCCGATACCTGCAAGAACTACCGTCAGAGTATCATCGAAAGCCTTATCCTTGAGAAGATTTGTGAACTCAAGGCGGAGGAATACGGCGTAACCGGAATTACCGAAAAAGAGGAGAAATGGGTGAAGGACAGCGCCGAAAATATCATCAGCGAGAGAATAAGCTATTATGTGGCAAACGCCGACTATGGAAGCGCTGACCCGTCTGCTCTCTCCGATGAAGAAAAGCAAAAGCGCGGCGGAGAGGAGCTCGACAAGGCGCTCGCGCAGTATGGCTTGACCCGCGACGTATATTATGAGAAACAGAAGCGGTATATGCTTGGATTTAATGTGAAGGACGCTGTCGCCGAGGAGCTTGGAAAAACGGAAGCCGAGAAGGCTTTTGAACAGTATGCGGCGCTTGCCAAGGAAACCTATGAGAGCAACGTTTCAGATTACGAGCAAAACAATCTTTCTCAATACTATATTCCCGAGGGTTCGCGTTATGTCAAGCACATTCTGCTGAATTTCGACAGCGAATCCTCCGAGGCGATATCCGAGCTGCGGCTGGCGGGCGATGACGAGGGTGCGGAAAAGCTCCGTTCTGAAAAAGCCGAAGCGTTTTCGGAAAAGGTTGAGGAAATTCTCGGAAAGCTGAACGCCGGCGAGGACTGGGATACCGTTTCCAATGAATATTCCTACGATAAAATGGGAAATCTTATGTATCCCAACGGTTATCTGATTATTCCCAACGGCACGGAATATGTGGAAGAATTTCAGGAGGCTGCGTTTGTTCCCGAAAAGGTCGGCGAAATAACCCAATGTGTTACCGATTATGGTATTCACATAATGATGTATATCGGAGAAGCAAAGATTTCCGAGAGCGACAGGCAGGCAGTTGTGGATAAAATTTTCTCCTCGCAGCTTCAGGAGGAATTTGTCAATAAAACCAACGAGTGGATAAAGGAATATGGGTTCTATGACAATATGGATTACAATGTACTCAAAATAGACAAGCCCGTTGATGAGCAGACCTCTGAATAATATGACTTTTTAAGAGAATGGAGTTTGACGATGAATACACCTATTTGTAATTTCCTCGAAAAGTACACAGGCGAAAACCGTCTTAGGCTTCACATGCCCGGTCATAACGGCGAAGTTCCGCACGATATTACGGAGATTTTCGGCGCGGACGAGCTGTATTCCTCCGACGTTTCGGGCGGAATTATCGGCACAAGTGAGGAGCTTGCCGCAGGACTTTTCGGCGCGAAAAAAACCTGCTATTCCTGCGGCGGCAGCACCCTTGCAATTCAAACGGCGCTTGCTCTTCTCAAGGCAAGAGGCTGTCGGAGAATTGCCGCGTCGCGTTATTCCCACAGGTCGCTTGTTTCGGCGGCTGCGCTTCTCAGGCTGGACATAAAGTGGATTTACCCTAATGAATACCTCAGCGCGAACGTTACCTATAATTCCGAAACTCTCTCGGGCGTGGACGCGGTTTTTATCACAAACATCGATTATTACGGCGGCACATGGAAATTCGTAAAGCCTAGCATTCCCGTTCTCATCGACAACGCGCACGGCTCTTATCTCAAATTTGTGGACAAGCGAAAATTCGGCACGGAATATGCTCACCCGCTTGAGCTTGGTTATCCGATGATGGTTGCAGAGTCCGCGCACAAAACGCTTCCCGTGCTCACGGGAGGGGCGTATCTCCACTTTGCCGACGGTATGGACGGTACGCGCGCAAAGGAAATGATGGCGATGTTTGGCTCGTCCAGCCCGTCTTATCTTATTCTTGAAAGCCTTGACAGATTCAACGGCTTGATTTCCGACAACAATCAGCTTGTCAATAATGCCTGTGAAGCTGTTTTTGAGCTGAAAGAGCGACTTTCCCGCTCGGGAATACCTCTCAAAAAGAGCGACCCGCTTCGCGTTACCATAAACGCGCGAGAGTGTGGTCTGAGCGGATTTGAGTACGCGAGAGGACTTCGCGCAAACGGCGTTGAATGTGAAATGGCGGACGAGAACTATGTTGTGATGATGTTCTCGGTGCTTTCGACAATCGAGGACTGCGAGCGCGCGGAAATGGCGTCGCTTTTGGTCACAATGGGCGCGCCGAAGCCGCTTGTTACATATCCTGTCATTAAAACCAAGGCTGAATTGCCGGTTTACGAGGCGATGTTCAAGCCGCAGAAAACCGTGGCAATCGAAAATTCGGCAGGCGAGATTTGCGCGGGGCTGAATTGTCCCTGTCCTCCGGGAGTTCCGCTTGTTATGCCGGGCGAGCTTATCGACAACGCCGTCATCGACGCGCTCAGAATTTACGGCGTGAAGACAGTTCCCGTCATCGCGAAGGCTTCGGTTTAAACGCGATTTCCCGAAAAATCCCGCAGCAGCTTCTTCTTTCAGCTTGCATTGCGCGGTCGGCGGCTCTGGCGGTTGCACCCCGCTGCTTCGCAGCGCCGCAAGCCTTGCTTGCGGGTTTTTCGCCGAGGCGAAAAACGGGTGCAACCGCCAACTCGGACGGCGCAGGGAGCGGAGCCGGCGAACAAACCGGCTTGCGGCGGCGAGGAGAGCCGGAAAAGCGCACCGCTCAGGCTCGGTTCAGCGCGGACTCGGGTATCAGGCGCGCAGAGAAGGTTTTGCGGTCGGCGAGGGAGATTTTCAGCGTGCATAAGCCCGAGAGTTGTTGAAAAACGGACTGCGAGAGGGCTGCCCCGCTGATGAGGTTTGTCGGGAAGAACGCGGTGTATAAGGCGGCGCTTTTCCGCGTTGAAATCATCACGAAATCCTCGGAGAACGCGCTTTTTGCGTTCCTCATATACAGAAAAAAGAGCAGGAAAAGGTAAGCCGAGATAAAAATTCCCGCTGTGAGCAGGGTTCGCGTGATAAGCGCGGCACCGTTGCCCGTGAGGAAGAGAAAGATGAGCGCTGCCGAAAAGCCGAAAAACAGCCACATCGGCACAGCACAGTGCCCGAACAAAGCTCGGCTCGGGCTTTTGGCAGAGTGCGTTGCACGGGGCTTGACGCCGAAAAAAGAACGGAGGATTTTCCCGCGAACGCTCTCATTTGCGCACGGGAAAATCATCACATCGCGGCAGTACATCGGCGAAAGCTTTGTGATAAGCGAAAAGAGCGTTGCTCGGGATATCACGGCCGCGGTATTTAGTACAAGTTGGTTTTCATATATTGTGATAAGCCCGCTTCTGACGTTAACCGCGCCGTTTTCCGAACTTATTTCAAATCGCGACAGGCTGATGATTTTCCGAAGAAACGAGAAAATCCAAGATACAAGCGCGAAAATCCCCAGAAAAACCGCTGTTCCCGGAAGTACAATATGCGCGATTTCAAGCGCTTTTGCAAGACTTTCGGCAGTCGTGAAAATTGCGCGGATTATCCTGTCAAAATAGCTTCCGCCGAAAATTTTCGCGATTTTTCTGAGCGTTACCGCAAAAACCGCTATTCCCGCAAGAGCGCGCGTATCGATAAACGCGCCGAAAACAATCTCGGGGAAACGCGGCTTCAGGCAATAATTCCCGAGTTTCGGCAGGAAATCGTGCGTTTTGCTCTCGGCGAGGTAAAACACGACTTTTCCGTTCTGCGTGAAAAGCGTCACCTCTTTTGCTCTCAGAAAACGTAATACAAGCGTTCGGCGGGTCTGCGTGCGGACGATGTCGGCGCGGTTTATCAGCACGGTTTTGCGGATAATCAGCCGCTTTTCGAGCATTATCCGATTGCCTTCAACTTCGAGTTTAACGAAAAATTTTCGTAAGATATAAAAAAGAATAATTTTCATAGGGGGTTCCTTTATGACCACAGGTTGCGTAATTTTAGCGGGCGGCGCGGGCAAGCGTATGAAGTCCGACAAGCCCAAGGTGCTTTGCGAGCTGCTGAAGAAGCCTATGCTGGGGTGGGTGCTCGACGCGGCACAGGAGTTCGGTTTCGACAAAACCGGCGTTGTCACAGGGTACAAACGCGAGTTGACCGAGGAATATATTTCGCAGAATTATGACAAAATAAGTACATACTATCAGGACGAGCAAAAGGGAACGGGCGACGCGGTTTCGCGCGCGGCTGAGCTTATAAAGAGCGTTGACAGGGTTTGCGTGCTTTGCGGGGACGCTCCGCTTATGGACGCGCAGACGCTGAAAAACGCGCTCGAGCTTCACGAGAAAACAAACGCGGGTGTAACAGTGATTTCAGCCGAGATTTCAAATCCCTTCGGTTACGGGAGAATTATCCGCGATAAATCGGGGAAAGTTGCCGCTATCCGCGAACAAAAGGATTGTTCCCCCGAAGAAGAGAAAATATGCGAAATCAACGGCGGCGCCTACTGGTTCAACTCGGCGGATTTGCTCGGGGCGCTCCCGAAACTCAACAACAAAAACGCAAGCGGCGAGTTTTATCTCACGGACTGCGTTGAAATTATCGGAAACGCTGCCGCTTATATCTGCGAGCAGCCCGAAACCATCTCCGGCGCGAATACCCGAAAAGACCTCTTTTCGCTCAACAACACCGTTCGCGAGAAAATCCTGTATAAGCTGATGGACGAGGGAGTTTCGTTTATCACGCTTGACGGTATAATAATAGGTAAGGACGTGAAAATCGGCGCGGATACGCTCATTTTGCCGAACACCATCATCACGGGAAAAACCGTTATCGGCAAAAACTGCGAAATCGGCGCAAATTCCCACATCGAGGACTGCACAATCGGCGACAACGTAATTCTCGACAACGTAAAAGCCGTTTCTTCGACAATCGAGGACAATGTAAAAATCGGTCCGTTCTCGCAGCTTCGTCCGGGGTGCGTTATCAAAAAGGGCGTTAAAATCGGGGATTTTGTTGAAATTAAGAACAGCAATATCGGCGAGAACACCGCGGTCGCTCACCTCACTTATCTCGGCGACAGCGACGTCGGTCGCGGCGTAAACTTCGGCTGCGGGTGCGTTACGGCGAACTATGACGGCGTGAAAAAGTACCGCACCGAAATCGGTTCGCACGCCTTTATCGGCTGCAACACGAATTTGATTGCTCCCGTTAAAATCGGCGAAAATGCGGCAACGGGCGCAGGCTCGACGATAACGGTTGATGTTCCTGAAAACGCGCTTGCCGTTGAGCGAGGAAAAGCGAAAATCTATGAAAACTGGCATGGGAATTTTGAGAGAAAGAAAAAATAACTTGGTTTTTTGGGGACAAGGGGAAAATGTATAATCTGCAAAACGGTTAATAGGGACGGAAAAATGCCTTGACGAAAAGGGTGGTTTTAAATGAAAGCATTAGTCGTTGTTGATTATCAGGTTGATTTTGTAAACGGCGCTCTCGGCTTTGAGGGCGCGGAGCTGCTTGAACCTATCATTGTCCGGAAAATCGAAGAAACCCGCGCTGAGGGCGGAAAAATCATCTTTACGCTTGACACGCATAATGAGAACTACCTTGAAACTGCCGAGGGGAAAAAGCTCCCCGTGCCGCACTGCATAGACGGTTCGGACGGACACAGGCTCTACGGTAAAGTCGCGGACTGCGTTGATACACGCCACGATTTGGTGATAAAAAAGCGCGCGTTCGGCTCGATGGATTTGGCGGTTATTCTGAAAAAATTCGCGTTTGACGAGGTTGAGCTTTGCGGGCTGGTGACGGATATCTGCGTTGTTTCAAACGCGATTATCGCAAAAGCCGCGCTCCCCGAGGCGAAAATTGTTGTGGACAGCAGCGCCTGCGGTTCGGGGAACAGGCAGGCTCACGAAAACGCGCTTTGCGTTATGCGCGGAGTGCAGATTGATGTGATTTGAGAGGATAAGCGATGATTACCGAACAGAACTGCACAATGCTGTGCGATTTTTATCAGCTCACGATGGGCAACGGTTACTTCAAATCCAAGCACAAGGACACCATCGCGTATTTTGACGTGTTTTTCCGCAGAGTGCCGGATAACGGCGGTTTCGCGGTCTGCGCGGGACTGGAGCAGGTTATCGGGTATATCGAAAATCTTCGATTTGATGAAGATGATATTGAGTTTCTGCGAAAAAAAAGGATTTTTGACGAGGAATTTCTCGAGTATCTGAGGAATTTCAAATTCGAGGGCGATATCTTCGCGATACCCGAGGGAACGCCCGTTTTTCCTTACGAGCCGCTTATCACGGTGCGCGCGCCCGCTATTCAGGCGCAGCTGATTGAAACAATGCTGCTGCTTCTCGTGAATCACCAGTCGCTGATTGCCACGAAGGCAAACAGGATTGTCCGCGCGGCAAAAGGACGAGCTATCTCGGAGTTCGGTTCGAGAAGGGCGCAGGGTGCTTCGGGAGCTGTTCTCGGCGCGAGGGCGGCTTATATCGGCGGCTGTGGGGGAACGGCATGCGTGCTTTCGGACAAGCTTTTCGGCGTTCCCGCAACAGGCACGATGGCGCACTCTTGGGTGCAGATGTTTGACACGGAGCTGGAGGCTTTTGAGGAATATTGCCGGACTTATCCCGACAGCACAACCTTGCTTGTCGATACCTACAACGTCCTGAAATCGGGCGTCCCGAACGCAATCAAGGCTTTTGACAACGTTCTGAAGCCGCTTGGAAAGCGCCCTGTCGGTATTCGTCTGGACTCGGGAGATATCGCGTATCTCTCGGTTGAAGCGCGGAAAATGCTGGACGAGGCGGGCTATCCCGACTGCAAGATTGTCGCGTCAAATTCGCTTGACGAGCATATCATCGCGGATTTGCTGAATCAAGGCGCAAAAATCGACCTTTTCGGAGTGGGTGAGCGGCTCATCACGGCTTCTTCGGAGCCGGTTTTTGGCGGGGTGTACAAGCTCTGCGCTGTCGAGGAAAACGGCGAAATCAAGCCGAAAATCAAGATAAGCGAGAATGTTGCCAAAATCACAAACCCGCATTACAAAAAACTCTACCGCATTTTCGACAACAAAACCGGAAAAGCCGAAGCGGATTTGATTTGCGTGTTTGACGAGAAAATCGACGAGAGCAAGCCGCTTGAGCTGTTCGACCCCGATTACACGTGGAAGCGCAAAACTATGACGGATTTCACCGCGAAGGAGCTGCAGGTTCCCGTGTTTATAAAGGGCAAGCGCGTGTACAATTCGCCCGATATCGCGAGTATCAGAAGCTACTGCGCGGAGCAGCTCGCGACAATGTGGGATTCGGTTTTGCGGTTTGAAAACCCGCACAGATATTATGTCGATTTATCCGAAAAATTGTGGAATATAAAGCACAGCTTGCTGTCGGAAAAAGGCAAGAATTGATTTGGGAGGTGAGTCCGCTTGACGCGAGATATTTTTGATGCGCTCTGCCGCGAATGCTGCCGCCAAAGCGGGCTTTCCGAGTGCCTTTTTGCAGACGCGGAAGTCGGGTTTATCGATACGTCAGCCGAGGGCGACGGTTCGCGGGGAATTGCCTTTTCCAAGCGGAAGATGATGGTTAATTTCGACGGTACCGTCAAAAATGTCGCTTACTGTAAAATCCGTTCCGTGCAGATTATCAGCAGTATGGAGGACGCTTTCGCCGATGAGCTTGAAATTTCCGGTGAGCATTCGCGCCTGCGTATTTCCGACTATTCCATCGATAAACACAAGCTCAAGCAGCTTATCGATGGGCTTCGCGAGGGGATTGAGGACGCTCCCGCCGAAGAAAAAACGGAAGCCGCTGCCGAAAAACGCGCGGAAAAAGCAGCCGAAACGGGCGAAGAAGCGGTTGTAACGGTTAGGGTTATTCCCGCCGAAAAGGCTGCAAAAACCGCTTCAAAACCGGCGGCAGATTCCGGCGAAATTTCCGAAAAGGGTGCGGGGGAAATTGCCGAAAAAGCGCCCGAAATCGCGGGAAAGGCTGACGAAAAAGCCGGCGAGAAAACCGCAGAAAAAGCCGAAAAAACGGTCGCTGAAGCTGCGAAAAAAGATGGCGAAAAGTCGGAAGAACCTGTTCTCTCGCACGAAAACGAAATTCACGTTATCGCGGAGCAGCCCGATTCAGACGCGTTTCCCGTCGGTGAGATAGAATGGCTTCACGGCGCGGTTAAGACGGAGGAAAAGCCTGTCGCGGAGGAGAAAATCGAGTGGCTGAGCGGTTTGCACGATGATGAAAAAACGCCCGAAATTCCCGAAAATTCGCTCGATTCCGAAGCCGCCGACCGCGAGCTTATCGAACAGATGTCACGCGAGGAAACGCTGGATTTTTTGTCGAAAGCGCTCAGCGAAATCAACGACGAGCCTGTTTTTCGGGAACCGCCCGAGATTGTCGTAAAGCCCGATACGACGGCGCTTTTAATAAGAGATTTTGTCGAGAAGCTGCCCGAGGAAAAAGCCCCCGAGAAAAGCGGCGGGCTGTCCAAAGAACCCGTCTGGGGCGATATCTACATAAAGGCAAGCCGAAGTCTGCGGGAGCTTTGCGAGAGCGGAAAGCTGTCGATGGACGTTATCGAAAACGAGCTTCGCGAAAAGCTGCTCGATTCCGCAAAAGCCTTTTCTGAAATTGTCGCCGATGAGCCAAAAGTGCCGAAAACACTTATTCCGAAAATCGCCGAGCTGAAAAATGCCGCAGGGAATTTTGATGAGTACTTCGCTTACGGCGAGGACGTCGGTGTGAGGGTGATGTTTTTTATGCTGTATCAGATGCTGTCCTACGCGGACAGGATTGCCGAAAATCCCGAAACGAAGGAGCGTTTGAACGACTTCTTCAGACGGTTCGGGACAGCGGGAATTACTTTGTCTATGCTTGACGTGAGAGGTTGACTTTCGCGTGAATAAAATAAAGAAACGGAGATTTTTATGAAAAACGAAATTGTGTTGGTGTTGGACTTCGGAGGGCAGTATAATCAGCTTATCGCCCGCAGAGTGCGCGAGCATAAGATTTACTGCGAGGTGAAATCCTACAAAACCCCTATCGAGGAAATCAAGGCGATGAACCCGTCCGGTATTATCTTCACCGGCGGACCGAACAGCGTTTATCTTGACGATTCCCCGAGAATGAGCAGGGAAATTCTCGAGCTTGGCGTGCCTGTGCTGGGAATTTGCTATGGCGCGCAGTTTATGGTTTATGCTCTCGGCGGCACAATCGAGCCTGCAAGCGACGCTTCGCTGTCCGAATACGGCAGAACCGAGTGCGAGATGGACACATCTTCGCCGCTTTTCAACGGACTTGATGAAAAATCTATCGTCTGGATGAGTCACAACGACTACATATCGCGCGTTCCCGATGGGTTCAAGTCTATCGGTCACAGCGTGAAATGTCCGTTCGGCGCAATGGCTGACGAGAATCGCAAGCTCTACGGCGTGCAGTTCCACCCCGAGGTTAACCACACGGTTCAGGGCTTCGATATGCTGGGCAATTTCCTGTACAAAATCTGCGGGTGCAAGGGCGACTGGACAATGGAAAACTACGCCGAAACCGCAATCCGTGATATCCGCGAAAAGGTCGGCAGCGGAAAGGCTTTGCTGGCGCTTTCCGGCGGTGTGGACAGCTCGGTTGCCTGCAAGCTTATGGCAAAGGCTATCGGAAATCAGCTCACTTGTATCTTTGTTGACCACGGACTTATGCGTAAAAACGAGGGCGACGAGGTTGAGGCTGCGTTCAAGGACAGCGGTGTGAATTTTGTCCGCGTAAACGCAGGAGAACGCTTTTTGGCAAAACTCGCGGGTATTTCCGAGCCGGAGAAAAAGCGCAAGATTATCGGTGAAGAGTTTATCCGTGTTTTTGAGGAAGAAGCGAAGAAAATCGGCAAGGTTGACTATCTCGTTCAGGGCACGATTTATCCCGATGTCATCGAAAGCGGTACCGGTGACGCAGCTGTTATAAAGAGTCATCACAATGTCGGCGGGCTGCCCGATTACGTTGACTTCAAGGAGATAATCGAGCCGCTGCGCCTGCTTTTCAAGGACGAAGTGCGCGCGCTCGGCACAACGCTCGGTCTTGACGAAAAGCTGGTTTGGCGTCAGCCGTTCCCGGGTCCCGGACTTGCTATCAGAATTATCGGCGACATCACTCCCGAAAAGGTTGCGATTTTGCAGGACGCGGATGCGATTTTCCGCGAAGAAATCGCAAATGCCGGTCTTGACCGCAGCATAAATCAGTACTTCGCAGTGCTGACAAATATGCGTTCTGTCGGCGTTATGGGCGACGGCAGAACCTACGATTACACCCTCGCGCTCCGCGGCGTTTCCACCAGCGACTTTATGACCGCGGATTTCTCGAGAATCCCTTATGATGTCCTCGAAAAGGTTTCCGTGAGAATTGTAAACGAAGTCAAGAATATCAATCGAATCGTGTATGATATTACCAGTAAGCCGCCGGCGACTATTGAGTGGGAATAATCGCCTCCCTCGAAATTTCCGCACAACAATGCGGTTTAGCGGGCTTCAAACAACTCTCCGATACCGTTTTGATACCGAAATCTGAAAATATGAAGTAGTTGCAAGTGGCTTATAGGTTGTAGCCAATTTGTAGCCGGCATAAAAATTGCCCCCGAAAATCTGTGCAGACAGGTTTTCGGGGGTATTATTTCACGCTATTCGCCCGAGTACCCACTAATGAGTTAATCATCAACAAATAGACTCTTTACCTTAGTGCTTAATTCTGTTTCTTTTGAAGATGGCTTAAAATATTATGATAATCATACTAATTATGCAAAAATGAGGCATATATCAGATGAGCTTTGTAAGGAATACGGATTAAGTGTAATAGAAGAAAAAGCAACAAAGAA
>SFJQ01000105.1 GCA_004555855.1 [Eubacterium] saphenum | reverse complement strand
GTCAAGAGCTTTTTATGAAAAACTTTAAATTTTTTCACAATTTTGTTCTTGAACCGTTCCTCTTTCTGAGGAGCATATATATTATACTATCTTTTCTTTCATTTGTCAAGTATTTTTTATAAAAAATTTTATTTTTCCCGATATTCCCCGCTTCATATAAAAAAAATTGACTTTTTGTAAAGCTTACTTGACATTGCATCAAAAATATGTTACAATTCAGTCGAGGTGAGGATATGTCGAAAAATCTTAAAATGAAAGCCGCGCGCGCTTCGCTTGATTTGTCTCAGGACGAGCTTGCGCGGAAAGTCGGCGTCACACGGCAGACAATCTCCGCTGTCGAAAACGGCGACTACAACCCCACAATCAACCTTTGCATAGCCATTTGCCGTGCGCTCGGCAAAACGCTTGACGAACTTTTTTGGGAGGAAATAAAATGAGTTTGAAATCTTTTGACAGCTTTTGCTCGAAAATGGTAAACAACGAACCGCTTTCGCAAAAGGAAATTCTTGACGAGCGGCAGAAAATAACACGCCAGAAAATCACGCTCCAGACGGTTATATTGTTTGCGATAATGTGCGCTGCGAACACTTTGATTATGGATTTTGGCCGTTAACGGCTCTCTTTTCGGTATTGAGGGCACTGTTCACGTCAAGCGAAACGGCTTTGTGCTCGTCTTTATCTCGGTGATGAACGGCTTGGCTTTGCTTACCGATGAAAAAGAATTGGTCGTGACGAAAGACGGCGCGCTGACAAACAGATTTATGATGTCGATTATGCTCGTAATGGCGCTTTTGCTCGGAATAATCTCGTTTATTCTCGCATTCCGCTATAACAAAATGCAGAAGTCTCAGCCGGATTGAAAAATTCCCAAATCTCTTCCAATTATACTATTTTAATATATAACACAAATATTTTTATATTTCTGAAAAAATTTTGCTAATGTGGTTGAAAAAATCGTCTTTTTGTGTTATAATATTGTCAAGTATGTTGAAAAGGAGAAGTGGAAATGGCTACAAAATACATATTCGTCACAGGCGGCGTTGTTTCGGGACTTGGAAAGGGCATCACGGCGGCATCGCTGGGTCGTTTGCTCAAGGCGCGCGGATATCGCGTCACTATCCAGAAATTTGACCCTTATCTCAATGTTGACCCCGGAACTATGTCCCCCTATCAGCACGGCGAGGTTTTCGTCACCGATGACGGCGCGGAAACCGACCTCGACCTCGGTCACTACGAGCGCTTTATCGATGAGAATTTGTCGGTGAACTCAAACGTTACCACGGGTAAAATCTACTGGACTATCCTCAACAAGGAGCGCCGCGGCGACTATCTCGGCGGCACCGTTCAGGTTATCCCGCACGTTACAAACGAGATAAAAAGCCGTGTTTATCGTGCAGCAAACAGCGGCGCAGAGCCGGTTGACGTGGTTATCACAGAAATCGGCGGTACTGTCGGCGATATCGAAAGCACGCCGTTTCTCGAAACAATCCGTCAGGTGAGCTACGAGAAAGGTCGCGAGAACGTTTTGTACATTCACGTCACCCTGCTCCCCTACATCAGCGGCTCGAACGAGCTTAAAACCAAGCCCACTCAGCACTCCGTCAAGGAGCTGCTTTCGCTCGGTATTCAGCCGAATATCCTCGTTCTGAGAAGCGAAATGGAAGTTCCCGTTGAAATGCGCGAGAAAATAGCGAATTTCTGCAACGTCAGAAAAGAGGACGTTATCCAGAATTTGACAGCTTCTTCACTGTACGCCGTTCCGCTTATGCTCGAAAAAGAAGGACTTGCACACTCGGCTTGCCGGCTGCTCGGTCTTGAGGACAGAAAGCCCGAACTCACCGAATGGGAAGAAATGGTAAAACGTCAGGAAAGCGCCGTAAAGCCGCTTACAATCGGTCTTGTCGGCAAGTATGTCGCTTTGCCGGACGCGTATATCTCGGTTATGGAGTCAATTCGTCACGCGAGCGCGGCAAACGGCTGCAAGGTTGACATCAAGCTGATAAATTCCGAGGAAATCACCGAAGAAAACGTTGATGAAATGCTCAGCGGCGTTGACGGAATCTGCGTTCCGGGCGGTTTCGGAAAGCGCGGAACGGAGGGCAAAATTCTGGCTGTTCACTATGCAAGAACTCACAAAATCCCGTATCTCGGGCTTTGCCTCGGTATGCACATGGCTGTTATCGAGTTTGCAAGATATGCGTGCGGGCTGAACGGTGCGGATTCCGGCGAGTTTGCCTGCGGAAACGGCGGCGAAAATTCCGGAGATTTCTGCACTGTTGAGCACAACGTTATCGACATTATGCCCGACCAGAAGGGCGTGGATATGGGCGGCACAATGCGCCTCGGTCTGTATCCGTGCAAGCTGGACGAAACCTCGATTTCCCGCAGGGTTTACGGCGAGGAGCTTGTTTATGAGCGCCACCGCCACCGCTACGAGTTCAACAACTCCTATCGCGAGATTATGGCGGAAA
Organism: [Eubacterium] saphenum; assembly: GCA_004555855.1. Classification (GTDB taxonomy): domain Bacteria; phylum Bacillota; class Clostridia; order Oscillospirales; family Ruminococcaceae; genus CAG-115. Next base: position 3,382 of record SFJQ01000105.1, on the reverse strand, counting down.
AAGGCTTGAAGTTCGCGGGACTTTCTCCCGACGGAAAACTTGTCGAAATTGTCGAGCTTTCAACGGACGTTCACCCGTTCTTCGTTGCCGTACAGTTCCACCCCGAGTTCAAATCGCGCCCGAACCGTCCGCACCCGCTGTTCAACGAGTTCATCAGGGTTGCTGATAAGGAAAAGAACGCGTGATTTAAGGAGAAAATTATGGATGAATCGTTTTACGACAACAGAGAGCTTTCGTGGCTTAAATTCAACGCGCGAGTGCTTGAAGAGGCTTTTGACGAAACCACTCCCCTGTTTGAACGGCTGCGTTTCGTGAGCATTTTCTGCTCAAATCTCGACGAGTTCTTTATGATAAGAGTAGGCTCGTGGTACGACAAGCTGCTCTACGACCCCAAGGACCGTGAAAACAAAACAAATATGAACGCCAAGGAACAGCTTTCCGCTATCGCAAAGTCGGTGCGCGGGCTTATTCCGAAAAAGGACGAAGCGTATTCGCTGATAATGGAAGGGATTTCCAAATACGGCGTTGAGCATATAACCGAGGACAAGCTCTCTCCCCAAGAGGACGCTTATCTGAAAGCGTATTTTTCGCGCGAAATCCGTCCGCTTTTGTTCACGGGAATTGTCGATAAAAAGCACCCCGTGCCGTTCCTCAAAAACGGCGAGGTGTACATCGGCTGCAAGCTGCGTAAAAAAACCGAAACCGGCGGGAAATTCACGTTCGGTATCCTGCCCGTTCCCGAAAATCTCCCGAAGGTTGTCTTTTTGCCGAAAAGCAGGAAATTCTTGCTCATCGAGGAGATTATCAGACGTTACGCAAAGAGTGTTTTCTCGAATTTCGATATCCACTCGCGCTGCATTTTCCGTGTAACGCGCAACGCCGATATCCCCATAGACGAGGGACTTTTCGACCACGATATGGATTTCCGAGACATTATGGCAAAGCTGGTCAAAAAGCGCAAAAAGCTCCAGCCCGTCAGAATTGAATTTCAGGGAAATCCCGACGGCGAAACCGTTTCTATTCTCTCAAAGGTGCTTGATGTGAGCGAGAATTTCGTGTTTAAACAGAGCACTCCGCTGTCGCTCGGGTTTATTTCCACGCTTGAAAAGCTGCTTGAGAAACAAAAAGAGCTGTTTTTCGCGCCGCTTACCCCGCAGCAGTCCCCTGCAATTCTCAGAAATGTTTCTCTGATTGAGCAAATCAAAAATAAGGATATTCTGCTGAATTATCCCTACGAAAACATAAATCAGTTCATCAGACTGCTGGATGAGGCAGCGGAAAATCCCGATGTTTCGTCAATTAAAATCACCCTTTACCGAGTGGCGCGCGACAGTAAAATCATAAATGCGCTCAACAAGGCTGCCGAAAACGGCAAGGACGTGCTGGCGCTGGTTGAGCTGAGAGCGCGGTTTGACGAGGAAAACAACATCGGCTGGTCAAAACAGCTCGAGGACGCGGGCGTGCAGGTTATCTACGGGCTCGAGGAGCTGAAGGTTCACTCAAAGCTGCTTCTGATAACGCTCCGCGACGGAAACGACGTCACCTACATCACACAGGTCGGCACGGGCAACTACAACGAGCGCACCTCGAAGCTGTACACCGACCTCACGCTGCTTACCGCCGACAAAGCGATAGGCGCGGACGCTTCGGTTGTGTTCAACGCGCTTTGCGAGGAAGCAACCGTTGAAAGCACAAACCGGCTGCTCGTTGCCCCGAAAGGCTTGAAGAGCAAGATTGTCGAGTACATCGACAACGAAATCACCTACGGCAAGGACGGCTACATCGGAATAAAAATCAACTCGCTCACCGACCGTGATTTGATTGAAAAACTAGCGGAGGCTTCGCGTGCGGGCGTTAAGGTTGAGCTGGTTATTCGCGGGATTTGCTGCCTTATTCCGGGCATTCCCGGTCAGACCGAGAATATCCGCGTGGTGTCCATTGTCGGGCGTTTCCTCGAACACAGCAGAATTTATATTTTCGGCAAGGAAAACCGCCGCAGAGTGTACATCTCGAGCGCGGATTTTATGACGAGAAACACCGAGCGCCGCGTGGAAGTTGCCGCACCGATACTCGCGAAGCCGCTTGCAGACAGGGTTTGCGATATTTTCGATATCTGTATGCGCGATAACGTGAAAGCGCGTGAGCTGAAATCAGACGGGCTGTATGTTCGCGTTCCGAATGAAGGCAAAGAGCCGCTGAACTCGCAGCTTTACTTCTACGAACAGGCTTACGAGCAGGCGAAAGTCGATGACGAAGCGGCTGCTCTGCTCGAAATCCCCGCAAAAGTAAAAATCAGACGTGTTAAATAAGCAAAAGCGCGGGTGAAAATCCGCGCTTGTTTTATGTGTAATCGGAGAGAAGCTGCCCGCAAGCCGCGTTCAAATCCGCGCCGAACTCCTTGCGTTTTGTCGCCACAACGCCGTTTTCTTTGAGAGTCGCGCAAAACTCCGAGATTTTTTCGGGGGAACTTTGCGTAAAACCGCAGTCCGTGGAATTGTACGGGATAAGGTTGACGTAAAAATCGCGCCCGCCGATAACACGGGCAAGCTCCTCGGCGTGAGATTTTTCATCGTTCACACCTCCGAGCATAATATACTCGAGCGTCACGCGCTTTCGCGTCTTTTCCGTGTAGTACTCAGCGGCGCTCAGGACCTCGCTTATCGGGTACTTTTTGTTTATCGGCATAAGCTCGTTTCTAAGCGCGTCATTCGGCGCGTGAAGGCTGATTGCAAGGCTTGTCGGGCGCACGCTGTCCGCAAAACGGTAAATCTCCGGAACAATCCCGCATGTCGAAACCGTGACGTGCCTCTTCCCGACAGCAAGCCCCTTGTCCTCGGTCACGATTTCGCAAAAATCACGCACTGCATCGAAATTATCGAACGGCTCGCCTATTCCCATAACGGAAACGCCGTATATTTTGCAGGAAAATTCACGTTCTATTGCAAGAACTTGCCCGACAATTTCACCGGCGGTGAGATTTCTGCGCTTCTTTATCTGCCCGCTTCGGCAGAATTTGCAGCCCATATTGCACCCAACCTGAGTTGAAACACACACACAAGCCCCGAACCTTTGCCGCATCAGCACGGTTTCACACAAATTCCCATCAGTCAGCTCCAAAAGCAGTTTTGCAGCACTCTCGTTCTCCAGTTTCCGAACAACCTTCGGCTCAGCAAAATCAAACGCCGAGAGCTTTTCCACAACTCGTTCGCTGAACCCAAATCCCGAAAAATCGCGCACACCCTGCTTGTATATCCCATCATATATTATTCTCGATTTTGCAGGGTTTTCTCCGTTTTCCTTCAAAAAACAACCAAGATTTTCCATCGTCATATCAAAAATATTCACTCGCTCACCGCCTTTTTTCAACTATATTGTAACATAT
>SFJQ01000104.1 GCA_004555855.1 [Eubacterium] saphenum | reverse complement strand
TGACCCCGAGCTTGCCGAAACAATGCCGCAGAAGCTCGTTGCTCACACGGGTATGGACGCGATGACTCACGCTGTTGAGGCTTATGTTTCCACGGCAAATTGCGACTACACCGACCCGCTTGCTATTCACGCAATCGAGATGATTGAAAACGACCTTGTAGCTTCCTACAACGGCGATATGGCTGCAAGAGACCGTATGCACAACGCGCAGTGCCTCGCAGGAATGGCGTTCTCCAACGCTCTGCTCGGTATCGTTCACTCAATGGCTCACAAGACAGGCGCGGCTTTTGCGGATTACGGCGCGCACATTATCCACGGCGCTGCAAACGCAATGTATCTGCCCAAGGTTATCGCGTTCAACGCTAAAGACGAAACCGCAAAGAAGCGTTACGGCGTGATTGTTGACTATATGGGAATTGCGGACAAGAACGCGTCCGATGACGACAAGGTAAAGGCGCTTATCGCTTATCTGCGCAAGATGAACGACGACCTCAGAATCCCGCACTGCATCAAGAATTACGGCGCAGACAGCTACCCCTGCGAGCAGGGCTTTGTTCCCGAGAATGTTTTCCTTGAAAGACTGCCCGAGATTGCAAAGAACGCTATCGGCGACGCCTGCACAGGCTCAAATCCTCGTCAGCCCAGCCAGGAAGAGATGGAAAAGCTCCTCAAGTGCTGCTACTACGACACCGAGGTTGATTTCTAATCTATCACAATGTATAAGTCGGACTTCGCCGAGATTTTCGGCGGAGTCTTTGGCTTTTCACAATGAACGGGAGAAAAAAATGTACAAAATTACAAGCAAAAAAGTGCTTAATCCCACGGTAACACAGATGGAAATTTTATCCCCGCTTGTCGCTCAAAAGGCAAAGCCGGGACAGTTTATAATTCTGCGCGTTGACGATGACGGAGAGCGTATTCCGCTTACTGTTGCGGGAACAAACGCAGAAGCGGGTACCGTAAAGATTATCTTTCAGATTGTCGGTGCAACAACCGAAAAGCTCAACCACAAGAACGAGGGCGATTTTATCGCGGATTTCGTAGGACCGCTCGGCGTTGCCACACATACCGAGGGCATCAAGAAGGTTTGCATTGTCGGCGGCGGCGTTGGCTGCGCGATTGCGATGCCCGTGGCACAGGAATTTCACAGACTTGGCGCGGAGGTTACAAGCATAATCGGCTTCAGAAACAAGGATTTGCTTATTCTTGAGGACGAGTTCAGGGCTTGCTCGGACAGGCTTGCGGTAATGACCGATGACGGTTCTTACGCGCGTCAGGGCAACGTCACCGTTCCTCTCAAGGAGTATCTTGAGGCGGGAGAAAAATTTGATATGATAATCACAATCGGTCCGCTTATTATGATGAAGTTTGTTGTGGCAGCGGCAAAGCCGTTTGACGTGCCGGTAACGGTTTCGATGAACCCGATTATGATTGACGGCACGGGAATGTGCGGCGGCTGCCGTTTGACGCTTAATCGGGACGGCAAAAAGGTAACAAAATTCGCCTGTGTGGACGGTCCCGATTTCAACGGCTATGAGGTGGATTTTGACGAGGCAATGTCGCGCGGAAGAATGTACTCCGGTTTCGAGCGTCACGCTTACGAAACAACCTGCAATCTTTTCGGGGAGGTAAAGTGAAATGCCGAATATGAGTTTGACAAAAAATCCGATGCCGACGCAGGACGCAAAGGTCAGAGCGCACAACTTTAACGAGGTTGCCACGGGTTATTCCGAAGAAACAGCAATTGATGAGGCAATGCGCTGCCTTAACTGCAAAAATATGCCTTGCGTGACCGGATGCCCCGTAAATATACATATCCCCGAATTTATCGCGAAAATCAAAGAGGGCGATTTCGAGGGCGCTTATCAGATTATTTCAAAGACGTCAAGTCTTCCTGCTGTTTGCGGACGCGTTTGCCCGCAGGAAACGCAGTGCGAGAGCAAGTGTGTTCGCGGTATAAAGGGCGAGCCTGTCGGTATCGGCAGACTTGAAAGATTTGTCGCGGATTGGCACAATGCTCATACTGCGGGAAATGTTGAAGTGCCGCAGTCCAATGGGCACAAGGTTGCGGTTGTAGGCTCGGGACCTTCGGGACTTACCTGCGCGGGCGACCTTGCCAAAAAAGGCTACAAGGTAACAATTTACGAGGCGCTTCACACCGCGGGTGGCGTGTTGGTTTACGGAATACCCGAGTTCAGACTGCCGAAAGCCATTGTCGCGAAGGAAGTTGATACTCTGAAATCGCTTGGCGTTGATGTTGAAACAAACGTTGTTATCGGAAAAACTTTGACTATCGACGAGCTTTTTGAAATGGGCTATGAAGCGGTATTTATCGGCTCGGGCGCGGGTTTGCCAAACTTTATGGGAATACCCGGCGAGAGCTTGAACGGCGTTTATTCCGCAAACGAGTTCCTCACAAGGAGCAACCTTATGAAGGCTTACAAGGACGCGCCCGATACCCCGATAATGAAAGGCGGAAAGGTTGCGGTTGTAGGCGGCGGAAACGTTGCTATGGACGCTGCGAGAACAGCTCTGCGTCTTGGCGCGGAGAAGGTTTATATTGTCTATCGTCGTTCGATGGACGAGCTTCCCGCGCGTAAGGAAGAGGTTGAGCACGCAGAAGAAGAGGGAATCGAGTTCAGACTCCTCAACAATCCCGTTGAAATTCTCGGCTACAACAATCCCGAAAATCCCCGAGACCCGAAAAACGGCTTTGTGACGGGAATGAAGTGTATTAAAATGGAGCTTGGCGAGCCCGATGAAAAGGGGCGTCGCCGTCCCGTTGCCGTTGCGGGAAGCGAGTTTGTGCTTGACGTGGATACGGTTATCATCTCAATCGGCACGTCCCCGAACCCGCTTATCAAGAACACCACAAAGGGACTTGAGGTTAACTCGCACGGCGGTATTATCGTAAACGAGGACGCTTTGACCTCGCGCAGTGCCGTTTACGCGGGCGGCGACGCGGTTACCGGCGCAGCTACCGTTATATCGGCTATGGGCGCGGGAAAGGTTGCCGCAAAGTCGATTGACGAGTATCTCCAAAACAAGTGATTTTCTTGCGCAATAAAATGAGAAGAGCCTCAAACCGAGGCTCTTTTTGTATTTTGACTTTCCCATAAATCATTCATTTCGCCTCAAACCGCGCGCAGCTTTTCGGGCGAGCTTTCTCAATACTCTGAATGAATAAACGCAAGACGACATTTTAGACGGTTTTTGTATATTTCGATGAATTTGATTAGATTAACTATAATTCAGACGCTTGGCGCTCACCGCGAATTTTACGCATAATCATTTGTCAACGTCCAAAAACTGATTTTTGGCGGCGGATTGTTGGACGCCATTAATTCTGCAATCCGACCGACCAAATATCTCGCTGTCAGCGGCTCTCGGACTGAGAAACGTCTGCTTATTTCGTGACTGTTTCCTGCTAATTTATTTCGGGACTATGCTGTAAATAAACTCGTCCAAAACCGCAAGCAGCGGCTCGGGCAGACGCTTGCGGCACTCCTCTTTCAATTCATCGTGAACGCCGTAGAAACCTTCGGCAATGCTCCCCGCAATCGCCGTTAGCGTATCGCAGTCGCCGCCGAGAGAAACCGCGGTTCGGATAACGTCCTCAAAATTATCGCCCTCCAGAAACGCCGTGATAGCCTCGGGAACGGTTTCCATACAGGTTTCGGTGTGGCGATAATTCGGTCTGATTTCATCGCAGGTACGGTTCAATTTATAGCGAAATTCTCGCTCGATATACTCCTTGATTTCAGCCTTGCTGTGACCTGTTCTCGCGAGAAAAATCGCGCTGGCAACGGCTTCTGCACCCTTAATTCCCTCCGTGTGATTGTGTGTAACCAAAGCGGAAAGCCTTGCCGCGTTTCTCACGTTTTCGATGTTGTCGTAAAGCCAGGCAACCGAAGAAACCCGCATAGCAGAGCCGTTTCCGTAGCTGTTGTACGCTTTCATTTTGGGATTTTCGAGCCACTTTCGGAACATTCCGCCGTACCCTGCGTTCGGGTACATTTTGCCAAATTTCCGCAGATTTTCTTCAACCGATTTCAGTATAACATCATCGCTTGCGTCAGGTTTCACGTCAAGAAAAGCCCGACAAACCGCAATCGTCATCACAGTGTCATCGGTAAACTTTGAATTCTTTGAGAAAAGAGGAAAATCCTTGCTCTTGTTTCCGCGGTCAAATTCATAAGGGCTGCCGATGATATCACCCAAAATTGCACCAATCATCTTCTGCCGCCTCTTTTCTTGAAATCCGCGTCAATTTTCTTTTTCCAATCGGCTGACAGCGGCGCGCTGCACGCTCTCACGCTTGAAATCGCCTCGCCGATAACCTCAAAATTGAGCGCTGTTCCAACCGAATCGCAGTGATAATTCGCGGACATACTTTCGTCAATTCCGAACTTTCCCGCCTCAGCCGCCGCGTCAATATTCGCGCCGAGAAACAGAAATTCCCAGCCGTATTTTTCCTTCTGCCGCTCAATCATTTTGCGGACTTTTCCGTAGGTATAACGGCGGCTTGCGTTCTCCATACCGTCGGTTGTGATGATGAAAAGCGTGCGCTCGGGAACGTCCTCTTTTCGCGCATATTTGTGGACATTTCCGATGTGATTGATTGCCCCGCCAACTGCGTCCAAAAACGCTGTACAGCCGCGCACATAGTATTCCTTTTCAGTAAGCTTCGGCACATCTGCAATGGAAATGCGGTCGTGGATAACCTCGTTTTCGTTGTCAAACAGCACCGTTGAAACAACCGCCTCGCCAACTTCATTTCGCTGTTTATCCAGCATCGAGTTAAAGCCGCCGATTGTGTCCTTTTCAAGCCCCGCCATAGAGCCGCTGCGGTCGAGAATAAATACAAGTTCAGTCATTGTGAAAACCTCCTGTTTTGTTTTTGTGATTTCATTATAACTCAAACAGGAGGGAAAATGGTCGCATAGCAAGCGACATTTTACGCACCCAGAAGCGGCTGGTCAAACGCGAAAAGCACCTCGTTCAGTTCGTAAATATCGTAGTTTTTGCTCACAAGAAAATACTCCACAATTACATCAAACTTGCTGCTATGTGACAGCGCAAAGCCCGCGCGAGCGATGAAATCCCGCGTTTCGTCAATATCCAGTTCCAGCGCAAAAGCGAACGCGAGCGCCGTTGTTTTTGACGGTTTATAGTCCATATTGTTGCGGATTTTCGAGAAAAGTTTTCGGTCAACATTTGCTTTTTTGTAGATTTCGGAATCCTTCTTTCCCGTGCAGTCGATAAGCCG
>SFJQ01000103.1 GCA_004555855.1 [Eubacterium] saphenum | reverse complement strand
CAGCGGAGTTTCACTCCTGCCACAACATAACATCAAGCGATTTTGAGGCGGGAGAAAGCTATATTTCGCTGATGGAGCGGAATTATCAGACGCTGAAAACTGCGCTCGGAAAATAATCGGAGGTGTTTTTTACGGCACTTTTAAAAATAGAAAACCTCACGCTTTCGTATGAAAATATGACGGTTATCGAGAATATAAGCTTTGAGGTTGCGGACGGCGATTATCTTTGCATTGTCGGCGAAAACGGCTCGGGAAAAAGTACGCTTGTGAAGGCGCTTTTGTCGCTGAAAAAGCCCGAAAAAGGCTCGATTGAGTTCGGGGAGGGCTTGAAAAAGAACGAGGTTGGATATCTCCCGCAGCAGACGATGGCGCAAAAGGATTTTCCCGCGAGCGTTTATGAGGTTGTGCTTTCGGGCTGCCTCAATTCGCGCGGTATCCGTCCGTTTTACTCGGCAAAGGAGCGCCAAAAAGCGCTTGAAACTATGGAGCTGCTCGGGATAACCGATTTGAAAAACCGCAGCTATCGCGACCTTTCGGGCGGACAGCAGCAAAGAGTGCTGTTAAGCCGCGCGCTTTGTGCAACGAAAAAGCTGATTTTGCTGGACGAACCCGTGGCGGGACTTGACCCGATTGTGACTGCGGAATTGTACGATTTAATCGAAAAAATCAACAAAAGCGGCGTAACGGTAATTATGGTAACGCACGACCTGTCGGCAGCGATAAATTGCTCAAAACACATTCTTTGTATGACCGAAGCCGAGTGGTTTTTCGGCAGCAGGGAAGAGTTCTTAATGAGCAGATTTGCCGGTTTTATGAGGGGAAGTGAAGCGGGTGATTGAGATTTTTTCGGAAATTTTTTCCTCACCGATACTGGTAAGAGCGCTGATTGTGGGAGTTCTGGTTTCGCTTTGCGCGGCGCTTTTGGGAGTAAGCCTTGTACTGAAACGGTTCTCGATGATAGGCGACGGACTTTCTCACGTTGGATTTGGAGCGCTGGCAATTGCCGCAGTGATGAACCTAGCGCCGATGGCTGTGGCAATTCCCGTAGTGCTGATAGCGGCGTTTTTGTTGCTGCGGTTATCGTCAAACGGCAAAATCAAGGGTGATGCAGCGATTGCGATGATATCGACGGGCGCGCTCGGAATAGGCGTTATGGCGGTTTCGATGTCCAAGGGAACGAACATCGACCTCAACAGCTATCTTTTCGGCAGCATTATGTCGGTAAGTTCCGAGGACGTTGTGATAAGCGTAATTCTCGCGGTAATCGTGCTGTTTATGTTTGTGTTCTTCTACACAAAAATTTTCGCGATAACCTTTGACGAGAGCTTTGCCAAAGCCACGGGAACTGCCGCGAATATTTACAATATGCTGATTGCGCTGCTCACGGCGATGACGATTGTTATAGGAATGCGGCTGATGGGAAGTATGCTGATTTCCAGTCTGATTATTTTCCCGGCGCTTTGCTCAATGCGTGTTTTCAAGAGTTTCAAATCCGTGACAATTTGCTCGGGGATTATCTCGATTGTGACATTTCTCGCGGGAATGGTGATTTCTTATATTGCGGAAACTCCCTGCGGCGCGAGCATTGTCTGCGTGAACACTTTGACTTTTCTGGTATTTTTTGTTATCGGGAAAATCAGAAAAACCGCATAAAAAATGCTCCGAGTTATATCGGAGCATTTTGGTATTGATTTCAAAAATCAGAAGATTTTTCCGAGAGCAAGCGCTGCGGGAATATTTCCGTTTGCGTTAAGCGCACCGGACGCGATTGCGTTCGCAAGGGTGAGCTTTCCGTTCAGGAACTGAAGAATATTGTCGTAGCTGATATATGCTTCAAAGGACGCTGCGTTGTACTCAAAAGGCGAAATGGTGAGAGCGCCGTCCTTGATTTCGATATAGAAATGACGGTCGGTTTCGTCAGCCCAGCCCCAAACCTTTACGTCAACGGCAACATTTGCCTTGACAGCGGCAGCCTTCTTCTTGTCAACCAGCTTTTCGAGCTTTTTGCACATCTCGTCGATTCCGACAACCTTAGGCTTCTTTACAGCAGGCTTTGCAGCTTTAGCGGCTTTTGCGGGAGCTTTCTTTGCAGCAGCTGTTTTCTTAGCGGCAGGCTTTGCAGCAGCTTTCTTTGCAGCGGGCTTTGCTGCCTTAACAGTCTTTTCTGCAGCGGGAGCGGTAACCTTTGCGGTTTTCTCGGCAGCAGGTGCTTTTACAGCCTTTTCAGCGGCAGTTTTTTTTGCTGCTGTTTTCTTTTCGGCAGCTTTTGCAGTTCCTTTAGTCATAACAAAAATCCTTTCTTAATTTCTCCCGTGTTGCACGGAAGTTAACTTTATAAATTAATAATAACATATATTTAAAAATTTTTCAACTATTTTTTAAACTATTTTTGCGAATTTTCTGCTATTTTTTCAAAATTTTCACAAGAGCATAAAAATGGCGCTCCAAAAACTCAGAGCGCCGTATTTTATAAAATTACTTCTCGGGAGCCATCAGGCGAACCATAACGGCTTTTTGCGCATGCAGACGGTTTTCGGCTTCATCGAAAATTTCATTTGCGTGCTGTTCAAAAACCTTCGCGGTGATTTCTTCCTCACGGTGAGCGGGAAGGCAGTGCATAACGATTGCGTCGGACTTTGCCGATGCCATAACCTCATCGTTAATCTGATAGCCCTTGAACGCGATTTTGCGCTGCTCGGCTTCGCCTTCCTGACCCATCGAAGCCCAGACGTCCGTGTACAGGACATCAGCGTCTGCGGCGGCTTCAACGGGATTGTTGATAAGCTTGAAATTCGCGTAATCCTTGGTGAAATCGAGAATCTGCTTGTCGGGATAATAACCCTCGGGGCAGGCAAGAGTTACGTTCATACCAACCTTGAGAGCGCCTACGGTGAGCGAGTTTGCCATATTGTTTCCGTCGCCGATGTAGCAGAAATTCAGTCCCTCAAACTTGTTTTTGTACTCACGGATTGTCTGCAAATCAGCGAGAACCTGACACGGGTGACAGAAATCGGTAAGACCGTTAATAACGGGGATTGTGCCGTATTCCGCGAGATTTTCAACTTCAGCCTGCTCAAAGGTACGAATCATAATTCCGTTGAGGTAGCGCGAAAGCACGCGCGCGGTATCCTGAACGGGTTCGCCGCGACCAATCTGCAGCTCCTTTGATGACAGGAAGAGCGCGTTTCCGCCGAGCTGGTACATACCCGTTTCAAACGAAACGCGAGTACGCGTGGACGCTTTCTGGAATATCATTCCGAGCGTCATACCCTTCAGAATGTTGTGCGGGATACCGTGTTTTTGCTCGTATTTGAGCTGGTCCGCGAGGTTAAGAATATCGATAATCTCCTCGGTGCTCAAATCAAGCAGCTTCAGTAAATGTTTCATAGCAATTTTTCCTTTCAGATATTGTTTTCATTAATTAACGTATCGAAATAGTTCAAATCGGTTCGCTGCTCCCAGCCAAGCGAGTGCCAGAAGTCGTTTCCAAGCTCGTTTGACGAAAAGCAAACCAGCGCGCATTTGTTTATGCCTTCTTTTTTCAGCGCCGCGAGAGCAAGCTCAACGAGCTGTTTTCCGACGCCGATTTTGCGATAATCGGGGTGAACGCACGCGTGATAAATAAACCCGCGCCGACCGTCGTTTCCGCAAAGAATACACCCGACAAGTCTTTCACCGTCAACCGCGCAGAACGAGGTTTCGGGATTTCTTCTGAGGAATTTTGCAATCCCTTCGCGCGAGTCGTCAAGACTGCGAAGTCCCATTCCCGCGATGCTTTTCCAGAGCGTGAAAAGCGCGTCATAATCCTCGATAACAATTTTTCTGTAATTCAGTTCCATTGCTCACGCCTTTGTTGATTGAAGCACAAAAAACGTGTAAACAGCGGGGAAGAGCAGAACCAGAATATCGCCGATGTTGAAGCCGTGACCAAAGCTGAAGAACAGCGAAATCAGCGCCAGTAAAGTCACGCAAACGCCCGAAATAAACGCAGGCTTGCGAGCCTTTTCCTTGTTCAAAATCGTGAGAGCAACGCCGAACCAGCCCATTGCCGCAAACGCAAGCGCTGTTACGATAAGACCGATAAGATTTCCGATAAATCCAAGCATATCACCGCTTCTGATTGTCGAGAAAATCGCAAATCGGATAAAATATCCTTTCCCGAACAGAACCTGAAAATTCAGAATAACCGTCATAACCGCGATAAGCAGACTCGTCACAGAGATAATCTGCGTAATTTTTTTCATTTTTTCTCCCTTCAGCTTTCAAGCAGTCTGATAAGAATATCAAGTCCTTCGTCAAGCTCCTCGTAGGTTATCGTAAGCGGCGGCAGCAGTCTGACCTTGGTTTTTGCCGTCAGCACAAGCAAGCCGTTTTCAAGGCAAGCCTTTGCGATATCGCCGGCTTTTTTCGTTTTCAGCTCAATTCCTATCATCAAGCCGATTCCCGAAACCGACTGCACTTCGCTGCACCCGGCGAGTTTTTTGCGAATGTAATCGCCCTTTTTGGCAACCTCGTCCAGAAATCCCGATGAAGTAACCTTGTTCAAAACGGCAAGTCCGCCCGCGCAGGCAAGGGGATTTCCGCCAAAGGTTGAGCCGTGAGTGCCGGGAGTAAACACGTTCGCGCACTTTTCACCGGACAGACAAACGCCTATCGGAACGCCGCCCGCAAGACCTTTTGCAAGCGTTGTCAAATCGGTTTTGTGACCGAAATGTTCGCCGCAGAGGAATTTTCCCGTTCTTCCAACGCCCGTCTGAACCTCGTCTGCGATTGTCAGAATGTCCTTCTCGGCGCAAAGCTTGAAAATCTCGTCAACAAATTCCTTGTTGAGCGCACAAACGCCGCCTTCGCCCTGAATATACTCAAACATAACCGCGCAAACGGTATCATCAAGCTTTTCGTGCAAATCCGCGATATTGTTCGCTTCAACGTTTACAAATCCCTCGACAAACGGGAAAAAGTAGTTGTGAAAAACTTCCTGACCTGTCGCGGAAAGTGTGCAGATTGTTCTTCCGTGGAAGGAATTTGTGAGAGTAATTATGTTGTGACGACCTTTTCCGTACTTGTCAAAGCTGTACTTTCTCGCAATTTTAATCGCACATTCATTCGCTTCCGCACCGGAGTTTCCGAAAAACATATCGGTGTAGCCCGTGGTTTCGCAGAGCGCTTTAGCAAAATCCGCCTGAACCTTTGTGTAGTAATAATTCGATGTGTGCTGAATTTTTCTCGCCTGACTGCATACCGCTTCAACCCACTCATCGTTGCAGTATCCGAGAGAATTTACGCCGATTCCCGAACCG
>SFJQ01000102.1 GCA_004555855.1 [Eubacterium] saphenum | reverse complement strand
ATTGTTGTCAATAGCAAAGCGCGATGAAATTATTAAATCTGCTTTATAACCAGCATTTTGTTCCCGCCCTTTTGAAATTCATACTGCGTTTCGAGAATTTCAACACGATGGTTTTTCTCAAAATACTTGATAACATCTGAAACCAAATCCGTCTGATTTGCGTCCACATATAATTTTCGGCGTTTTCCCGCATCTGCTCCATAACAATCCCGCTCACTTCCTCAATGCGGTTTTCCAGCTCCTCAGCCGAAAACCGATAAACGGGGTCAAACGAAGTAACCGAAAAACCAAGCCGCGTTGCCTCTCAGTTAAAGCTCGCAGGTCCGTCGCCGAAGCCCGCAATACGCTTTCGCATATCCTCATCGGTCAGGCAAAACATACTCCGATACTCGCCGAGATTTCTCCCCCACGGCACAACGCTGTTCAATTTAAACGCCACAACAATTCCTCCTCGCATTTTTTCTCATTATACCAAATTCCGCGGGATTTTTCGAGTGAGCGTGAAAAAAATATCAGAAAAAATTAAGAATTTCCCCCCTGTTAAAATCCGGGAAAATATGTTATAATTAATGAGAAAGAGGTGGTTGGAGTGAAAATTCTTGTTGCCGATGACGAAAAAGAAATCGCCGAGCTGGTTGAAATTATCCTGAAAAACGACGGTCACGAAGTGTACAAATGCTTTGACGGAGCGGCGGCGCTTGATGTCGTGAAATCGCTCGGCGCGGAGCTTGATATGGCAATTCTTGACGTGATGATGCCGGTTTATGACGGCTTTGAGGTGTGCAAAAAAATCCGCGAGCGCTTCAATTTTCCTGTAATAATGCTCACGGCACGCACTGAGGATATCGACAAAATAACCGGTTTATCAATCGGCGCGGACGATTATGTGACGAAGCCTTTTAACCCGCTGGAGCTTGCCGCGCGGGTAAAGGCGCAGCTTAGGCGTTACAAAAACTACAACTCCGAGCCGTCCGCAAACATTTTTGAATACGACGGACTTTTGATAAACAAGGACAACCACACCTGCTCCCTGTTTGAAAAGGAAATCTCGCTTACGCCAACGGAATTTAACATTCTGTGGCTGCTGTGTGAAAACGCAGGAACGGTGGTTTCGTCCGAAATGATTTTTGAGAAAGTCTGGGGCGAGGACTACCTCGACAGCAACAATACCGTGATGGTACACATTCGGCGGATACGCGAAAAGCTCGGTGAAAAGCCGCGAGCGCCGCATTATATAACAACAGTCTGGGGGGTTGGCTACAAAATTGAAAAACCGCATTCTAAATAAATACATAGGAAAGCTCGCGATTTTCACGGCAATTTTCATCGCTGCCGCGCTCCTTTTGAGCTTTCTTTTCTTCAATGTCGCGTACGAGCTTTTTAAAGGCGCAGCCTCGGACTATGACGGCTTTCGCGATTTTGCCGCAAGTGTGTACAATTTCGTTTGCTATTATCGAAAAGAAATCGTGCAAATCGCTTATTTTATCGGCTTTCTTATCATCACAATCCGCACTGTTTCTCATCTCGGGAAACTGCTTTCGCTCACCGAAAACGCGCTAAATGACGTGAAATCCGTGGTTTTCTCGGAGGACTGTCCCGAGGAGCTGAAAACTTTTGCAAGCTCGGTTAATAATTACCGCGACAGAATACAGATAAACGAGCAGGCGCGGCAGATTTCCGAGCAGCAGAAAAACGACCTTATCGTGTACCTCGCGCACGATTTGAAAACGCCGCTTACGTCGATTATCGGCTACCTCGGAATACTCGAGGAGTCGCCCGATTTGCCGCTTGAACAGCGCGCAAAATACATCGGGATAACGCTTGACAAGGCGTATCGGCTCGAGCAGCTCATAAACGAATTTTTCGAGATAACGCGGCTGAATTTAAGCGAGCTGTCGCTTGAAAAAACAAACGTTGACCTGTCGATAATGCTCAATCAGCTTGTCGAGGAATTTTACCCGCTGCTTGAAGAAAAACGAATGACAATTTCCTGCGATATCGAAAACGGACTCAGGCTTAACGCGGACGCCGACAAGCTTGCGCGCGCTCTTGACAATCTTTTGAGAAACGCCGTGAATTACGGCTGGGACGAGAGCGAAGTCAAGCTCTCCGCGCACTTTTCGGGGAGAAATATCGTGATAACTCTCGCAAATCGCGGCGATGAGATTCCCGCGGAAAAGCTCGCGCGGATTTTCGACAAGTTCTGCCGGCTGGACAGCTCCCGCCGCAGCAAAACAGGTGGCGCGGGACTTGGGCTTGCTATAACGAAGCAGATTATCGAGCTGCACAGCGGCATAATTTCAGCAGCCTGCAGCGGCAACGATATTACTTTCACGATAGTTCTTCCGATTTAAGAAAATATTCATTTTTTCGTAATTTTTCCTTAAAACAAAACTCGCTCCCTGCGCTTATAATTAAGTGCAGGGAGTGATTATTATGAAAACAAAAATTATCATTATTTCATTTTTGGCGGCAATTATCGCAGTTGCTTTGCTTGTACCGAAAACGCAGAATTACGCCGCTTTTGACAACTCGGAAATCTGCTTGTTTGCGGAGGAAAACGGCATAAAGCCAAGCGATTACCCAAACGAGCTTGTGGCAATGCTGGAACGAAATCCCGAAGCGCGGGATTTTGTGCTGAATTATCCGCTGAAAAAGGACGCGAAATTTGACTGCACGGTGACTTTGCCCGAGAACGGAAGCGTGCCGCTTTTTCTGCAATGGGACGAGCGCTGGGGGTATATGGAGTATTCGGGCGACCTTATGGGACTTAGCGGCTGCGGTCCGACAACGCTTTCGATGGCAGCCGCTTTTCTTCTCAAAGACGAAACGCTTTCGCCCGCCTACATAGCGACATTCAGCGATAAAAACGGCTTTTCGAGCTATAAAAACGGCTCGTCGTGGAAGCTTATGAGCAAAGGCGCAGAAAGGCTTGGGCTGCATTCCGAGGAGCTTGTGCTGTGGGAAGCGAGTATGGCAAACGCGCTCGCCGAGAACAAGCTGATAATCTGCGCGATGGGCAATGGCGATTTCACGTCAAGCGGGCATTTTATCCTGATTTGCGGCTATGAAAACGGCTTGTTTTCCGTGCGCGACCCGAACAGCAAAGCGCGTTCCGAACGGCTCTGGAGCTACGAAACTCTATCAAAGCAAATCAACGGAATGTGGTCGCTAAGCGTGTAAATCAGCTTTTTTGAAAAGGCTTGGATATCGCGTATGAGTTGCCGTACATTTCTTTCAGGCACTCCGTCCTGTTATATTGCTCGCCGATGCAAAACTCCTTCGACCACGTCATATAATAAGCCCAAGGCGTGTGCGACTGCTCAAGCAGCCCGATATCGGGAAGATATCCGACCTCGCCCAAAGCCGCCGTTTTGCTGCGCGAAGTGGCTTGGACAAGCTGCTCGTACTGCTCGTGATAATCTGTTTTCTCGTATTTTTGCAGGTAAATATCAACCGACACAATGTCCACAAAATCATCGCCGGGATAGGCTTCCGCAGCAGCGCAATTCCACACCCAGAGCAGATTGTCAAGCATTTTCACGTTTACGAAATAATCAAACATCAGCCGATACAGCTTCATCGCGACAACAGCGCCCTTCGTGCCCCACCAGAACCACTCGCCGTCCGCTTCGTGAAAAGGCCGCCACAAAATCGGGATATCAGCTTCGCGGAATTTTTGCAGTTCGCCTGCGATTACGTCCAAATCGTGATAAAAAGCGGCGCGCTCGGGCGTTCCCTCGACAAGAATTTTTTCCGCGTCAAAATCCGTGTTTTTCGCGTAAAAACTCTTGTCGTGACCGCCAATCGGCGAAAACCAGTGGAAAGTCAGCGTGACAATTCCATCGGTTTCCTTCGCCCATTTCAGCGCTGTTTCCATCGTGCCGCGATTTTCATAAACCTCCGTCAGGCACTCCTCCGAAGCGTCTGCGTAATTTATATTCGGCGAATAAGCCAGCATTTCAAAACCGCGCAGCAGCGGCTCTTTGCCCGTTTTTTTCGCGGATATAACCGATTTCTTCCATCGGATTTGTCTGTGTGTGCTGCCCCGTGACAATCGCCTTTCCCGCGGTTTCCGAGAAATAATTCAAGAGCTTTTGCGCTTTCTCCGAAGCGTTTGGATTTACAGATTTCTGCATATTTTCTCCTTTCAATCGGCGAGCCTTCCAATCATTTCAATGCACATTCTGCCGTTGTGGTACGGGCATTTCCACGCGTGAGCCAGCGCCTGATGCGGCTTCACGGTATTGTCGGGCGCGATGTTCTCAATCCACTCGCCGGTCTTTTTGTCGATGACGTATTTTTGGATATAATCCCAGACATCTTCGGAAATTTTGAGATATTCGGTGCGCTCGGGCTGATTTTTGTAAGCGTTGAAAAACCCCGTGACCGCCTCTGCCTGAACCCACCAAACCTTTTTAGCATCAACTTTGCCGCGCTCGCACTCGTTGTTCATCGCATGATTTTGCGCGTCAATTCCGTGTAAAAATGCGCCGTCGGCAAGCTCCTCGATTATTGGGCGCATTTCCGAATAATAAGCCTTGTCGCCCAGCACCTCGCACGCTCTGTCAATAAGCCACGAAGCCTCGATATCGTGACCGTAGGACTCCAAATCAATCAGCGAGTTGTACGATTTGCCGAAAAATACGCGGCAGATTTCCTTGTCGTTATCGTAAACCTTGAACTTAAAAGTCCGCAAAGCACCGCGGATTGAGTCGCCGACCGCGTAAAATCCATCGGCTCTGTAAAGCTCTGTGTACGCTTCAAGGACGTGGAGAAGCGTGTTCATTGTGCGCTGTGACATAACGCCGTTTTCGGATAATTTTTCGTTGGAAGCGGGCGAAAAATCACGGCTGAATGCCTCAAAATATCCGTCATTATCGCGGAATTTGCTCTCCATAAGCTGATAGAGATTATAGGCAAGATTGAGCGCGTCTTTTTTGCCGCTCGCCTGATAAAACACCGAAAGCGCATACACTGCAAATGCCTGATTATAGGTGTGCTTTGTGGTATCCTCGGGCGTGCCGTCAGCCTTCACCGACCAGAAAACCCCGCCGTATCTGCTGTCGTAAAAATGCTCCGCGAGAAAACGAAAAGCGTGCTCCGCTTTATCCAGAAGCTCCGGTTTTTTCAGCAATTTGTATGCCGCCGAATAAAACCACAAAATCCTGCTGTTCAGAATACAACCCTTAACGCTGTTTTTATCGGGATTTCCTTCCAAATCCGCGTACCCGAAAAAGCCGCCGTTTTCGGTATCCTCCATCTTGTTCCAAAACGGGATAATGTCGTTCTCAAGGTGCTTGCGAAAAGATTCTGCGTTCATAGTTTTGCCCGCGTGATAAAATGTAAGCGTGAGGTGAACGAAATGGAGCTTTTTGAATACATCGATATAATGAACAAGCCCTACGATATCTTTTACACAGACAGCGTTCATTCG
>SFJQ01000101.1 GCA_004555855.1 [Eubacterium] saphenum | reverse complement strand
AAACCTCAAAACCGCTGTAAAATCAGGCGCAGAGTTTGTTGAAAATTACAAATTTCGGGAAATGCACCCGAAAAGGGGATGACAATTCGGATGAATTGTTGTATAATAAAAACATAAAATGAGATTTTATGCAGAGAGGACAAAATTGTATGAAAATAAAATCGTTCTTCGCAGCGGCAGCGGCGGCGATTATGCTAGCGGGCTGCTCGTCAGATGTTTCGGATTATCCGAAGGTTACGGTTGACAGTTCAAGCGGCGAAAATTCTTCGTTTGTGGAAAAAACGGAGCTTTCATACGGAACGGGCTTGCAGGAAATTTCCATAACCGCAAAGCAAGACCCCGACCCCAACAGGCAAATCACCCGCCGAAGAACTCCCGTAAGGCAAATACGCGGTGTTGACGTAAACGGAAACACGCTCTCAAATGATTTTTATTTCTACCGCAATCTGCTCTCCAGTACATACAAGCAGGCATACGACCAGATTTACGCGGCGCTCCATAACGGTGTGCAGACGATAAATATGAGCGTTTCCGTAAAGTCCGCGGATATCGCGAACATAGTTTACAGCGTTTATTACGACCACCCTGAACTTTTCTGGGTTGACAGTTCGCTTTACTATTATATGAACGGAAGCGGAATTGTCACGTCGCTTACGGTTTATTTCAACGGTACCGCAAATAATCTCAAACAGTCGCAGCAAAACTTTGAAAAAGCGATTGCTCCGCTGATTAATCTTGCCTCGTCGCTTCCCGAGGACGCGCAAAAGGTAAAGCTGGTTCACGACTATCTCACAAACACTATTCAATACGTTTCCGGAAGCCAGTATAATCAGAGTGCTTACAGCGCGATTGTAAACGGGCAGACCGTCTGCGCGGGCTATGCTCACGCTTTCCAGTACTGTATGCAAAAGCTCGGCATTCCTGCGGCGTATATTGTCGGCTATGCCGGAGAAGCCCACGCGTGGAATTTGCTTCAGCTCGGCGGTGAATATTACTGTATGGACGTGACGTGGGACGACCCTCTCGGAAATCCCCCGACAACCTATTACTATGACTATTTCAACATAACGGACGCGCAGATTTCCAAAGACCACACCCGCGACTCACTTTCCGCGCAGCTTCCTGCTGCCGCCGGAACGCGTTACAGCTTTAACTCGTACTTTGGCGGAAATCAGTACGGCTCGGACTTCTCGGGACTTGATTACTCGGCGACAATGCCCTCCGACTACAACTCAACGCCCTCCTCGTCAAGCACTCCCGCTCCGTCCTCCTCGTCAAGCACTCCGATTTCAACCTACTCCGAGCCGGACTATTCGATACCCGATTACTCCGTTCCGTCCTATTCCGAGCCCGATTACTCATTCCCTGACTTCTCCGAGCCTGACTACTCCTATCCTGAATACTCTTATCCCGATGACGACGATTTCGTTTATATCGACGACTGGACCGACGAGGACTGGGACAACTACTGGAACGAATTTGACAGCTGGCTCGATGACAACGGCTACGATGATATCAACTACGACAACTACGACGATTGGGAAAACTACTATTTCGGCGATGACTGGTATTACGATGATGACTGGTGTTACGATGATGACTGTTGTTACGATGATTACTGTTGGTAAAGCAGGTGACTTATGGGCGAATATATAAAGCCTGTTCAGGCATTTAAAAAGCTTGACGTGGCAAAGCTGCTCCGACAGGGTGTTTACATTTACGGTGCAACGGGCTACGGGAAAACCGAGCTTATTCATCAGTATTTCAAAAATCAGAATTACACCTACATTCCCTGCGAACATAATTTCTGCGACCTCTCGGTAATTCCCGAGGAATATACGGGAACGGTCATAATCGAAGATGTTGACGTTATTGAAGATGAAGAGCTGCGAAACGAAATCGCGGAGCTGTGCAAAAGAAAAAAGCTCTGGCTTATTATCGCAGGACGGAGCAAAATGCCAAGCTGGCTTTTCGACAGCTACATAAAGCAGAATATGATGCTGATAACCGAGAAAGACCTCGTCCCGACAATTGAAGGTGTTGACAAATTTATGCGCTCCGAGGGAATTACGCTCACGGAGGAAGAACTGAGGTATTTGCTCCGAGCAAGCGAGGGCAATTTCATCGCAATAAAATACACCGCGCAATGTCTTTCCGCGGGAGAACATTTTGGCAAGGAGCTCCACGAGAAAATCATCGATATGATGCAGCGCTTCTTTGAGGAAAACGTCGTTTCCATGATGAACACCGAGCTTGTGGATTTTCTGATGAAGGTGAGTATTGTCGATGATTTCACCGAGCAGCTTGCGATAATGATTACGGGAAATTCCGCTGCGCGAAAGCTGATTGAACGGGCAATGGACGCGGGAAATTTCATCGAAAAGAAAAACGAGCTGTACAAAATTCGCTTTCCGTTTCGCGAGGCGCTTCAAAGCAAGGCTATCGAGAAGTTTCCGCAAAGCGAGCTGAAAAATTTCGCGCTGCTTGCGGGCGGCTATTACGAAGCAAACAACGAGGACAACAAGGCTCTCGACCTTTATGTGAAATACGGCGAAACCGGACGTATTCGCGAGCTTTTGCTCAGAAACGCTCGAAAATGCCCCGAATCGGGCAATTATATCGAAATGCGCAAGTATTATCTGATGCTGTCGGACGATGATATCAGCGGAAACGTCTATCTGATGTCCGCGATGTCGCTGCTTCATTCAATGCTTATGGACTTTGACAGAAGCGAATACTGGTATCAGAAGCTGAAGGAATACCGTGACAAAGCGCGTGGCTCAGAACAGCGTGAGGCAACCCGCCAGCTTGCTTATCTTGATATTGCTCTTCCCGGACGCGGCAGCACAAACATTCTTGACTTGATAAAAAACTGCGCGACGCTGCTTAAAGACCGTTCAATTCCTGCGCCGGAGTTTTCCGTTACAAGCAATCAGCCCTCGCTGATGAACGGCGGAAAGGATTTCTGCGAATGGAGCAAGCACGACCGTGAAATCGCGGCTTCCGCGGGGAAAATCATCTGCTCGTTTCTCGGGAAATACGGCAAGGGACTTGTAAATGCGGCGCTTGCCGAGAGCTTTTTTGAAAAGGGCGGCGACCCTTACGAGATTATATCAATGGTTTCAAAGGCGAAAATCGAAGCGGAAACGGGCGGGAAGCTCGAACTATGCTTTGCGGCAACCGCTGTGCTTATTCGTCAGCATCTTGTTTTGGGAAATCCCGACGCAGCAAAAAGCGTTCTCGATTCCTTTGAAAAAACCGTAAAAAACAACAATAACTTCCGCATTTTACCGACAATCGGAGCTATGCGCTGTCGAATTGCACTTATGGAGGGCAACTCGGCAGAGGTTGAAAGCTGGCTGAAAACCGCGCCAGACGAGAATGAAGTTTTCATCGCGATGAACAGGTATCTTTACCTCACGAAAATCCGCTGTTATATCGCACAAAACGAATACGTGGAAGCGTATTCGCTTATCGAATCAATGCGCTTTTACGCGGAAAAATGCGACAGAAAATTCATCGCAATGGAGCTTTCGATACTCACTGCAATTATAAAATATCGAATGGGCAGCGATTGGAAGAATTATTTCGTGAAAGCGCTCGAAAAAATCTGCGAATACCGCTTTATTCCGATAATTTCACGAGAGGGCGCTGCGGTTTTCCCGCTGCTTGAGGAGTGCAGGGAGCAGTGCTTTGCCGATAAAAAAATCAACCGGAAATGGTTTGACGCGGTGTTTGACGCTGTCGGGAAAATGGCTCGGCGATATCCTCTTTACCTCAAAACAACCAAGGCTGCTCCCGTGGATATCACGCCGATGGACGCGCGTATTCTGGCGTGTCTTGCGGAGGGACTTTCCGTGCCGAAAACCGCCGAGCGCCTGAACATCAACTTTGAAACTCTGCGCTCGCGAATAAAGGAAATTTACCGAAAACTCGGCGCAAAAAACAAGACCGAAGCAGTCATAATTGCTCAGAAGATGAAATTAATATGAATGTACAACAACTCACCCGAAAAGGTGATGACAAAATATTCCTTTTGCAGTATAATATTAAACGTGTTAAGCACAAAATAATACACAAAGGAGAATTATTATGAAGAAAGTTTTATCGGTTATTTTGGTGGTTGCGGTTGCATTCTGCCTCACTGCTTGTGGTCTTGATATGAGCAAGGTCAAGGGTGAATGGACGCTTAATACTGCAGGCGGAAAGACTGCCGAGCAGATCGCGGAAGCCGGCGGCCTTAACCCCGCTTACTGCAATATGAACGCTACCGTAACAGACAAGACATTTACATTGATAACCGCTACCGATACCCTTTCCTGGAACATTCAGGTAAAGGCAAACGGTTTTGAGTGCCTTGACGCTTCGGGCAAAGTCTTTATGTCCGTCACGTACAACGCAGACAACGACACAATCTCGTTCAAGCTGGCAGGCGCTGACGGCAATGCAGTTGATTATGTAATGGTCAAGGGTACATCAGAGATTTCGAGCAATCCCAAAATCGAAGAAAGCAGTCCTGAAATCGAAGAAGGCAGTCCTGAAATCGAAGAAGAATAATCAGTACATAATTGAAACATTCCCGCACTAATCCGCGGGAATAGTTTCGTTTTTTAAGAGGTTTTTATGAAATTTAAAAGAATTGCTTTATCCGTAATTTCGGCTGCGCTTGTATTGACGGGTTGTTCGTCAAACAATGAAAAACAACCCGAAAAACCCTTGCAGTCCTCATCGGATTTTGTGAGCGAGCCCGACGCGAACCGGAACGAACCCGCATATACAAACGGCGCAACTCAGCTTTCTGTTAAGAACGGCGCGCTTGACATAAACCGCCGTCCTTTCAGCGAAAAATCCTCTCGCGGAAACGGCTGGACAATTCTCGTTTATCTTTGCGGAACCGACCTTGAAAGCAACGGAGGATGTGCTACCAACGACATCATTGAGGCAATCAGCGCCTCATACAGCGAGGACGTACATATCGTTTATCAGACGGGCGGCACAAATCAATGGAACAGCGATATCTCGAACAGCACTATCCAGCGCTATGCAAGCACTAACGGTGACATTGAGCTTGTAGATGAACTCACGGAAGCGAGTATGGGAAAATCCGAAACCCTCGCGGATTTTGTCGCTTGGGGACTTGAAAACTATCCTGCCGAGAATATGGGACTTGTGTTCTGGAACCACGGCGGGGGAAGTATCAGCGGCGTTTGCTTTGACGAAAAGTACGACAAGGACAGCCTTTCCCTGCGCGAAATCGACTACGCGCTCAACTCCATTTATGACAAAATGCCCGAAAAATTCGAGTTTATCGGTTTTGACGCTTGCCTTATGAGCACGCTTGAAACAGCGAATATTCTCGTTCCTTACGCGAATTATATGTTCGCGTCCGAGGAAACCGAGCCGGGCGGAGGCTGGAATTACACGGATATTCTGAATTTTCTCGCGGAAAACCCTGACGCAAACGGC
>SFJQ01000100.1 GCA_004555855.1 [Eubacterium] saphenum | reverse complement strand
GGTATGACAATGATGTCTATGATGCGGGATAAACCGAATAGTCAAGCCGTGCGCTGCCGATGAATATTCCGAGCGAGTGATTCTGACAGGTACAGCGATGTGCTTGTCATTTTTTATTGCAGGAGGAAAAAACGTGATTGAATTAAAGGAACTCAGCAAAACCTACCCGAACGGCGTTACCGCTCTTAAAGATATCAACATCACCATAAACGACGGCGAAATCTTCGGGATAATCGGTCTTTCGGGCGCAGGAAAAAGCACGCTTATCCGATGTATAAATTATCTCGAACGACCTTCCTCGGGGCAGGTTATCATAGACGGGCAAAATCTCGGCGAGCTTTCAAAAAAGGAACTGCTGAAAACGCGCCGCAATATCGGAATGATTTTTCAGGGGTTCAACCTGCTGTCGCAGCGAAACGTTATCAAAAATATCTGCTATCCGCTTGAAATCGCGGGTGTGAAAAAGGCGGACGCTTTGAAAAGAGCCGAGGAGCTGCTCGAGCTTGTGGGGCTTACCGACAAGGCAAAGGCTTATCCTTCGCAGCTCTCGGGCGGTCAGAAGCAGCGTGTTGCGATTGCGCGGGCGCTTGCGGCAAAATCAAGCTACCTGCTCTGCGACGAGGCAACGAGCGCGCTCGACCCCGATACCACAAGTCAAATTCTCGAGCTTATGCGAAAAATCAACAAAACGCTCGGCGTGACGATTGTCGTGATAACGCACGAGATGAAGGTTATCGACAAAATCTGCGACAGGGTTGCGGTTCTCGACCAAAGCACGGTTGCTGAAATCGGAAACGTCCGCGATGTCTTTGCAGCACCGAAATCGGCGATTGCCAGAAAGCTGGTTCTTCCCGAAGCGAAGGCTGTTGACGAAATCACGGGCGGGAAGAAAATCAGAATTGTGTTCAACGGCGAAAACTCGTTCAAGCCCGTTATCGCAAATCTCGTGCTGGAGTGCGGAATACCCGTGAATATCCTCCACGCCGACACCAAAGACATTGACGGAAAGGCATACGGGCAGATTTTGCTCGGGCTTCCCGACGACGAAAAAAGTGCCGAGAGAATACGCGCTTATCTGAATACAAACGAGATAAGCTACTCGGAAATTTAAGGAAAGGAAGATGACAGATGGAACTGCTCTCGCAGCTTATTGACAAGGGTATTTTGCAGCTCGGCGTGCTTGAAACCATTTATATGACCTTCATTTCCGCGTTTTTTGCGTATCTTTTCGGACTTCCGCTGGGAATTTTGCTCAGCGTAACCGACAAAGGCGGAATTCGCCCGATACCGTGGCTGAACAAAATTGTCGGATTTATCGTCAACATTTTCCGCAGTATCCCGTTTGTGATACTGATGATTGCGGTTCTTCCCGCAGCAAAGCTCATCGTGGGAACGGCGCTCGGAAACAAAGCGGCTATCGTAACGCTGATAATTGCGGCAATTCCTTATGTCGCGAGAATGGTGGAAAGCTCGATAAAAGAGGTTGACAGCGGCGTTATCGAGGCTGCTCAGGCGATGGGAACGTCCTCAATAAGAATCGTGTTCAAGGTGCTTATTCCCGAAGCGAAGCCGTCTTTGCTTGTCGGTTCGGTTATATCGCTTGTAACCATTCTCGGCTACTCGGCGATGGCGGGAACAATCGGCGGCGGCGGTCTTGGAATGATTGCGATAAACTTCGGCTATCAGCGCTTTAACGATGAGATAATCTGGATATGCGTTCTGCTCACGGTTATAATCGTGCAGATTATTCAGGAAGTCGGAATGCTCATCGCCAGAAAAACCGACAAACGTACAAAATAACAAGGAGGTCGAGATTATGTTATACATACTCGAGCGGCTCTTGAGAGAGAATTTCAGGTTCGGGCGAATGCAAAACAGCTTCTGTTAATCGAACCGAATAAAACAAAAACAATTGAAATTAAAGGAGAAATATATTATGAAAATCAAATCTGTTCTTTCTGCGTTACTCGCAGCAACACTTTCCGTTCTTGCACTTACGGGCTGCAACAACGCTTCTTCAGGCAGCAGCACTTCAAATACCGGCAAAAAAACCGTGATTAAGGTTGGCGCAACCTCCACTCCTCACGGTGAAATTCTTGAGCAGGTTAAGGACGACCTCGCAGCGCAGGGTTATGACCTTCAGATAACGATTTACGACGACTACGTTTTGCCGAACAAGGCGCTTGCGGACGGCGAGCTTGACGCGAACTACTTCCAGCACACGCCTTATCTCAACAGCTACAACAAGTCCAACGGCACCGACCTTGTTTCCGCATCGCTTATTCACTATGAGCCGTTCGGACTTTACGGAAACGGCGTTGACAGCGTGAAGGATATCGCCGCGGGCGCAAGCATTGTTATCCCCGCAGACGACAGCAACGAAACCCGCGCTCTGCTGCTTCTCGCGCAGGAGGGACTTATCACGCTTCCCGAGGGCGCAAACGCAGTTGACGGTGTAACGACGCTTGATATCGTAGACGACCACGGCTACAAGATTTCGACGGTAAAGGCTGATACGGTTGCCGCGCAGTTCAAAAACAGCGACAAGGGCTCGCTTGCCGTAATCAACGGAAACTACGCTCTTGCAGCAGGACTTAACGCAAATGACGCGCTTGCTGTTGAGGACGCTTCCGGCTCCGCTGCACAGACCTACGCGAATATCATCGCTGTAAAGAAGGGTGAAGAATCCTCTGCCAAGACAACCGCGCTTATCAATGCGCTCAAGACCGACAAGGTAAAGAAGTACATCGAGGAAACCTACAAGGGCGCGGTAATCGCAATCTTCTGACAGTTTTTCATCACAAAAAAGCAGAGCCTTCGGAGCAAAATCCGAGGGCTCTGACTTTTTAGTGTTCGGCGGAATTTTTCGTTTCCTGAACCGTCCCGAATGGGTGCTGAGCGGGCGCGTAAATCGAGTAGACTTTCAGCGGCGCGTTACCGGTGTTGATGATGTTGTGCCAAGTGCCTGCCGGAATAATGACGGCATATCCGCTGCTTATTTTATACCGGATATTGAGCGTGTCCTTGCATTTGCCCATAACCGCAAGCCCACAGCCGTTTTCTACGCGGATAAACTGGTCGGTGTGCGGGTGAATTTCAAGACCTATTTCTCCGCCCGCGTGAATGCTCATAACGGTTACCTGAAGCTGTTTTCCCGTCCAGAGCGCCGTGCGGAAGGTTTGGTTTTTTCGGTGATTTTCTCGATGTTTAAAGCAATCGGCTCGCCGCCGTAATCTCTTATTTCCTGATTTGTACAAAGATGTTCGTTCGTAAAAAATCCTCCTGTATTTTTTGTATTATATGAAATTCGTGAGGATTTTGTGAAAGGAAAACAGCCGTTTTACGACAAAACGCCCTTTGCTTTTTGGCAGAGGGCGTGATTTTATCGGGATTGTTCGGCTGCGATTGCAAGACGCTTCAGACGCTCTGTGAGTATCTCCCAGTCGGCGGGTTTGGAAACAAAATCCTCTGCTCCCGCACGCAGGCATTTAAGCTGAGTATCCCTGTCGTCATCGGCGCTGTAAATTACCACGGGAATATGGCTGTACAGCTCGTTGCTTTTCAGCTTTTTGAGAAGCGAAAGCCCGTCCATTCCGCTGAGGTTCAGGTCAAGCAGGATAATATGCGGCAGCTCGTCCGTTGATTTGGAGGATATGGAATTGAGCGTATCGAGCGCTTCCTCTGCGGACTGCTTTATCGTTGTGCTGCCAAATCCGTCGCGGAGCATACGCGCGGTAAGGCTGCGGTACATCAGGTCGTCATCAATATAAAGCACGTTTAAGCCGCAGCACTCCGGCTTTTCATCTGTGCCTTCAAGAGCCGCTTTTATACGCTTGAGAAGGCTACCGTATTCTTCAAGAAGCGCCTCGTTATTCTCGAGAATAAACTCGGTGTTGCCGTTTTTCGCCGCCATTTCAAGCGAGAGCGCGTGTTCGGAAAGCCCGCCTGCGCCGATAGTCCGCGAGCCGCTTTTCAGCGCGTGAACCTGAATGCGGTAGTTTTCAAAGTCTTTTTCCTTGCAGTAATTGCGGATATCTTCAAGACGGTTTTCCTCAACGTAGGTGTTGATTATGCTGAGATAAAGCTCCTCGCTGTTGTAGCAGTACTCCATCGCCGATTTTATATCGAGGAAAGAAGACAGCCGATGGATTGCTCCCGTTTGCGATTGTTCCTCATCGTCTTCATCGGAAAGGTCGCTGATGTACGGTCGGATAAGGTTCTTGGGAAGGTATTTCTTCACGGCTTCGAGAAGCTGACGGCTGGACACGGGCTTTGACAGATAATCATCGAAACCTGCGTTAAGATAAACGCTTTTTTCACCCTGAACAGCATTTGCGGTTATCACGAGAATAGGCACGTCCTGACAGAGATTTTGCTTTTTGATGGTTTTAAGCGTTTCCATTCCGTCCATAACCGGCATCATGTGGTCGAGAATAATAAGGTCGTATTTGTATCGGCTGATAAGCTCCAGCGCTTCAACGCCGTTTGTCGCGGTATCTATCTGAATTTTTGTGTCCTTCAGGCTGCCGCGGTACAGCTCCAGATTCATACTGTTGTCGTCAACCGCGAGCAGTCTTGCTTCGGGTGCGGTAAATCCCGCGCGAAGCGTGTTTTTCTCGGGAACGCAGGTCAGGTTTTCCACTTTGCCGAGCGGCGTCGGGTCAACAATTCCCTGCATCAGACGGAAGCTGATGGCAGTTCCCTTGCCATATTCGCTTTTTATGGAGAGAGTGCTTCCCATCATACCAAGCAGTCTTGTGACAATGGTAAGTCCCAGTCCAAGCCCCGGAATGTTCTGATTGCGCTTTTTATCGGCGCGATGAAAAGCCGAGGTTATCCGTTCGATATCCTCCTCGCGCATTCCGATACCCGTGTCGGTGATTTTTGCGATAAGCCACCCTGTAAACTCGCCTTTCGGCTCCCATTTCAGCGCAATTTCGATATGACCGAAATCGGTGTATTTTGCGGAGTTTGACAGCAGGTTGCTGAAAATTCTTGTAATGCGGGCGTTGTCGCCGTGAAGCGTTTTGGGAATGGAAGAATCAATGTCCATGCGGATTTCGATATCCTTTTTCTCGGCGAAAAACTTTCCGCATATCATAATATCGGAAATCATCGACGCTGTGGAGTAATTTCCCTCCTCAAGCTTTATGCAGCCGCTTTCCATCTCGGTGTAGTCCATCATATCGCTTATCATGGACAAAAGTGATTTTCCGGCGCTTTGGATATTCACGCAATACTGCGCGACCTCGTTTTTCTCGGTGTCCCTCAGTATCATTTCGTTATATCCGAGGATAGCGTTTATCGGCGTGCGT
Source organism: [Eubacterium] saphenum (assembly GCA_004555855.1). Taxonomy (GTDB): domain Bacteria; phylum Bacillota; class Clostridia; order Oscillospirales; family Ruminococcaceae; genus CAG-115. The sequence goes on along the minus strand of SFJQ01000100.1, from coordinate 288 downwards.
ATCTCGTGCGAGATACTTGTCAGGAACTCGGATTTCGCCTGACTTGCCGCCTGAGCCACCGACATAGTTTCTTCCGCTTCATCGCGGGTTTTTCTAAGCTCGTCCATGGTGTGGGTGAGCGCCTGATAGTCGGGCGTTTCCATCGCGAACATAAGCAGCATAAGTCCGATAGATACCGTAAACAGGATAAACAGCACTTCGGGGTGGAGAATTTGCACAACAGGTCCCGACGCAATAACCAGAATGTACAGAATAATGGAAATGCGCTGTTTTTTTGTAAATTTCTTG
>SFJQ01000099.1 GCA_004555855.1 [Eubacterium] saphenum | reverse complement strand
ACTTTTCGCGGACGTACATATTGTTGACAGCGGCGATGGACTTTTCGATACACTCAACCATCTGCAAACCTGCGCCGTAGAGGTTCGCCATATTTCTTGAGAAGGTTCCCGTGTACATCGTAGCAACGAGCTTTCCTACCTTTGGTATCTTCAGGAGGATTTCGTCCATTTTCAGCCGCGTTGCCGGCGTCTTTCTCATAATGAATATCGTAACGACAATCGCTACAATTACCAATATGTAAACATACCACTGATTAATCAGCGAATCCGAGAATGCCAAAAGAGCCTTTGAAAGGGGAGTCATATCCTTTTCGTCCATCATTCCCGCGAACGTGGGCAGAACCGATGTGAACAGGAGTATGATAACCGCAAGCAGCAAAACGAGCAAAATCATCGGGTAAATCATCGCGCTCTTTGCTTTATTGGCGGTTTTGTTTGCGTTTGCGTAGTGGTCGGACAATCTGTTGAGCATCTGGTCAAGAGTACCCGAAGCCTCGCCCGCAGCCACAAGGCTGACAAACATATCCGGAAAAACGCCCGGCTTTGACTTCAGAACGTCCGAGAAGGACTTACCTTTCTGAACCTCCTCGTAGATATCGAGGAGAACCGCCTTTGCCTTTTTGTTTTCCTGCTGTTCCTGAAGAATGTAGAGTGCTCTTACAAGCGAAAGACCTGCCGAAGTCATCGAGCCGAGCTGACGGCTGATGAAGGAAACCTCTTTGGTCTTGAACTTGTACTTTACGTCAACCGTACCCGTACCGAGGTCGCGATAGCTCGTAACGTAAAGATTTTTCTCCCTGAGCTTTTGCTGAAGATCCCTGAAATCCTCCGCCATCTCATTACCGCGCGTGGTTTTACCATTGACGTCGGTGGCGACATAAGAGAATTTATTCACCTGAAAACCTCCGTTTCCGCAAAAATATTCTTTGGCAGCCCCAAATGCTCCCGAAAACCGAAAACCGCGAAATTCCCGTTGTCGAGTGAAATCCAAAGCTCCCTTTTTAAGCGACCGGCTTGATATAAAACGCTTTTTTCGCCGAAAATATTACTCATTGCGTTATTTCGCATGAAAAATACAGACAGTTTCCAAAAAAGGGCGCAATATACCCATAGTCGCTTACTTAACACAATTATAACATAATTGTAAAATTTTTTCAAGCACCGCCAACAGCTAATTTGCAATTTTCAGATGTAGAAATTCAACACGCGCTTATGTGCAATTTAACCAAAAATTCCGGAATTTGTTAAACTTTGACGTAAAATTTCCTTTTATTTCAAGTTTTTTTGGCGCTCCCGCTTGATTTTATCGGAACAATATGGTAAAATAAACAGGAGTATAATCGAAACAGACTCTTGCGAATAAAAGATAGGAGAAGAAATATGATTGATAAAACTTTGCTGAAAAACGATTTTGAGGACATTCTGCGCGACTGCCGCACCGATGGGAAACGCTGCACTCCCGCGCAGCTTCACAACGCGCTCGGAAAGGCGATTATGCGGCAGGCTGTGCCGATGATGAACTGCTCCGCTCCCGACGGCAGAAGAGCAGGCTACCTGTCGATGGAGTTCCTCGTAGGACGCGCCGTGTATAACAACATCTTATGTCTTGGACTTGCCGACTATGCGGAAGAGCTGCTCAAAGAGGCGGGCGGCTCGCTCTCGGAGCTTGAGGAAATAGAGGACGCGGCTCTCGGAAACGGCGGTCTGGGACGTCTTGCAGCCTGCTTCCTCGACAGCGCGGCAACTCTGAAGCTCCCGCTCACAGGCTATGGAATACGCTATAAATACGGTCTGTTCAAGCAGACAATCGAGGACGGCTTCCAGCGCGAATACGCCGACGACTGGACCGCGCAGGGTGACCCTTGGAGCAGGCGCGTTGAGGACGAGGCTGTTATCGTGCATTTTGCAAGCGGCGACGTAAAGGCTGTTCCCTACGATATGCCGATTTTCGGTTACCGCAACGACTACGCCTGCACATTGAGATTGTGGCAGTGCGAGCCGATAAACGCATTTGATTTTGACGCGTTCAACAAGCAGGATTATTTCGGAGCGGCGCGCGGTGAAATCGAAGCCGAAAATATCTCCAAAACGCTTTACCCGAACGACGACGCGCGTCCCGGAAAGCTCCTCAGACTGAAGCAGGAGTATTTCTTCAGCGCGGCTTCTGTCGAGGATTTGATAAGAAAGCACCTCGCGGCGGGCAGACCTCTCGCGAATTTCGCCGAGTATAACGCAATCCAGCTCAACGACACGCACCCCGTTATCGCAATCCCCGAGCTTATCCGCAATCTCATCGGGCGCGGCTGTGAGTTTGAAGAAGCGCTTGAAATCGCGAAAAATACGTTCAACTACACAAACCACACGATTATGGCAGAAGCTCTCGAAAAGTGGTCGAGCGATATCGTGGAGGAACTTGTGCCGGAGGTTTACGCAATAATTCTGCGCATAAACGAAGCGTTTATCTCCGATATGTACCGCCGCGGCATTTCCAGAGAAAAAATCGAAACCATGCAGATTGTATCGGGCGGAATGGTTCACATGGCGAGAATGGCGATTTACTGCTCCTCGCACGTCAACGGCGTTGCCGAAATCCACACCGAAATCCTCAAAAACGACGCGCTTTCGGATTGGTACGAGATGTTCCCCGAGCGCTTCCTCAACGAAACAAACGGCATAACTCCGCGCCGCTGGCTTGCTCTGTGCAACCCGAAGCTCGCTTCGATGATAACCGAGCTTCTCGGAAACGAGAGCTGGCTCACAGACCTTGCTCAGCTTAAAAATCTGCGCCCGTTCTGCGATGACAAGGCAATCCGCGACCGTTTCAGCGCGATAAAGAGCGAAAACAAGGCGGCGCTCGCCGAGTACATCGCCGCTCACGAGGGCGAAAATATCGACGCGGACAGTCTGTTCGACATTCAAATCAAGCGTCTGCACGAGTACAAGCGCCAGCTTTTGAACGCGTTCTCGATACTTTACATCTACTTCGGCTTGAAGGACGGCTCGATTGCAAAGGAGAATTTCGCGCCCACGACCTTTATTTTCGGCGCAAAATCCGCGCCCGGCTACGCAAGGGCAAAGGCAATCATCAAGTTCATCAACGAAATCGCAAATCTCGTCAACAACGATTTGTCTATAAACGGCGCAATCAAAGTTGTTTTCGTGCAGAATTATAACGTGTCCTATGCGGAAAAGCTGGTTGTTGCCGCAGACATTTCCGAACAGATTTCCACGGCGGGCACCGAGGCTTCGGGTACCGGTAATATGAAATTTATGCTCAACGGCACGATGACTCTCGGTACTTACGATGGCGCGAACGTTGAAATCGCGCAGGAAGCGGGCGAGGAGAACAACTACATCTTCGGCGCGAGAGTTGAGGATTTGGCTGAGATTATGCCGAATTATGACCCGAGAAAGATTTATTCCGAGAACACGAGAATTGCAAGAGTGCTGAACACGCTTATTGACGGGACTTTCTCGGACGGCGGAAACGGCTCGTTCAGGGAGCTGTACTACTCGCTTTTGGACGGCGCTTCTTGGCACAAGCCCGACCACTATTATCTTCTCGGCGACCTTGAAAACTACGTTCAGGCTAAACTCAAGGCGAACGCGGATTACAAGTTCAATCACGATGAGTTTATCAAGAAATCGATGATAAATATGTGCTTTGCGGGAAAATTCAGCTCGGATAGAACGATTGAAGGGTACGCGAAGGATATCTGGAAGATTGCGCCGAACGATTAATCGCATTTCTGTCCGTGGTGCGCGAAACGAAAAAGTCTTTTTGAAATTCTAGTGAAACCTTCGGTTTCCTTAACCTTTTTCTTCAGAAAAAGTTTTTAAGCCGCCGGAGGCACTGGAGCGAAGCGTAAAAATCCAAAAAAGAACGCTTTCACAAAGTAATTATTCACAAACAAACTTGAAATTCAGTTTCGCAAACCCTCTTTCGGCAAGCTTATCTTGGCAGAGCGGGTGCAGCCACGCACGTCCCGTCTTAAACGGGCGTGGCTGCACCCGCGCATTTTCGGCGGTTCGACGCCGCCGAAAATGCCAAGGCTTCAAAGAAGCCCCGACTCTGTCCGACGAGCGGAAGCGGGGTTCTCGACAACGCCGGTACTGTTCGGCAACAAGCCGCACCCACAAGTCCCGCTTCGTTCACCAAAAATCCCCGAAAGAAAATTTCTCCAAAAATTATCGAAAACCCCTTGACAAGCAGGAAAATATCTGCTATAATAATAAAGTTAATCGCCGAAAGCGAATAACCCCTTTCTCACGGACGGACCGTGGGATATATATCCATAAGGAGGTGCAAATAAATGGCAAAGCTTGATGCAAAGTACGAGGCAATGGTTGTTCTTTCTGTAAAGACCAACGATGAGGAGCAGATTAAGGCTCTTATCGGCAAGTTCTCCGATCTCATCAAGAACAACGGCACTCTCGAAGGTGTTGACGAGTGGGGCAAGAGAAAGCTCGCTTATGACATCAACTACGAGAGCGAGGGCTATTACGTTCTCTACAATTTCGAGAGCAAGCCCGATTTCCCCGCAGAGCTGGAGCGCGTTATCAGCATTACCGATGGCGTTCTTCGCTCAATGGTTGTTCTTAGAAAGTAATCGGACTTTTGGCGGAGGTGTAAATTATGGCAACGGCATTCAATAAGGCAATATTAATGGGCAGGCTTACGCGCGACCCCGAGCTGCGGTCAACGCCTTCGGGTGTGAGCGTATGCACCTTTAGCATTGCGGTTGACAGAAGATATCAGGCAAAAGGCGAAGAAAAAAAAGCTGACTTCTTTAATATCGTTGCTTGGCGTCAGCAGGGTGAATTTGTTTCCCGTTATTTCAAGAAGGGAAATATGATTCTTGTCGAGGGCGAACTTCAGACGCGTCAATACACGAACAAGGACGGTGTAAACGTCACTGTTACGGAAATTGTCGCTGACCAAGTTTGCTTTACGGGCGAAAAGACCGGAAACGGCGGCTCGGGAAGCTACTCCCAGAGCGGCGACCCCGGTTACGGAACACCCCCTCCCGAGAGCGGCTCGTATTCCGCAGCTTCCGCTCCGTCGGAAAACAGCTCTTCCGCAGCTGATTTTTCCTCTGCCGACAGTGACGATTATCCATTCTGAGAAACTTGTTTCTTATCCAATTCTTTACAGGAGGTTATTACTATGTCTGAAAAGACCGAAAGACCTGTTCACGCAGCAAAGCGCAGCCGCAAAAAGGTTTGCCAGTTTTGCTCTGACAGAACAGAGTTCATTGACTATAAGGACATCGCCAAGCTCAGAAAGTTTATGACCGAGCGCTCCAAGATTCTGCCCTGCAGAGTTACCGGCTGCTGCGCTTATCATCAGAGAGAGCTTACAAAGGCTATCAAGAGAGCAAGACAGGTCGCTCTTATTCCTTATTCTGCTGACTAATTCGGCAAAAAGCAAAACAAAAGCAGGTTCGTTATAAGCCTGCTTTTTGTTCGTGTAAGAAAAAACTCGGGGCGGTTGCTCCGAGTTTCTTCTGTTAAGGGAAAGTTGTTCTGAGGGGTTTGCGAATTTTTTCGCGTCCGCGAAAAAATTTGGCAATGGTTGCTAAACTGAATTTCAAGTTTGTTTGTGAATAATTACTTTGTGAAAGCGTTCTTTTT
>SFJQ01000013.1 GCA_004555855.1 [Eubacterium] saphenum | reverse complement strand
TGGGAGCTAGTGCAGAAAATCCGGCAAGGCAGACGGCGCAACGTAAGGCACAACTATCAGATACCTATTTTGTCGGGACACCTGTTCTGCGCTGACTGTGGGAGCAAGCTCTATTATGTAAAACCGCCGAAACAGGCTGAATACTACTGCTGTGCAGGATACCGCAAACGCAAGGGATTTTGCACGGGACATCACATTAGAGCAGATGTTGTGGAACAGCTTTTGATACGGCAAATCAACAGCGTTATGGAGTATGTTTCGGAGTATGAGGACGAATTCATTCATCAAGTGATGGAACAAGGAACAGCCGAACAACTGAAGCAGACCAATTCGCTGAAGAAAACCATTGACACAGCAAAGCGGCGTATTGAACAAATCGACAGCGTAATCTCTCAACTTTACGAGGACAAGGTTGTCGGGGAAATCACCGCCGGAATGTTCACAAAGCTCTCGGCAAAGTACATAGCAGAGCAGGAAGAACAGAATGTTGCTTTGAAAGCGGCTCAAAAGGAGCTGGCGGCTCTTGAAACGAAGAAAACTGATACGACAAAGTTTGTCGGCTTGGTAAGGAAATACTCGCATATCACCGAGCTTACGCCGCAAATTCTCAACGAGTTCATCGACAAAGTGACCGTTCATCAAGCCGTTAAGGTTGACGGAAAACGCCGACAGGACATTGAGGTTTACTTTAATGGTGTCGGGCAAATCTCGCCTGACACAGAAAAAAAGCCCGAAACAACCGAGTAAACGGTCATTTCGGACTTTGGCGGGATTATATATCCCTTAACTGCCCTCACACAATCGGCGGGAGTTTTATATTGTTCAAGCAGATAATTCAGCGGAAAAGCGCCGACAGCGCCGCATTCCAGCACAAGCCGCCCCGCCAAATCGCCCAAATCGGCGGGTTTTCGCAGATTTTCAAGGGGAATGCAGAGGAAAAATTCCCCGTGAAAATCCTCGCCGAAAATCTCATAAATCGCGCTGAAATCAAGCGGCAAATCGCCCGCCGACAGCAAGTGCGCGGAAATCCGTCTGCCGTAAAGGTAGTCGCAGAGCCAATTGTACAGGAAATTCAGCAGCGCCGCGGACGGCATTTTCGGCAAAATCAGCGTTATCGCTTCGCTCGCGAAAAGCAATTCGCGGTCGCTCGGCTCGGTGAAATCGAAGAGCTTTTCGCCGTGCTCAACCTTGTAAAACCGCTTTACAGTGCGCTTTGTGTCGGTTAAAACCCAAAGCAGCGGAATAGCCGCGAATGCCCCCAAGCAAACCACTCCGAGCGCGATGTGGACGTATTTCCCCAAAATGTACGCGGCAAGAAACGGCGACAAAAACGCGAAAGTCATGACAATCACCGTCAGAGCGGTGTTTTGCGATTCCCTTTTCCGAACGGCTTCGATTTGCATAATTCGGCTTTGCAGGCGTTTTTTTTCGTCATTGTCGGTCTTGTCGGGGAGCATGTTTTTCCGGTTCATCGACACCAAAACCGGCGAGCAAGCCGACATCGCAATCCCAAAAATAAGCGAAAAAACCACCACGGGATAAATCCACTCGCCCGCGTTGTTCAACATTCCGATAAAACTTGTTCCCGCGCCGACAATTACTATTCCCCCGCTTATCAGCTGCCAGAAAAGATACGGGTGCTTTTTCCGAAACATCATTCGCTCAGTTTTTTACGCAGATAATCCTGAATTGCCTTCGGGGACGCCGCGCCTTTAAGCGCCTTGTTCGCCTGTCCCATAAAGAACCCGAACACCTTCTGGTCGCCGCTCTTATACTGCTCGACGGGCTTCGGGTTGTTCACGATTATCTCATCGACAACCTTTGCGAGAAGGTCGTTGTCCTCTTTAATCCACAAATCCCGTTCATCGGCAATTTTATCGGGAGAACCGCCGTTTTCAACAAGCTCTCCGAGAATAATCTTCGCGTTCGACTGCGAAACCTTGTCCGTCTGAAGCAGCTCTACAAGCCGCGCGAAGTCTGCTCCCGTGAATTTGAGCGCATCCATATCAACCTCGCCGAGATTTATGCGGCGGGTGAGTTCTCCGACAATATAATTCGCGATGGCTTTCGGGTTGTCGTAAGCCTTTGTCGCCTCGTCAAAAAAGTCGCAGACGCGCTTGTCGCCGACAATTATATCCGCGTCCGCTTTCTTCAGCCCGAGCGTGTTCACATAACGCTCCACGCGCTGCTCGGGAAGCTCGGGAATGGAATTTTTGATTGCCTCAAGCTCCTCCTCGGTAAAGATAATCGGCGGGATATCGGGGTCGGGGAAGTAGCGGTAATCGTGCGCGTCCTCTTTCGAGCGCATCGCCGTGGTTTCACCAAGCGCGTCGTTGAAACGGCGCGTTTCCTGTATCACGCGCTCGCCGCTCTCGATAACCTCTTCCTGACGCTCAATCTCAACCTCAATCGCTCTCGCAATCGCTTTAAGCGAGTTCAGGTTTTTAAGCTCGGTTCTCGTGCCGAGCTCATCGCTGCCCATCGGCGCAATCGAGATGTTTACATCGCAGCGGATTGAGCCCTGCTCCATCTTGCAGTCGCAAATTCCCGCGTACTGAAGCAGCAGCTTGATTTTCTCCAAAAACGCGATGACTTCATCGGAACTGTGGAAATCAGGCTCCGTGACAATCTCGATAAGCGGTATTCCGCAGCGGTTGTAGTCCGCAAGAGAAATCCTGTTCACCTCGTCGTGAACCAGCTTTCCTGCGTCTTCTTCAAGGTGGATACGGTTAATTCTGATAACCTTTTCCTCGCCCTTTACGTTGATTTTAACCGTTCCCGCAAGGCAAACGGGGCGCGGCATCTGCGAAATCTGATACGCTTTGGGCAGGTCGGGGTAGAAATAGTTCTTTCTGTCCCATTTTGTGAAACGCGAGATGTCGCAGTTCATCACATAGCCCGCCTTGATGATATACTCAACAGCCTTTTGGTTGAGGACGGGCAGCGTTCCCGGCATACCGCTGCACACGGGGCAGCAGCGGGAGTTTGGCGTTCCTCCGAATTCGGCGGAGCAAGTGCAGAAAACCTTCGATTTCGTCAGCAATTCTGCGTGAATTTCAAGTCCCATCGTAGGATAAAATGCGCTCATTTCTCCACCTCCTCAAAATTTCGGCGCGACAGGCGAAAAGCCCTGCTCAAAAGCGTTCGCGCACTGTAAAATCGTCTGCTCGTCAAAGCGTTTTCCGATAACCGACATTCCGACAGGCAAGCCGTTTTCCGTGTAACCGCACGTTGTCGAAATGCCCGGAAGTCCCGCGATGTTTACCGTAACCGTGCAGATATCCGCCGTGTACATCTTTACGGGGTCGTTGTCCTGAGCACCTATTTTATATGCGGGAGTCGGCGCGGTCGGCGTGAGAATTACATCACACTGCTCGAAAATCTCGCTGTACTCCTTGATAATCTCCTGCTTAAGCGCGAGCGCCTTCTTGTAATACGCGTCATAATATCCGCTCGAAAGCGCGTAGTTTCCGAGGAGAATACGGCGCTTTACTTCCTCGCCGAAGCCCTTGTTGCGGCTGTCGATAATCAGCTCGCCGAAGGTTCTTCCCTCGCCGCGGAAGCCGTACTTAATGCCGTCAAAGCGCGAGAGGTTTGAAGCAGCCTCGGCGCAGGCTATCAGATAATACGCGGGAATTGCGTATTTCAGTCCCGGCATCGAGCAGTCAACGAGAATTGCGCCCTGCTTTTCCAGCTCGTGCGCCGCGTCCATAACCGCTTTCTTCACGCAGTCGTCGATTGCGTCCGAGTAAAATTCCTTCGGAAGCGCGATTTTCATACCCGAAATAGGCTGTCCGAGCTTTTCGGTAAAATCGGGCGTTCCTACACGCGCAGATGTCGCGTCGTGACGGTCGTAACCGCAGATTGAGTTGAGGAGAATTGCACAGTCGTGCGCGTCGTTTGCAATCGGACCGATTTGGTCAAGCGAGCTTGCAAACGCAACCAAGCCATAGCGCGAAACTCTGCCGTAGGTCGGCTTTATGCCCGTAACTCCGCAAAAAGACGAGGGCTGACGGATTGAGCCGCCGGTATCCGAGCCGAGCGCCGCCGGTGCCAGAGAAGCCGCAACTGCCGCCGCAGACCCGCCCGAGCTGCCGCCCGGAACGCGCTCCAAATCGTAGGGATTTCTGGTTTTGGCGAACGCGGAGGTCTGGGTTGAACCGCCCATCGCGAACTCGTCCATCGAAGCCTTTCCTAGCAAAACGTACCCCTCGGCGTTCAGCTTCTCGATAACGGTCGCGTTGTATGGCGGGATAAAATTCTCGAGCATTCTGCTGGAACATGTGGTTTTCACGCCGTCCGTACAGATGTTGTCCTTAATCGCAAGCGGTATTCCCGTCAAAGCGGTCGCTTTTCCCGCGTCAATCAGCTTCTGCGCGTTTTGAGCGTCGGAAAGCGCTTTTTCCTTGGTTACGGTAATGTAGCTGAGCAGATTTTTGTCCTGCTCCTCAATTCGTTTGAGATATTCTCCGCAAAGCTCGGCGGCGCTGATTTTCTTTTCATCGAGCGCGCTGCGTAAATCGCGGATTTTTGCTCTTGTCAAATCCATATTTTTCTCCTTATTCAACAACCTTCGGTACAACGTAACAGCCGTCCGTGTTCTCGGCATTCGCAAGCAGCTTTTCCGTCGGGAACGACTCCTCGGGAACGTCCTCGCGGGTGTCGGCAAAGCGGATTTCGTTGCCGTCCTTGGTGTCGTCGTATTCGAGGTCAAAGCTCTTGATTTCGTCCATAAGGTCGATGATGCTGCTCATTTCGCCCATAACCTTCTCCATTCCCTCTTCATCATAAGAGAGCTTGGACAGCCCACAGAGATGCTCTATGGTTTTCATATCAACTGCCATAAAATCAGTCCTTTCTTTTTCGTGAACAGGTGAAAAATTTTCACGCAAATCATTCACCCGAATATTCAGAAATAACCATACATTTTATATTATATCCTATTTTCGCACATTTTTCAAGGTGTATTTGATAATTTTGGGATTTTTGGGTGAAATGACAAAAATCATTTGAATGTTTGCAAGAAATTTCTTGCACAAAAGCTAAATTTCCCTTTCAGCGGAAAAATTTGCGGGTGTTATCGGGTTTGTCGGCGTTTCTGTTGTGCAAATTAATGGAAATGCGAGAGCAAAATAACGCAAAAATGAAAGTTTTATTTTTAATTCTTGCAAAAAGTGCTTGACAAGCTGCAAAAAAAATGATATAATGATGATGTGCTTCGGCACGCAATGCAAAAAATTCCGACAAAATGTGCGGATTTGTTTTATTTGGCGGATTTTCCGCCGTATTCAAGGAGTGAGGATATGTTACAACGAGAGGGAGAAACGAGGATTCCCGCAGGCTGCGCCATTTCGGGTTTCATAAACAGAAGCGGCAGACGCACGGACGGCAGCGTTATCGTTAATTCAATTGCCTGTATGCACGAGCGCTCAAACGGCTTGGGCGGCGGTTTTGCGGGCTACGGCATCTATCCCGAATACCGCGACCAGTACGCTTTTCACGTTTTCTACGATTCAAGCGAGGCGAGAGTGCGTACCGAGGCGTTTCTTGACCGGCATTTTGACGTGGTGAACCTGTCAAGAATACCCATCAGAAAAAATCCGAGAATTACCGATGAGCCGCTTATCTGGCGCTATTTCGTAAATCCCCTGCCCACAAAATTGCAGGACAGCCAGCTCGACGAGAGAACCTTTGTCGCGCGCTGCGTTATTAAGATAAACGACCAGATTGACGGCGCGTATGTATTCTCGAGCGGCAAAAATATGGGCGTTTTCAAGGCAGTCGGCTATCCCGAGGACGTCGGCGATTTTTACAGACTTGAAGAATACAGCGGCTGGGCTTGGACGGTTCACGGACGTTATCCGACAAACACTCCCGGCTGGTGGGGCGGCGCGCACCCGTTCTCGCTGCTCGATTACACAATCGTTCACAACGGCGAAATTTCCTCCTACGACGCGAACAGGCGCTTTATCGAAATGTTCGGCTACAAGTGCAACCTGCTCACGGATACGGAAGTTATTACATATATTGTGGATTATCTTCACAGACGGCTTGAAATGCCGCTCGAGGACGTGGCGAAAGTTATCGCGTCACCGTTCTGGAGCGAAATCGAAAGCGGAAAGTTTTCACCCGAGGAAACCGAGAAAATCAAGCATTTCAGAAATGTTTACTCAAGCCTGTTGATTACAGGTCCGTTCTCGATAATTCTCGGCTACACAAACGGCATAATGGCGCTCAACGACAGACTGAAGCTGCGCTCGATGGTTGCCGCGGAGAAGGACGACACAATTTACATCTCCTCCGAGGAGTGCTCGATTAGAACAATGTGTCCCGATGTGGACAGAATCTGGAGCCCGCGCGGCGGCGAGCCGATTATCGCGGAGCTTTACGAAAATTGCGCGGAAAGGGTGGGAAAATAAGTGGCTGTAAATTATAACAATCCTCTTTTTGAGGTTATCAGAAACCCCGACCGCTGCATAAAGTGCCGCGTGTGCGAAAGGCAGTGCGCGAACGAGGTTCATAAATATGACGCGGATTTGGACAAGATGATTGCAAACGAGCAAAACTGCGTGGATTGCCAGCGCTGCGTGTGCCTTTGCCCGACAAACGCGCTCAAAATCCGTCCGAACGAGAACCAATTCCGTCCGAACGGAAACTGGAGCATGCAGCTTATGGACGAGGTCTACAAGCAGGCGGGAAGCGGCGGCGTTCTGCTCTCGGCTATGGGCAACCCGCAGGATTTCCCCGTTTACTGGGACAAAATTTTGCTGAATGCTTCGCAGGTTACAAATCCCCCGATTGACCCGCTGCGCGAGCCGATGGAAACCAAAACGTTCCTCGGCAAAAAGTCGCAGAAAATCTCCTACGACAAGGACGGAAAAGCGCATTTTGAAAAAACGCCGTACCTTGAGCTGGACGTGCCAATTATGTTCTCGGCGATGTCATTCGGTTCGATAAGCAAGAACGCTCACGAATCCCTTGCAAGAGCCGCAACCGCGCTCGGTACATATTATAATACAGGCGAGGGCGGTCTGCACCGCGATTTCTATCAGTACGGCAAAAACACAATCGTTCAGGTAGCTTCGGGACGTTTCGGCGTGTTCAAGGGTTATCTTGACGCGGGCGCTGCCGTTGAAATCAAGATGGGACAGGGCGCAAAGCCCGGTATCGGCGGTCACCTCCCCGGAATGAAGGTAAACGAGGAAATCTCGCGTACCCGTATGATTCCGATGGGCGCGGACGCAATTTCCCCCGCTCCTCACCACGATATCTACTCAATCGAGGACTTGCGCCAGCTTGTAAACTCGCTTAAAGAGGCGACGGGCGGCGAAAAGCCGATTATCGTTAAAATCGCGGCTGTTCACAACGTTGCGGCAATCGCTTCGGGTATCGCTCGCTCGGGCGCGGATATAATCGCAATTGACGGTTTCCGCGGCGGTACGGGTGCCGCTCCGACGAGAATCCGCGACAACGTTGGTATTCCGATTGAACTCGCGCTCGCAAGCGTTGACTCAAGACTTCGCGACGAGGGCATCAGAAACGATGTCTCGATAGTTGCGGCGGGTTCGATGCGCTCGGCTGCCGATGTCGTAAAGGCAATCGCGCTCGGCGCAGACGCCGTTTATATCGCGACATCGGCGCTGATGGCGATGGGCTGTCATCTGTGCAGAAGCTGTAATACCGGCAAGTGCAACTGGGGTATCGCAACACAGCGCGCTGACCTCGTAAAACGCCTCAACCCCGATATCGCAGCCCAGCGCCTGATAAATCTCGTCACGGCTTGGAATCACGAAATCAAGGAAATTATGGGCGGTATGGGCATAAACTCCATCGAGGCTCTCCGCGGAAACAGACTTATGCTGCGCGGCATCGGGCTTAATCAGAAAGAGCTTGACATTCTCGGCATAATGCACGCGGGCGAATAAGGAGGGCTTGAAATGAAAAAAGTTTATGTAAACGAGGATTGGTGTCTTGGCTGCCACTTGTGCGAGTTTTACTGCGCGGCGGCAAATTCCGGCAAGGACCTTATCAAAGCGTTCAAATATTCGGACAAAAAGCCTGTTCCCCGCATTAAGGTCGAGGAAGGCAGTGAAGTGAACTTCGCCGTTCAGTGCCGTCACTGCGAGGGAAAGCCCTGCGTTAAGGGCTGTATCGCGGGCGCGCTGTCCATTGTTGACGGCGTGGTTGTGTGTGATGAAAACAAGTGCGTGGGCTGCTACACCTGCGTTTTGAGCTGTCCGTTCGGGTGCATCGTCATTGACGAGGAAGGTCACAGGATACAGAAATGCGACCTCTGCACCAAAAACCACAACGGCGAACCCGCCTGCGTTCAGGGCTGCCCGAACAAGGCTATTGTGTTTGAGGAGAGGTGAGAAGATGAATTACGTTATTATCGGAAATTCCGCGGCGGCTGTCGGCACAATTTCGGGTATCCGTGAAATTGACAGCGCGGGCAAAATCACCGTCATCTCGGACGAAAAATACCACACCTATTCCCGTCCGCTCATCTCTTACTGGCTCGAGGGAAAGGTTTCGGACAAGAACATTTACTACCGTCCCGCTGATTTCTACGAGAAAAACGGCGTGGAAACCATTCTCGGCAAGAAGGTTATGAAAATCGATACCGCGAAAAAGTGCGTAGTTCTCGACGACGGTCTGTCCGTTCCCTACGATAAACTTATGGTAGCGACAGGCTCAAAGCCTTTTGTTCCGCCGATGAACGGTCTTGAAAAGACAAATTACCACACCTTTATGAGCTACGACAGCGTAAAAGCTATCCGCTCGGAAATCCGCGAGGGTATGAAGGTGCTGATAATCGGCGCGGGACTTATCGGTCTGAAAGCCGCAGAAGCGCTCTCCGCTTACAAAACCGACATCACCGTTGTGGATATGGCGGACAGGATTTTGCCGTCAATTCTCGACGAGAGAGCGGGACTTAAAATGCAGAAGCATATCGAGAGCAAGGGCGTGAAATTTATCCTCAAAACCTCCGCAGACGAGTTTACCGAGCACAAGGCGAAACTTAAAAACGGCGAAGAGGTTGACTTTGATATGCTGATAGTCGCGGTCGGAGTTCGTCCGAACACCGAGCTTGTTTCGGACGCAGGCGGCAAGGTTGAGCGCGGAATTATCACGGATATGACGCAGAAAACCTCGCTTGACGACGTTTACGCGGCGGGCGACTGCACGGTAAGCTATGACGCTTCTTCCGATACCGAGAAAATCCTCGCGCTTTTGCCGAACGCTTATATGCAGGGCGAGGTTGCGGGCAGAAATATGGCGGGACGCGAGTTCTACTATGTAAACGCAATCCCGATGAACGCAATCGGCTTCTTCGGAATGCACATCATAAGCGCAGGAAGCTATGACGGCGAGGAATATGTCACAGAAACAGAGAATACATATAAAAAGCTGGTTTTCCGCGAGAATACGCTCAAGGGCTACATTCTTATGGGCGACGTCGCGAGAGCGGGAATTTATACCTCGATGATAAAAGAGCGCATCGATTTGGGTGATGTCGATATCGAAATGCTCAAAGACAAGCCGCAGATGATGATGTTCGGCAAGGCGCGCCGCGAGGAGAAGCTGGGAGGAATTATAAGATGACGATTGACGCGAAAAATCTCGGCTACGACGAGCTGAACAAGATGATAAAGGACAGCGCGGACGAAAAATTTGAGCTGGCAAACGTTCTCGGGCAGCGCTATATCGCTGCGGGAATGTCCGGCAAGGAAATCAAAATCACCGGTACTCCCGGAAACGCGCTCGGAGCTTACCTGAACGGCGCGAAAATCATCGTTCACGGAAACGCGCAGGACGCTATCGGCGACACGATGAACGACGGCGCGATTATCGTTCACGGAAACTGCGGCGATACCACGGGCTACGCTATGCGCTCGGGCGAAATCTACGTCAAGGGCAACGCAGGCTATCGCGTGGGTATCCACATGAAGAGCTACAAGGAGCTTTACCCGATTATCGTTATCGGCGGCAAGGTCGGCGATTTTCTCGGCGAATATCAGGCGGGCGGTATTATCGTTGTGCTTGGAATAGGCGTTGAGGGTTGTCCTGTCGGGAGTTTCTGCGGCACGGGAATGCACGGCGGCGAAATGTTTATCAGAAGCGAAGAAGCTCCTACGGGCTTGCCCGCGCAGGTTTGCTGCAGTGAAGCAACCGCTGAGGAAAAGGAGCAAATCCGCCGTTATATCGACAGATTTGTCAAGCACTTCGGGAACAATACCGATGAACTGCTCAAATCAAAGTTCTGGAAGCTTGTCCCGAACTCCGCGAACCCCTATAAACAGCTTTATGTGAACAACTGATGCGAAAAAGAACTAAAATTATTCTGCTGATAATCGCGGCGGTGCTTTTGATAATAGCCGCCGTGATTGTCGTAATTCCGGCAATTCAGACGGGCGATTTTGCAAGCCGCGCGGAAAAAGTGGTTCAGGTTCCCGATTTAAACAGCGGTTTTGTACCGCAGGGACTTGAGATTCTGCCCGAAAACGAGGTTTATCTCGTGAGCGGTTATCTCGGAGAAACGGCGCAGATTAAGATAATCGGCAAGAACGAAAGCCGCAGCGTTTCGCTTTACAACGCGGACGGAAGCGATTTTGAAAGTCACGCGGGCGGCGCTTGCAGAGCAGGCGATTTCGTGTACATTTCCGGTGAGCAGAGCATTTATGCGTTCAGCCTGAACGACGTTCTGAGCGGCTCGGCAACTCTTGTCGGGAAATTTCCCGCGAACAGCCGCGCGTCGTTTTGCTTTGCCGATGAGAAGTACGTTTATGTCGGCGAATACGCGTTCGGCGTGTTCTATCAGACCGCCGAAAGTCACCACCTAAAAACTCCCGCCGGCGATGAGAACAACGCGGTGGTTTTCGCATTTCCGATTGACGTAAATCAGCCGCTCGGCATAAAAACCGAGCCCGAGTTTGCCTTTTCGATAACGGGAAGCGTGCAGGGAATGGAGATTGCCGAGGGAAAAGCGTTTTTGTCGGCGTCTGACAGGATAAACGGTTCGCGGCTGTTGTCCTACAATATTTCAAGCGCGAAAATCGGCAGTTTCGGCGAAATCCCGCTTGTTTATCTCGACAGCTCAAACCTTGTCGGAAAACAGCCGATGCTCCCGCAGTCCGAGGGAATTGTTTATGTTGACGGGAAAATGCACATTCTGTTCGAGTCGGCAGCAAACAAATACCTCATCGGGCGGCTTTTCGGCGCGGACTACATTTATTCTCTGGCGATTTAACGCAGGACATTTTGGAGCGGAATTATGAAAATTTTCATCAATGCAAAAACAGTCGAGCTTTGCAGCAACATTCTTGCGGCGCTCGAAGATACCGCGGACAGCGCGACGCTTTGCTTCACCGATGAACAGGCGGCAAACACGGATTATTCCGAATATGACGCGATTATCGTGTCAACGCCGCTCAGAAGCGAGTTCGGGCTGGATTTTGTCGCGAATGTGTCGAAAAAAAGCACCGCTCCGATTATCGTTCTTGCGAGAGCCGATATCGCGGGCGATGTGCAGTCAAGGCTGAAGTTCACGGGCGCATTTGTTCTCGAGAAACCGTTTCAGAAAAGCGTTCTTCGGCAGACGATAAGAACGGCGGTTATCGCGAAGGAGAACATAAACCGCCTGATAAACGAAAAAACCGAGCTTTCAAAGCAGCTCGATGACGTGAGGGTGATTGACCGCGCGAAATTCTGCCTTATCCAGTACCTCAACCTCACCGAGGAGCAGGCGCACAGGCATATCCAGAAGCTCGCGATGGACACAAGACGAACGCAGCGGGAGATTGCCGAGGACATTCTCAGAACGTATGCAATATAAAAAACAAAGCGGGACGTTGAAAAACGCCCCGTTTTTTCGCAAATTCAGGCATTATAATACATGTCGTAAACAACAAATCCGCGTATCCCGTCCAGAGAGCCTTTATAGGTTTCCCGACACATCATACATCTCGGTTCTTCCAGCGGAAAACCGCTTGTCGGGAAAATGTTGTATTCCGATGACGTTCTGAAACCGACCTTGTTATAAAAACGGAAATTCCCCTCAACGGTTATGCCTTTAAAACCCATTTCCTTCACTTTCTCAATCCCCATATTCAGCATAGCCGTTCCAACGCCCCGCCGAAAATAATCCGCGTGAACCGATACCGGCGCCAGCATCACAATTTCGGTACCGGCAGCGCCGCCGTGACCGCCTTCTTTAGCGGGAGATAAGGGAAACCTTGAGAACAAGAAGTGACCTGCTATTTTACCGTCCAGCTCTGCAACAAAAGACAGCTCGGGTATGTAGTATTCCGAATCCCTGATTTCTTCCACCAAAGCAACAATATCCGTGCCGTCGGAATAATCTGTTCCTTCCCGAAATGAACGCAAAATCAAAGAAACGATTTCTTTATAATCCTTATGCTGTTCGGGGCGAATTGCTATCTTATTATCCATAAATTTCCTCCAAACCTGTCGATTTCCAGTCTAAGCTAACGAGCGTTTCCTTAATTATATCACATTCTTGTTCTCTTGTCAAGAAAAAAATTCGGGGAGAATGCAAAAGGCTTGACCGCCGAAACAATAAGCGAAACTGCCGAGAAACCGAACAGTCCCTCGGCAGCGCGCCGTCACTGTTTCTCCTTAATCCCAAAGAACAGCCTGAGCAGTCCCGCGAACATCTTCGGACTTTTTACCACAACAACCTTCATAACGCGCTCCTCTCAACACCTCAAAAGAAATATCCCCAGAACGATTAGCAGCGCCGCGATTACAAACAGCATAACCTTCAGCGAAAAGAACGAAATGCACATAATCGCTCCCAGAAACGCCGCAGCCGCCAGACACAGCCCCGCCCTGGAGCATTTTTGCCGCCTTGGTCTTCTTCGCCGAAACATACCGTTCACCTCGCTTTCCCGCTGCCTTTATTGCATATTATTCATTTTTCTTAAAATCTGTTACATATTTCTTTGAAAAAATACTTGTTTATTACTAAAATATGTGTTATAATAGAAATAAGGCTTATTATTTAAGAGCAATTTGGAGGAAAATTATGGAAAACAGCAAAAAACAACCTGCGGGCAGCATAAGAGTGTCCGAGGACGTTATTGTAAAGATAGCGACAACCGCCGCTTGTGAAATCGACGGCGTAAAGCTCGCGCAGAATGTAAAATCAAAATCAAGGCTCGGCGTGCTGAAAGGCGCTCCCGTACACACGCGTCTTTCGGGCGATACCGCAGCGCTGAAGCTGAACGTATATGTTGACGAGGGGTGCAATGCCGCGGCTATTGCCGAAAACGTTCAGAAAAGTGTGAAGTCGGCAATCCAGAATATGACGGGCTTTACCGTGACAAAAGTTGACGTGAATATCGCGGGAATTTGCTTTGCGGACGAAAGCAAAGTTCCCGCAGAAGAATAATTTGGGGGACAATATGGAAGAAAAGCTGAAACGGCACGAAATCCGTGAGGGCGCGTTTCTGATACTGTATCAGCTGCTTTTCGGGACAACTCTCGAGGAAATCGACGAGCTGAACGCCGAAGCGTTTGATATGGCTAAAAACGAGGAAACAAACGAGATTGTAAACGGCGTGCTGGAGCACGACGCGGAGCTGCTCGAGGTTATCGCAAAATACTCGAAAACCCGCGCCGCTTCAAGAATTGCCAAGGTTAATCTCGTGATACTTAAAATCGCGGTTTTTGAGATGAAATACTGCGAGAGAGTGCCGAATGCGGTTGCAATAAACGAGGCTGTCGAGCTTGCGAAAAAATACTCGCAAAAGTCGGACAGCTCATTCATAAACGGGATTTTAAGCTCGTATATGAGGGAACTTGATGGAAAATAAAAAAATACCGACAGTCACCGTGTCGCAGGTCAACCGCGCCGTTTCTATGATTATCGGCAGCGACAAGCGTTTTCGGGATTTGTCGGTAAAAGGCGAAATTTCCGATTTCACGCGGCACTACAAAACCGGTCACCTGTACTTTACGCTTTGCGATGAAAACGCGAAGCTGAAAGCGGTTATGTGGTCGAGCGACGCAAGCAAGCTGAATTTCTCGCCCGAAAGCGGCGAATGCGTGGTTTGTCGGGGATTTCTGACGGTGTACGAGCCGGCGGGCGTTTATCAGATAAACGTTGTTTCAATGGAGCGCGAAGGCAGCGGCGAACAAGCAAAGGAGCTTCTCGAGCTTGTCGAGCGGCTGAATAAAGAGGGACTTTTCAAGCAAAAGCGCGAAATTCCAGCGTTCCCGAAAAAAATCGCCGTGATAACCTCGCAAGGCGGCGCGGCGCTCCAAGACATTATAAATATAACCTCGCGGCGCTGTCCGACGGTAAAGCTTGCGGTTATTCCCGCAGCGGTTCAGGGCGTGAACGCGGCAGGTTCGATTGTAAAAGCGTTCGGGATTGCCGAAAAAAGCGGCGCGGATACGATAATTTTCGGGCGCGGCGGCGGCTCGTCGGACGACCTTTCTGCGTTCAACGATGAAGCGGTTGCCAGAGCGATTTACCGCAGCAAAATCCCCACAATCAGCGCTGTCGGTCACGAAACCGATACCACAATCGCCGACCTCGTTGCCGATTTGCGCGCGCCGACTCCTTCTGCCGCAGCGGAGCTTGCTACTCCCGATTTGCAGGATGTTAAGCGGAAATTTGAGGTTTTGCTGAGCGGTATCGATTATCGCGTAAAATCCAGAATTTCGCTTTGCGAAGCAGCTCTTGACGAAAAATCGCGGCTGATAAACGCGCTTTCCCCGAAAAACAAAATCGCGGAAAAATCGCGGACTGCCGAGGTTCTTTTTGAAAATATTACCCAAAGCGTTCACCGTAAACTGGCGCTCTGCGAAAGCGCTCTCGAAAGGGAAATCGGCGTGATTTCCGCGCTCAGCCCGCTCGAGGTGCTGAAAAGGGGCTACTCCGTGACCGAAAAGGACGGGAAAGCCGTTCGGAAAAGCTCGGAGCTGAACGTGGGCGACAGGGTTGAAATAAGGCTCGGCAGCGGCTTTGCTTTTGCCGAAATTACCGAAACAAGGGAATAATTATGGAATTTGATTTTGAAAAAGGAATGAAAAGGCTTTCGGAAATTTCCGAGCAGATGAACGGCGATATCCCGCTCGAAACGTCCATAAAGCTGTATTCCGAGGCGGCTGAGCTTGTGAAAAAGTGCCGTGAATACATTGACAGCGCAAAGCTCGCCGTTGAACAAACGAAAATGAAGTGATGAAAATAAACGTTAAGGAAACGCTCGCGGAATACGCCGAGATGACCGAAAAGGCGCTTCTCAAGTACCTTCCCGAAACCGAGTGCCTGCAAAAAAACCTGCTTTCGGCAATGCGATACAGCTTGTCGGCGGGCGGAAAAAGGCTTCGTCCGGCACTGGTTATGGAGTTTTGCAGAGTGTGCGGAGGGACGCCCGAAACGGCGCTTCCGGTTGCCTGTGCGATTGAAATGACGCACACATTCTCGCTTATCCACGACGATTTGCCGTGTATGGACGACGACGATTTGCGCCGAGGAAAACCCTCCTGTCACAAGGCTTTCGGAGAGGCTGAGGCGGTGCTTGCGGGCGACGCGCTCGCGATTATGCCGTATGAAATAATCGCCGAGGCGGGACTGAAAGGCAGAATTTCCCCCGACGCGTCGCTTCGGATAATCAAGCTGCTGTCGGAACTCGCGGGGTTCCGCGGAATGACGGGCGGGCAGATTATCGACCTTGAAATCGAGGGAAAACAAGCTCCCGAGGCGATAATTCTCGAGATGTACCGTATGAAAACGGGCGCGCTGCTGGAGTTTTGCTGCCGTGCGGGGTGCATAGCGGCGGAAGCGGGCGCAGCCCAACAGCTTGCCGCGGGAAGTTTCGGCGGACGGCTCGGACTCGCCTTCCAGATAACCGATGACATTCTCGACATCACCGCCGATGAAAAGCTGCTCGGGAAGCCCGTCGGCAGCGACAGCGAAGAACAAAAATGCACTTATGTGGCAGCGGTTGGTCTTGAAAAGGCAAAGGAACAGGTGCTGTCGCTCACAAATCAGGCAATTGAACAGCTTTCCTGCTTCGAGGACGCGGATTTCCTGCGGGAACTCGCGCTTTCGCTCACGGAAAGAAAATTTTAAATCATTTGGAGGTTTCTATATAAATTATGCCAAACATATTTATGATTAACCCGCCGATTACGGTTGGAATTATCGCGTTTATTTCAGCTCAGATTATTAAAACAATAGGCTATGCGATAAAATTCAAGACTTTTAACCCCGAGCGTATCACAGGCGCGGGCGGAATGCCTTCGTCACACTCGTCGCTGGTGTCGGCGGTTGTGATTTATTTCGCGAGATACAGCGGCGTTGAAAGCCCCGAATTTGCTCTTTCGGTTCTTATCGCGGGAATTGTAATTTTTGACGCGCTGAGCGTTCGCTATAACGCAGGTCTGCACGCAAAAGAACTGAACAAAATGCGAAAAATTATCGACAATCTCGATGATGAAATCTCCAAATTAAGCGGTGAAGACGACGACCCGAATATAAACGAGCTGGCAAATCAGAAGGATTTGAAGGAATTTCTCGGTCACACGCCGATTGAAGTGCTTGCGGGCGCGCTTTTCGGTATAATCATCGGACTGGTGTTCCCTAAACCGTGAGTAATAAACCCGTGGCAGCGTGACTAAACGACTGCTTAAACGGAGGAATCTATGCTTTCAGATAACATAAATCACGAAATATTATCAAATATGACAACTCCGCAGCTTCGCTCTCTTTGCAAAGAGCTGCGGGGCTGTATTTTACAGACAGTTATGAAAAACGGCGGGCATCTCGCGTCAAATCTTGGCGCAGTCGAGCTTGCCGTGGCGCTTCACTGCGTTTATGACGTCAACGGCGGCGATAAAATCGTCTGGGACGTCGGTCATCAGGCATACGCGCACAAGCTCCTCACGGGAAGATACTCGCGCTTTTCAACGCTTCGGCAAAAGGACGGGCTTTCGGGCTTCACGAGGCACTCGGAGAGCGACGCCGACGCCTTTATTTCCGGACATTCCAGCACTTCCCTGTCCGCTGCCTACGGAATTTCCGAAGCTATGCGCTTAAAGGGCGAGGACGGCTCGGTGGCGGCGGTTGTCGGGGACGGCTCGTTTACGGGCGGCTGTGCTTACGAAGCGCTTAACAATGCGGGAAAAACCGCTTCCAACCTCACGCTCGTCCTCAACGACAACGCAATGTCCATCAGCAAAAGTACCGGCGCGCTCGCGCGTTATCTCGCACAAATTCGCTCGACGAGGAAATATTATGTGGCAAAAGAGCGCGTGAAAAGCGTTCTTTCGGCGGTGCCTGTTGTCGGGAAACCGCTTGAAAAGGCAATCGGCTCGGCGAAAACTCTCGTTAAAGAGGCGCTATACGACACGAGCAACCTTTTCGAGAATTTCGGCTTCACCTATATAGGTCCCGTCAACGGTCACAATCTCGAGGATTTAATCGAGGCGCTTTCGGTTGCAAAGCTGATGAAAAGACCGTGCGTGGTTCACGTTTTCACGACAAAGGGCAAGGGTTATCGTCCCGCCGAGGAAAATCCCGGAAAGTATCACTCCGTGGGAAAAGGCGGCGTTGTCGAGGATTTGACGGTCGAGGACAAGGCTCTGGTTGCCGAAAAATCTTTCTCGGAGGTGTTCGGTCGGGAGCTTGCGCGGCTCGGTGAAAAGGACCGCAGAATTTGCGCGATTACCGCAGCGATGAAGTATGCGGTCGGGCTGAACTATTTCAAAAACCGCTTCCCTGCGAGATTTTTTGACGAGGGGATTGCCGAACAGCACTGCGTGACATTTGCGGCGGGGCTTTCCGTTGGGGGAATGCTGCCCGTTTTCGCGGTTTATTCGACGTTTTTGCAGCGCGGTTTTGACCAGATAATTCACGATTGTGCAATCGAAAACACTCATATAACCTTGTGCATTGACCGCGCGGGATTTGTCGGAGAGGACGGCGAAACGCATCAGGGAATTTTTGATGTGCCGATGCTGCGGACAATTCCAAATACCACGATTTACGCTCCAGCAACGTTTGAGGAGCTTCGGCGGTGTCTGATGAGGGCGATTTACGATACCGAGGGGATTGCCGCGGTGCGTTATCCAAAGGGCGCTGAGCTCAGCATAAGCGGTGTAAAAATCGCGCCTGCGAGAGATTTCTTTTACTCGGGAAAACGCTCGTCAACACTCGGAATTACCTACGGAAAAATCTCCGCAAACCTCATAAAAGCGGCTAATGACTCGGGCGCGGATTTTGTGCGGCTGGTTGTCGTAAACCCGCTTCCCCCGAGCATTTACGAGATTGCTCTCGGATATGAAAAAATCGTGTTTTTCGAGGAAAGCTCACTTCAGGGCGGCGCTGCCGAAGGATTTTTCGCGGAGCTTTTAAAGCGCGGATATCGCGGAAAAGCGGAAGCTGTCGGGGTTTCCGGAGAGTTTGTTCCCGCAGCGTCACAAGACGAGCAGTTTGAAATGTACGGCTTGGATATCGGGAGTATGAAGGAAAAATTGGTGTAAAAATGCGTCTTGACGTTTATCTTTCCGAGAAAAATCTCACAAAAAGCCGTGCCGCCGCAGCCGCTCTGATTAAAGCGGGAGCTGTTTCGGTGAACGGAAAAATTGTCGAAAAAAGCGCGTTTGAGGTCGGCGAAAACGATGATGTAAAGATTGTCGGAGAAACGCTGAAATATGTCGGGCGCGGCGGGCTGAAGCTGGAAAAAGCGCTTGAAATCGGGAAAATCGACTTGAGCGGGAAAACCTGCCTCGATATCGGCGCGTCAACGGGCGGTTTCACCGACTGTATGCTGCAAAACGGCGCGAAAACCGTGTACGCGGTTGATGTCGGGACAAATCAGCTTGACGAAAAGCTCCGAAAAGACGCGCGCGTGGTGTCGCTTGAAAACACCGATATCCGCGATTTTTTCCTGAACTCGGACGTGGATTTCATCGGCGCGGACGTGTCATTTATCTCGCTGAAGCTGGTTCTCCCGCATATTTTCAGGCTGCTGAAAAAGGACGGGAAAGCCGTGGTTCTTGTGAAACCGCAGTTCGAGGCGGGAAGCTCGTCCGTTGGCAGAAAAGCGCTCTCGAAAAAGGGCGTTGTGACTGATGAAAAAGCGCGGCTGAAAATTGTCGCGGAAGTCAAGGATTTCGCGGAGAAATGCGGGTTTACGGTACTTTTAACGGAAAAATCGCCGATAACGGGCGGCAGCGGAAACGTTGAATATCTGATGATTTTGGAGAAACAAAATGAGAGCGTTAATCATCTTTAACCTAAGCAAATCGGGCGCGGCAACGCTGTCCGCGGAAATTGCCAAAATTCTGAAATCGGCGGGAATAACGCCCTGCGTTTTCGGCGAGAACATCATCTACGCGGAAAAGGTCGGCGCGGAAATCGTGGAGTCGCCGAGCATTTGCAGCTACATCATCACAGTCGGCGGCGACGGCACAATCCTGCGCTGGGGCAAGGTTGCCGCCGATTACGACATTCCGCTGCTCGGCGTAAATCTCGGCAGACTCGGGTTTATGGCGTCCGTGGAGCGCGAGGAAATTGAAAAAATCCCCGAGCTGCTCGCGGGTGAACACCGGATAAGCCGCCGAATGATGCTCAACATCGAGCTTATCCGCGAAGGGAAAACCGTGTTCTCACAGCGCGCGCTGAACGATGTGACGGTATCCCGAAGCAGCCGCTCAAAGCTGCCCGAATTTGTCGTAAGCTGCGGCGACTGCGAGGTTTCGCGGGTTCGCGCGGACGGCATAATTCTGAGCACCCCCACAGGTTCAACCGCATACTCGCTGTCCGCCGGAGGCCCGATTTTGTCGCCCGATCTGGAGTGCGTGGAGTTTACGGCGCTTTGCCCGCACACGCTGTTCAACCGTCCGATGATTTTCTCGGACAAGCAGACAATCACAGCGCGCGTTTTTCAATACGATAACAGCAAAGCATCTTTCAGCGTGGACGGCGGAAAAGCTGTCCCGATTGAGGAAAACGATGTGCTTAAGCTCACGCGCTGCCAGAAGGATTTGCTTCTGATAGAAGCGGGCGAGGGCTTCTTCGGGGCAATTCACAACAAGCTGCTCACGCCGCTTAAATAAACATTTTCCTTTAAAGGAGCGATTGATTTGGACAAAAAACGCAGACAAGCTGCGATAATCGAAATAGTAACAGAAAACGAAGTTGAAACGCAAAGCGAGCTTTCGCGGCTGCTCAGCGAGCGCGGAATAAGCGCAACTCAGGCGACGCTTTCGCGCGATATAAACGAGCTTCACATCACGAAATGCGAGTCGGAGAACGGCGTAAACCGTTATTTCTCGGGGATTTCAAACGGTCCCGCAGAGTTCAGCGGTATCTTCGCGCAGTCGGTTTTGTCGGTGGATTACGCGATGAACACGGTTGTGCTGAAGTGTCACGCGGGGCTTGCCGACGCAGCCTGCAAAGTTGTCGATGACAGGAAACTGGAGTCGGTTATCGGAACAATCGCGGGCGACGACACGGTTTTTATTCTCACAAAGACGGAAAATCACGCCAAGGCGCTCTGCGTAAGGCTTAAACAGATGATGAAAAAGTAGGAGAAAGTCGATGTTAAGGGAGCTATCCATAGAAAATCTCGCGGTTATCGAAAACGCCCGCGCAAGTTTTTGCGGTGGCTTTAACGTGTTCACGGGCGAAACGGGTGCGGGAAAAAGCGTGCTTATCGGCGGCGTGAACGCAATTCTAGGTCAGCGCGCCGCAAGGGACGTCGTTCGTGCGGGAGCTGAAAAGGCAGTCATAACCGCGCTTTTCGATGAGCTTTCGGACGAGGTTCGCAAAAAAATCGAGGAGCTTGGTTTTTCCTCCGAGGACGAGCTTGTGCTGTCGCGCGAGATTTTCGCCGACGGGAAAAGCGCCGCGCGTATCAACGGACGAACCGCGACCGCTTCGATGCTGCGGGAAATCGGCGAACTGCTTGTCGATATCCACGGTCAGCACGACAACCGCATTCTGATGTCCAACGACAATCAGCGCGATATTCTCGACAGCTATGCGGGAATTTCCGAGAAAATCGAGGCTTATCGTGAGCGTTTCCGTGAATTTTCGAGGGTTTCCCGTGAGCTGAAAAAGCTCTCCGAGGAAGAGGAAATCCGCAGCCTGAAAATCGAACGACTTACGGCAACAATCGCCGATTTACAGCCGCTGGAGCTTGAAAAAGGTGAAGCGGAGCAGCTTGAAAAGGAGCTGAAATCGGCTCGCGCAAGTGCGAAAAACGCCGAGCTTCTCGGGAGCGCTTACGGCTGCCTTACTGCGGAGGAAGGAAACGCGGCGCTCGAGCTGCTGAAAATTGCCGAGGAAAAGCTGGCGAAGGTCGAGGACAGCGAAAAAGCCGAGGAGCTGCGCGCGCGAATTTCGTCTGCGGCAAGCGAGCTTTCGGACGTTGCCGACGAGCTTTTCAATCTCTCGGACGAGGCTGCCGAGGAACGCGAAGCGCGGCTCTCAGAGCGGGTTTCTGCGATAAAAACGGCGGCGAGAAAGTATAATCTCGGCGCGGACGAGTTGGTCGATTATCTCGAAAAATGTGAAAACGAGCTGGTCGAGCTGAACGGCGCGGACGATAAAACCGAGGAACTGAACAGGAAAAAACACGCGCTTGCCGAGGAGATTAAGAAATCGGCAGGCGAGATATCCGAGCTGCGGAAAAACGCCGCGAAACGGCTTTCCGAGAGCATTCAGGAGGAGCTTGCGTTTCTTGATATGCCGAATGTGAGGATTTTCTTCGAGCTGAAGCCCGACAAAATCACGATTAATGGTATGGACAGCGTGGAGCTGATGATTTCAGCAAATCTCGGCGAGGAGCCGAAGCCGCTGAATAAAATCGCGTCGGGCGGCGAGTTGTCGAGAATTATGCTTGCTGTGAAATGCGTGCTGGCGGGAAACGACGGAGTGCCGACGATGATTTTCGACGAGATTGACAGCGGAATAAGCGGAAGAGCGGCGCAGAAAGTCGGGATAAAGCTGCGGGAGCTGTCAGGGAAACGGCAGGTTATGTGCATCACGCACTTGGCGCAGATTGCCGCGAAAGCCGATAATCACTTGGTTCTCGAAAAGAACACCGAAAACGGGCGGACGTTCACGCAGATTTCGCAGCCCGATTTCAAGGGAAGAGTTCGCGAGATTGCGAGGATTATTGATGGAAGCGGGAGCGCGGAGAGCGTTGCTGCAGCCGAGGAGATGCTGAAAAACAGGGACAATTGAGCGCGGATTTTCGCAAAGCAGTAATCAAGCACGCGAAGCGAAAAAAGTCTTTTTGGAATTCTAGTGAAACCTTCGGTTTCCTTACCCTTTTTCTTCAGAAAAAGGTTCTAAGCCGCCGGAGGCACTCGCGGCGAAGCCGCGAAATACGCTTCAAAAGCGCTAAAGGGCTAGAGGAAAACTTCGTTTTCCTCTTTGCGTTTTTTGCTGCCGCTAAAATCCGCGAATAAGGAATGGTTGATTAAAATGGGGGGGAAAACAAGAGTTTTCCCCCAAGCATTTTCGGCGGCGAAGCCAACGAAAAAACAAAATCACAAAACTATTCAAATCCACCATATTAAAGAAAAGCAGCAGAAAAATCTCAATTTCCCTCACTTTTTTTTAAAAATGTTTTCTTTTTAACATAAAATTATCACAAAAGCCTGCTATAATTATGACAGAAACGGAAAAAACAAAGAGGTGAAGCAAGTGTCCTACGCGAACACGTTCAAACGGCACGAGATGAAATTCCTGCTGAACGAGGAGCAGTTCAGCCTGATTTCCGAGAAAATCAAGCCGTTTATGACAGCCGACAGCTACGGGCTGAGCACAATTCTCAACATCTACCTCGACAACGACAACAACGATGTTATCAGGACGTCCCTCGGCAAGCCCGCTTATAAGGAAAAGCTCAGGCTGCGTGCTTACGGGACGGTCACGGACGACTCCACGGCGTTTCTCGAGATAAAGAAAAAGTTCAGGGGCGTTGTGTACAAAAGGCGGCTGGAGCTGCCATACAAACAGCTTCACGACTACATCAAAAACGGCGTTCCACCGCAGATTTCCGAGAAAAACCGACAAATCTTTGAGGAAACCGACTACTTTATAAGGCGGCTTTCGCTGAAGCCTGCGATTGTCCTCTGCTACGACAGGCAGGCGTTTTTCGGGAACGACAACAGGGAGTTTCGCCTCACCTTCGACGGCAATATCCGCAGCAGACGTTCCGAACTTGACCTTCGCGAGGGCGATTTCGGCAAGCTGCTTCCAAATCAGCCGTTTCGCGTTATGGAAGTGAAATCGGCGGGCGGCGTTCCGATGTGGCTTGTGAAAATCCTCTCGGAAAACAAAATCTACGGCGGCTCTTTTTCAAAATACGGAAACGTTTTTCAAAACGAAATTTTACAGAACAGGAGTTTAAAACAATGTTCTCAAGCATAATCGACAGCACGGTTGGTCTTACGGGAGAAAGCGCGTTTTTCTGCACGCTCACCTCGGCAGTTCTCGGACTTCTGGCTTCCCTTTTGTATCGGCTCAACAACCCGCGCCCATCAAAAAATCTTATGGTAACGCTGGTTGTACTGCCCGTTCTTGTGCAATCGGTAATAATGCTGGTTAACGGCTCGGTCGGCGCAGGACTCGCTGTAATGGGCGCGTTCAACCTCGTTCGTTTTCGCTCGGCACCCGGCACATCAAGAGAACTCTGCTACGTTTTCTATTCGATGGGAATAGGCTTGGCAACCGGTATGGGTTACATAGGCTACGCAGTTATCATCGCGGTTGCCGTGGGTTTAATTCTCGGCGTGCTCAACTTTATCCCCGCGTTCAAAATCAGAAAAACCGCAAAGCTGCTCAAAATCCTCATTCCCGAGGATATGAATTATATGGACTGCTTCAAGGATATCTTCACCGAGTATCTTTCGAGCTATCGTCTGATAATGTCCAAAACCGTCAGTATGGGAACGCTATACGAGCTGAGATATGAGGTTGTCATTAAAGACGCCGACAGGGAAAAGGAGTTCCTCGACAAAATCCGCACACGAAACGGAAATCTCACCATTTCGTGCAGCGTTTTGACCGACAACCACGAGGAAATGTAGTTTTTTTGAGGTGATAATATGGATATGAATTTCAGAACGCTCGCTGCCCTTTGCGCGGCAGCATTCACAATCACGGGCTGCTCGACAGAAAACGGCACCGATATTCAGGGCGCAAACTCATCTTCGGACGCTGTTTCGGAAACCTCCTCGGTCGATAATGTAACCACAAAGCTCAATTCTGCGGAAATCAAGGACGAGCTGATAACCTGCAAGGTCGAGTTTTCCGATGATAAAATCAGCGTTGACGGGAAAAACGCAGCCGCTTCGGAAAACACGCTCACGATAAGCGGCGCGGGAGTTTTCTCGCTCAGCGGTGCTTGTTCTGACGCAAAAATTCTGGTTGAAGCAACCGATAATGATGAAATTACTTTGCTGTTGAACGGCGTTAATCTGACAAGCAAAAACGGCGCGGTTATCGACTGCGAAAAGGCAAAATCGCTGTATATCGTTTCGGCAGGCGGCACTGAAAACACGCTCTCCGATACCGAATACTACACCTTCGCCGAGGGTGAGGACGAACCCGACGCTGCCGTTTTCTCGCGCTGCGATACCGTGTACAACGCAGCAGAGGGAGGCTCGCTCACGATAAACGGCAATTATAAGGACGGTCTGAAATGCAAGGACGGTTTCTCAATTGCTGGCGGTACGCTTGAAATAAACTCCGCAGACGACGGTATCACAGGAAAGGATTTTGTGACGGTTCTGAGCGGAAAAATCACGATAAACTCAAGCGGCGACAGCATAAAATCAACGCACGATACCGATGAAAAACGCGGCTATGTCACGATTGATGGCGGCGAAATCACGATAAACAGCGCAAAAGACGGCATTCAGGCTGAAACTGTTCTCACGGTTAACGGCGGCAAAATCGACATAATTTCGGGCGGCGACGAAGCCGACAAGGATATTTCCGCGAACCGTGGCTTCCTCGATTTCGACAACCGCGGCGGCAACAAAATCCGTCCCAATGGGAACGGCAGTATGATGTTCCCCAACGATGACACGATGACAACGGCAACTACTTCTGCTCAAACGGACGCCGATTCAACCGACTCCTCCGACAGTATGAAGGGCTTGAAGGCGGGAAAAAGCATTGTGATAGCGGGTGGCGAAATCAACGTCAAGGCTGCCGATGACAGCGTTCACGCGAACGGCGATGTTACCGTGAAAAGCGGCACGCTCGCGCTCTCGTCCTGCGACGACGGCATTCACGCAGATGAAACGCTGTTGATAAGCGGCGGCAAAATTACCGTAACAAAGAGCTATGAGGCGCTCGAGGGCAAAAATATCGAGATTTCGGGCGGCGAAATTAACGTAAAGGCGACCGATGACGGATTAAACGCAGCGGGCGGCGACAACGGAAGCGCGCTCGGTTTCAACGCAAACACAGAG
Organism: [Eubacterium] saphenum; assembly: GCA_004555855.1. Lineage (GTDB taxonomy): Bacteria > Bacillota > Clostridia > Oscillospirales > Ruminococcaceae > CAG-115. The sequence goes on along the minus strand of SFJQ01000013.1, from coordinate 697 downwards.
GATTATTACATCTCGATTTCGGGCGGCAATATCACGGTTAACGCAGGCGGCGATGGACTTGACAGCAACGGTACAATTGCCCTGAGCGGAGGATTTGTCGTGGTTTACGGACCGACCGATAGCGGAAACGGCGCGATTGACTATGAAAAGTCATTTGCGGTGAGCGGCGGCGAGATGATTGCGCTCGGAAGCTCCGGTATGGCGCAGGCTCCCGGAACGCTCTCGCAGCCTTGTCTGTCGATTTACGCGGACGTTTCCGAGGACAGCAAAATTGAGGTTCGCGACAGCTCGGGCAGCGTTGTGATGAGCACGACGACGCCGAAAAAGTGCAGCTCGCTGATATTCACAAGCGACAAGTTCAAGGAAGGCGAGAGCTATTCGATTTACGCGAATGATACGCTTCTCTCAACGGTAACTGCGGAAATCGGCATCACGGGCGGAGGCGCGTCCGCGAACGGTGGGTTCGGCGGTCACGGCGGAATGGGCGGACAGCGACCCGACGGATTTACTAAGCCTGAGAGAAATCCGACTTCTGGAGCATAAAAAAACAAAGCGGGGCGATTTGTCCCGCTTTAATTTTTCATCAGCTTCACCAATCACGCGCAGCGAAAAAAGTCTTTTTGAAATTCTAGTGAAACCTTCGGTTTCCATAAACTTTTTCTTCAGAAAAAGTTCTTAAGCCGCCGGAGGCACTGAA
>SFJQ01000098.1 GCA_004555855.1 [Eubacterium] saphenum | reverse complement strand
GCTATATTGCCAAACTCTGCACCCGATTGGTGCGTGACGAGTACGGCAATTCCTATCCTATGGTTGACGAGGAAATGCGTAACAGGCTCAAGATACGCCTTATAGCTCGTACACTTTCATTTAAGACAACAGCATAAAGCTATTCTACATGATTCGTTGAATTCATTTCTGGAACCATTTGGAGTAAAGCATATAGGAGTAAAACGTGTTTTTAAAAAATTATTTCGTTCTTCACTCTCTTCACCAAATTGATTTTTAAGAAAGCGCTCTGCTTTTGTATACCATTTTGTAAATGCGGGGGCGTCGCTTGATACTCTTGACGCAATAAGGTTATCTATTTCGTTATATAATTCCATAAGTTTTTCATAATTAGTCATAAATTTCCTCCGTTCTTTATGTACTTTGTAGAAAACTATTAACTTCTTAAATTTTCGCCAGCAGCTCCTGCTTTTTCGCTTGAAATTGAAGAAGGAGAAATGTCTGCGATAATCGGCAAATCTGGCGCGGGAAAAACAACGCTGCTGCACATTTTAGCTTGTATCGACAGCTATGAGAGCGGCGAGTATTATCTTGACGAAAAGCTTGTGAAAAAGCTTTCGGAAAGGCAAAGCGCTGAGATACGAAATGAAAAAATCGGGATTGTTATGCAGGATTTCGCTCTGGTTGATGATTTTACGGCAATTGAAAACGTGCTGCTGCCGCTTGATTTTTCCAAGAAGAAAAAGCCCAACAGCCGTGAAAAAGCGTTGAACGCGCTCAAATCGGTTGGAATGGAACAGTACGCAAAAAAGCCCGTAAACAAGCTCTCGGGCGGTCAGAAGCAGCGTGTAGCAATTGCGCGTGCAATCGTAAACGAGCCGTCGATAATTCTCGCAGACGAGCCAACGGGCGCACTTGACAGCAAAACCGCCGGAGAAATTATGAGCGTGTTCAAATCTCTTAACAGCGAGGGAAAAACCGTCGTTATCGTCACGCACGATATGGGTGTTGCAAAGCAATGCGAGAGGATTATCGAGATTTCGGACGGAAGAATTATTTCACAATAACGGTTTGCGGCAGTTTTCGGGCTGCCGCATTTTGCTGTCCGAAATCCCCGCAATTTGCAGAAAATGACAAAAAAGCGCCCCCAAAAGTTTCAGTCTTGGGGGCGCAAATCGTTTTGATGTTCGGTTTAGTTCTGTGAAATGCTCACGCAGGTGTTAAGATATTCAATCGTGTTCTCCATCCAATCCTCGATATTAATATGGCAATTGCGAGTGATTTCGTCTTTGATAAGGATTTCGACTGCTCTGGTATAATTTGAGCTGCTGTTCCAATAAAGCTCGAAATTCATCTTTTCGCTGTCCTTGCGGATTACCTCAAGGAAGCGGTTTACGTCAAATTCGGACGGCTTGAGATACACCTCGTTTGTGGTTTCAAATGTGTATTCGTTGGTATAATCATATTCCGTCACCACGATTTGTCCGACCTCTGCGCCGGTTTTTTGAAGAGCATTCTTTACATATCCGAGTTTTTCTTCAAGCCAGTTTTCCGGAGTGACGATTTTTGTCATAATCTCGGAATAAAGCTCGGGTGAAATCCAGTAGCCTCGAGAAACTACTTCGCCGCTTGTGAGAACATAATTCAGCGTGATAACATAGTCCGAGGTATCCTCCGTTTTGTATTTCGGAACTTTTTTGTGAAGCTCGACTATATCGGCGATTTTGTCTTTGTCAGTAGTTTCGTCGATACCGAACACATAGCCTTTGTAGGGGTTTTTCCCTTGGTCAGTGAAAAGATGAACATCTGCTCTTACAACCTGCTCGGGTGCGGGAACAAATTCCGCTTTTCCGAAGCCGTTCGAGAACACCAGCACCGCCGTTATTCCCGCGCATACGACAACGCTTCCCGCCCATTTTGCCACGGTTATGTGGAATTTGCGGAACGCTTTTCCGCTGATAAGCTCGAGGATAACGTACACGATAAACGTTGAGATAAGCAGTCCCATAATCCAAGCCATTGTGTCGTTTGGCGTGGTGTATTGTTTGCTCTGTGCAAGCGGCGCGAAAGCCATATTCCACATCGGAAGCGACATCGCAAGCACCACAATCCCCGGAATAATAACCGACATTCCCTTGAAAACATACGCGTTTCCGACGCGCTCGGTTCTGCGGAATTTTATCAGGAAATACGCGCCCACAAAGAAAATTATCGTGAGGAGAATTGCCGTTATTCCTACGGGTGAAGTCGCAGCGGCGGGGTAATATATAGTATCTCCGATGGTTTCCGAGCCGTAGGTGTTGTTTTCTATGATGAAAAGCCCAAGCGCGTGGATTATCGGAATTGCGATATTTATAAGCACGGGGAAAACCGCCGCAACCGCTTTTTTACCGCTTGTCGAAATCATAAGCAGGCTGAAAGCAATCTGCATAAAGCACGCGAAAAGTCCCACGAACATACACTGCAAGACAATCGAAGAAACCATTTCAATCATTTCGGCTTTTTCCGCGGATTGCGCGCCAAAAAATACCTTTGCTTTATCGGAAATCACGTTTGTGAAGATAATTCCGACAAGTACCGAGAAAAAATGCGGGATAATGCTCGTTGTGAAAACCGCTGCCAAGTCCGCAAAAAAGCGCGTGTTGTGGTTGACGGGGAGCGCGTAGTCCATATCAACAGCGGTTTTGCTGTAAAGATAACGGAACGAGCGAAGCGTTGTCACAAACGTGAAAACAAACATTCCCACAAGGCAGATTGAACCGATAACAATGCTCATTATCGCAAGGGATTGCGCCACATTTGCCGTGTGAATCGCATTTTGCATTTCCGGTGTTAAAATGTCCCCCAACTTGTTAAATTCAGAAACTCTGATTTCCGCGTCTGTCCACATATTCACGAAAATTCCGACCAGCGGATAGCTTAACAGCGCGAAAATTCCCGTCATTATCATCTGCGGGCGCAGGAAGCGCAGCTTTGTGAGAAAATACGGCAAAAACTTGTAGAACGGCTTGTTTTGCAGATTAACCGAGCTTTGAGCTGTCATATCCGAGCACCTCCATTTCATAAATAAATATCTCCTCGAGCGAAAGCGGAACCTCATCGTACAGCTTCGGCGAGAGCTTTTCGACCGCCGCACGAACTTTTTCGCGCTCTCCGCGGACAATCAGGTGAGTTATGCTGCCGGTATTTTCGATGTGCAGAACGTCAATTCCCGAAAAGCTTTCTTTTGTGACGGTCGCGTCAAACGCCGTCTGTATCTTGAATACGTTTCCTTTTACGCTGTCAAGCTCGCGGTCAAACACAACTTTTCCCGCGTGGAGCAGCCCTACTCTGTCGCAGAATTCGTCGATTTCACCGAGATTGTGCGAGCTGAAAATCACCGTAAGCCCCGTGTCCATCATCGCGTCAATCAGCATTTGCTTCACGATAATCCGCATTGTCGGGTCAAGACCGTCAAACGCTTCGTCAAGGAACAGATAAGGCGTTTTGCAGGCAATTCCGCAGATTACGACCGCCTGCCGCTTCATTCCCTTCGAGAACGTGCTCAGGCGCTTTTTGAGCGGCAAATTGAGCGTTTTGTACAGCTTTTGCCACAATTCCTCGGAAAACGTCCCGTAAAACCGCTTGAAATAGTTTTTCATATCGGTGAGCGTCATATTGTTGAACTGCACCGTTTCATCGTTGATGAAAAACACGCGTTCTTTCATCGCCGCGTTGTCGAAAACCTCGTTCCCGTCAATCCTGACTTCACCGGAAGCCGGTCTGTAAATTCCCGAAAGCAGCCGCAAAAGCGTGGATTTTCCCGCGCCGTTTGAGCCGAGCAGTCCGTAAGCGCAGCCCTCGGGTATCGAAAGCGTTATCCCATCGAGCGCGTTTTTCCCGTCAAACTGCATAACCGCGTTCTTAACTTCAATCATCTGTACCACCGTTCCCTTCCTCGCTCACGATTTTCTCCGCAAGCAATACAGTTTCATCAAAACCAACCCCTGCCGAAAAAGCCTCCCGCAGCGATTTTTCAAGATTTCGCAGCGCCTCGTCCTTTACCGCGGCAGCCGTTTCCTTTTTATCGGAAATGTAGCTTCCCTTCGCGGGAATTGAGTAAATCAGCCCCGCCTGTTCAAGCTGCGCGTAGGCTTTCTGCACCGTGTTCGGATTTATCCCGAACTGCTTTGCTACCTCGCGCACCGCCGGCAGCTTTTCATTCGGGGAAAGTTCCCCCGCCGACACAAGCCGCGCTATTCCGCGAAAAAGCTGCTCGTAAATCGGCGCTTTTCCCTCAAGCCTTATATTCAGCACATTTATCCTCCTTCCCAAATAACTGCATTATCTGTATTAACTGTATTATTCGTTCTAGTACAGTTATTATAGCACGCGAATTTTGATTTGTCAATAGTTTTTGCAAAAAATTCTGAAATTTTTTGTTTGAGAGAAAAAAAGCTCCCGATACCGCGAAATTGCACGCGTGACTTTATTTCGTTAAAGCGCCGGGCTGCTGCCCGTTAGAAACTTGGCGTCGGTTTTCTGATTTGTTTTGAATGTTTACGCGCGAAAATTGCCAAAATATACTATTTTAAATATAAAGGAAATAAGCCGAGTTCCAAAATATGGAAAATTGTTTGAAAAAAAGATAAATCTTTCCTGAAATAGCTGTATTATTTTGTGAATTTTTACAAAATTAGATAAAAACCGCCGAAACTGTCCGAACGGACAGTAGCAATTTGTTACAATTTAATTTATAATAATAACATAGATAGGTATGTCTTATTTCGATTTGGTATCGAAAGCGGTGAGGTTGGAAAATGGAAAGTTATATATCGCCCCATAAGGCTCTGAAAAAGCTGCGCGCTTGCAGGGCTATCGGGAACGTTGTTTATATATACGGCGCAACGGGTTTCGGCAAGACCGAGCTTGTACGGCAGTATCTCAAAAACAAGCCGTACTCCTATTTCTCGTGCGCGGAAAAAACGTGGGATTGCGCGGATTTGCCGAGCACCGCAAACGGCAGCAAAAAAACTACGCCGATTGTCATAATCGATGATTTGTATTTGTTGTTCAGCGAAGAAAAGCGCCGCGAAGTTATCGAGCTTACAAAGCGCGACGATATCTGGCTTGTTCTGATATCGCGGAGCAATGTTCCGTCGTGGCTCAGGGAGGCGTACATCGAGCGCAACTTTATTCTCATTTCCGAGGAAGATTTGGGGCTTACCTTCGACGATATCAGCGAATACATCGAACACGAGCGTCTTGAAATTTCCGAGGAAGATGTCAGAACTATTGTCGGATACAGCGAGGGCAACGGTTATGTTGTAAAATACGCGCTGGTTGAGATACTGAACGGAAATGCCATAGACGATGAGCTGGTCGGGAAAATTCGCGCGTGTTATGTTTCCTCGCTTTCCGAAAAGGTGATTCTCTGGCTTGACCCCGATGTGAAGGAGCTTCTGATGAAGCTGTCGCTGGTGGAGAGCTTCGATATCGAGCTTGCTATGGTGCTTACGGGCGACAAAAATGTCGGCAGGATTATCGAACGCGCAATTGAAAGCGGAAATTTTATGATGAAAAACGGGGAGAGCTTCTCGTTTCGCAAATCTATGCAAAAAGCGCTTAACGATGAGCTTCATCGCTGTTATTCACAGGGACAGATTGACGGTTTTGTCAGAAATATCGCGCTGTATTACGAGATGGACGGCAACGAAACGAAGGCGCTCGAGTTTTACGCGAAGTGCCGCGATAACGACAAAATCCGCGATATGCTTGTCAGAAACGCGAAGCTCAATCCCGAAATGGGTTATTTTTGCGAGATGCGCGAGTATTATCTGATGCTCTCGGATAAGGATATCGAAAGCGAACCGTGGCTTATGATATCGATGTCGCTGCTTTACTCCGTGATGATGAACGTTGAAAAGAGCGAGTTCTGGTACGGCAAGCTGGAGGAACGCCTCGCGGGTGCAAAAGGCTCCGAGAAGCGCGAAATTCAGGTGGGGCTTGCTTATCTTGACATTGCGCTCCCGCACAAGGGCAGCGTGAACACGCTTGAAACCATCAAAAATCAGTTTGTTCTGATGAAGGAAAAATCGTCCTCTTTCCCCGAGATGTCCGTCACGAGCAACATTCCTTCGCTGATTAACGGCGGCAAGGATTTCTGCGAGTGGACGAAAAGGGATAGGGAGATTTTGCGGACAACGGGAAAGGTGCTTTCAATGTTTCTCGGCTCGCACGGAAAGGGCTTTGTAAACCTCGGGCTTGCGGAGAGTTTCTACGAAAAGGGCGGCGACTCCTACGAGATTTCAAATCTGATTTCAAAGGCGAAAAACCAAATCGAAGCGGGCGACGGAAACTACAATATGATGTTTGTCGCGATTGGGCTTCAGGCAAGGCTTTTCCTGATAAACGGCGAAATTTCCGAGGCAAGAGAGCTGGTTGAAGGCTTTCGCGAGCGCACGGAAAAAACCAAATATATCTTCAAGCTGCGGAAAAACATCGACGCGCTGCTGTGCAGGATTTCGCTCTACGAGGGTGATTTCGGCGCGATTAACGACTGGATTTCGGAAAAAGCGCCCGATGAAAACGAGTTTTTTGTGCTGAACCGATATCAGTACCTCACGAAAATCCGCTGTTATGTCGCGCTGGAACGGTACGCGCCGGCGCTCGCGCTGATTGACAGAATGCTGGATTATGCGGAAATCTGCGACAGAAAGTATATTTCGATGGAAATGTCGGTGATGAAAGCGATTATAAAATTCCGCAGAAAAGACGCTTGGAAGGACGAATTTTCGGCGGCTCTCCGGAAAATCAGGGAGTACGATTTTATCAGAATTGTTTCCGAGCACGGAGCGGCAGTTTATCCGCTTTTGGACGCGGTTCGCGAGGAATTTTTGTCCGATTCCGGCACGGCAGAATGGTTCGGGAAAATGCTTGAGGAAACCCGAAAAATTTCGCTTCGTTATCCCGTTTATCTGAAAACGGAAATTGCGAATCTCCCCGCTCTTTCGGAAACTGCCGTAAAAATCCTCAAAATGCAGGCGGAGGGAATGACGCTCAAGCAAATCGGCGAGCGGCTTGGCATAACCGAACGCACGGCTAAATTCCACGCGCAGGAGACTTACAGAAAGCTTGGCGTGAACAGCCGTACAGAGGCAATACTTGCGGCAAAAAATCTGAATATTATCTGAATACGTACCGTAAGATATTATGGAAAACGAATCAGGAGAAATTTTATGAGCTTTGAAATATCAGCCGAGCAGGTGTACAGGGATTACAAGAACAAGGTGTTTGGCTACATATTAAACAGAATACACAACCACGCCGACGCGGAGGATTTGACTGCCGATGTTTTTGCGAAAATCGTTTCGCATATCGACAGCTACAATCCCGAAAAAGCTTCCCTGTCAACGTGGGTTTTCGTCATCACGCGAAACACGCTCATCGAGCATTTCCGCAAGCAGCGCATTACCAAGGATATCGATGAGCAGCAGATACCGGTGAGTGACGAGCCTGTTGAAAAAATCGTGATGGAAGAGCAGCAGGAACTGCTTGCAAAGGCGCTTCTGGAGCTGCCCGAGAAGATGAGGGACATTGTTGTTGCGCGGTATTATTACGGGTACAGATTTTCCAAAATCGGCGAAATGATGGACATTTCCGAGGCAAACGCCAGAGTAACTCACGCGAGGGCGCTTTCAAAGCTGAAAGAGATTATCGAAAAAATGTAAAAACGCGGGAAACGCAAGAAGCTCTGTTACAATTTGAAATTTTCGCCGTATAAACAGGTGAAAACAAAAACAAGCGGTTTGGAAAGGAGATTATTATGGCAATACCTACATCTGATTTTTTGGACATTGTGGCTGAAGCTACAAAAAGGGCGAGTGGAAAGCCTTTCGACGAGATTGAAGTTTTGGACAAGGACGGCAATGAGAAAACGATGGGAGAAGACGATTTTCT
>SFJQ01000097.1 GCA_004555855.1 [Eubacterium] saphenum | reverse complement strand
CAACATCCATCTTGTACTGCTCAGCGAGGTCTGCATATTCCTTGTCGAGGTCTTCCTGAGATACCACGATATTTTCAAGGTCAGCGATTTTCTCAAGCGCAAGACGCAGCTCAACCTGACGCTTTGCAGGCTCTCTGAAATTAGCGCGGAACTGCTGCATAGTCATACCGGTGTACTTGAGGTAATCCTTGATATCGATGCGTGTTCTGGAAACCCACTCGCGTGCGATTTCGTCAATGCGGCGCTCGTACATAACCTCGGGGATTTCAGCCTTCATCTTGCCGACCATCTCGTCCATAATCGCGTTATCAGCAGCGTCCGCAGCCTCGTCAGCAAACTGCTTCTCGAGCTTCTCGCGGATTTCAGCCTTCAGCTCGTCAACGGTATCCTTCTCGGAAACATCCTTAACGAAATCATCGTCAAGCTCAGGCATATCCTTAGCCTTAATCTCGTGCAGCTTGCACTTGAAAACAGCAGGCTTGCCCTTGAGCTGCTCTGCGTTGTAATCCTCGGGGAAAGTAACGTTTACATCGAACTCATCGCCGACATTCTTGCCGACAATCTGCTCCTCGAAGCCGGGAATGAAAGTGTGAGAGCCGATTTCAAGCGGGAACTTCTCTCCCTTGCCGCCCTCAAACGCAACATCATCAACAAAGCCCTCGAAGTCGATAACCGCAGTATCGCCATCCTGAACTGCTCTGCCTTCAACGGTTACAATTCTTGCAACCTTCTCGCGCATCTTGTTGATTTCCTCGTCAACAACCTCATCGGTTACAGTCTTGACGGTTTTCTTTACCTTTATTCCCTTGTAATCGGAAATTTCAACAACGGGCTTGGTGATAAAATCAGCCTTCATCGAAACGCCGTTTTCCTTGCTGACATCGGTAACTTCGGTGTTCTGAACGTCAACAACGTCAAGACCGGTCTTGTTAACAACTTCCTCGATGTTATGATTATAGAGGTAATTTACGGCGTCCTCGAAGAATACGTTTGCGCCGAAATGAGTTTCGATAACCTTTCTCGGAGCCTTGCCCTTGCGGAAGCCCGGAACGGTGATTTTAGACTTCTGCTGATTGTAAGCGGTGTTGATAGCCGCCTCGAACTCCTCCGCGCTGAACTTAAACTCAATCGCGTAAGTATTGGTTGCCGTGTTATTCTGAGATACAATTTCCATTTTTCTGGTCCTTCCTTGTTATTAATCGGTAGCTTTGCTCCCGTAATTTACTTTAATTTACCGCAACGGGGTCAAATCCGACTCCGTCAGCTGAAACGAGCTTATAGGTCACGCCGTCACGCTCGCAGTTGAGCGCGCCTCTGATTGCGCTCCCGTGGAGATGCGCGTAAAAGCAGCGCTTGACGCCGTATTTGTGCAGAATTTCCGTGATTAACGCGTTCTCCTCGGTACCGTAAATCGGCGGGTAGTGGATAAACGCCACAAGCTCTCCGCCGAGCTTTACGCCCGCCTGAAGCGACGCCTCAAGCCGTCCCGCCTCGCGGTTCATCACCTTTAAATCAGCCTCTTCGCCGTTTTCGCGAATCCAGCCGCGCGTTCCGCAGATTGAAATTCCCTCGGCAAGATAAGCGTTGTTGAACAGGAAATTGATGCTTGTAAAGCCTTTTTCGCTCACGAAATTCGTGATTTTGTTCATCGTTGACCACCACAAATCGTGGTTGCCCTTTACAAGAATTTTCCTGCCGTTCAGCTCCTTGTGGATAAACTCCAAATCCTTGAAGCTGTCCTCAAGCTTAAGCGCCCAGCTGTGGTCGCCGAGCAAAATCACGGTGTCGTTTTCGGTTATCTTGGAGTTCCAGTTTTCCTTCAAGCGTTCAACGTGATTTGTCCAGCCCGAGAAAATATCCATCGGCTTATCGCAGCCAAGCGAAAGGTGAAGGTCGCCAATCGTGTAAATCATCGATTTTTAAGAAAATCAAGAACCACGCCGCTCATATTCTGTTTTTCAGCAAATTCCGTGAAACGAACAGCCTTGTTCTTGGTTGCGGCAAGAGGCGCGGGGATTTTTGTTCCCGTCTTAGCCTCGAGCTTGTCGATAATGTCGAACTCATCGCCATCTGCGTTCCCGCCGACAGCTTCGTAAACGGCTCTCACGAACTTGTAGGGATTAGCGGTCGAAGCGATAACAGTCTTTGTGGTATCGCCGGTTTTGGCCTTGTAATCCTCGTAAACCTTGACAGCAACCGCAGTGTGCGTATCGAGCAGATAGTGCTCATCATCAAATGTCTTGCGGATTGTCGCTTTGGTTTCGTCGTCCGAGGTGCAGCCCGCGAAAAACAGCTCGCCGAGCTTGCTCTTCACATCGTCGTTAACCTCGTATTTGCCGTCGGTTTTGAGTTTCCCGAACCAATCGTTGATGAGAGCGTCGTTTTCGCCGGTGAGGTGATAGAGCATTCTCTCAAGGTTAGACGAGATGAGAATATCCATCGACGGAGAAACGGTCGTGTAGAACTTTCTGTTTCTGTCGTAAACGCCCGTGTTGATGAAATCGGTGAGGACGTTGTTGCTATTGGACGCGCAAATCAGCTTGTTTACGGGGATACCCATTCTCTTCGCGTAGTAAGCCGCAAGAATATTGCCGAAATTGCCCGTAGGAACAACTATGTTCACCTTCTCGCCGAACTCGATTTCCTTGTCGGCAACAAGCTGTACATAAGTAGATACATAATACACAATCTGCGGCGCAAGTCTGCCCCAGTTAATGGAGTTTGCGCTCGACAGGAGAATGTTCTGCTTCGCGAGTTTTTCCTCGATTTCCTTATCGGTGAAAATCGCCTTGACGCCGTTCTGGCAGTCGTCAAAGTTGCCCTTAACCGCGCAGACGTTTACGTTATTGCCCTCCTGCGTGGTCATCTGGCGCTTCTGCATCGGAGAAACGCCGTCCTCGGGATAGAAAACGCTGATGGAAGTGCCGTCAACGTCCTTGAAGCCCTCGAGAGCCGCCTTTCCGGTATCGCCCGACGTTGCCACGAGAATTGCGATATGCTTGCCGTCAACCGTCTTTTTCGCGGAGGTTGTCAGCAGGTACGGCAAAATCTGAAGCGCCATATCCTTGAACGCGCAGGTAGGTCCGTGCCACAGCTCAAGAATGTATTTACCACCGTTCAACTTGGTTATTTCAGCGATGTTGTTGGTGTCGAAATTCTTGTCGTTATAAGCGCTCTCAACGCAGTGACGAAGCTCTTCCTCGGTAAAATCGGTCAGGAACTTCGAGAAAACCGCATAAGCGCGCTCGGTGTAGGTTTTCGTGCAAAGCGATTTGATTTCTTCCTCGGTGAACGCGGGGATATTCTCGGGGATATAAAGTCCTCCCTCGTCGGAAAGTCCCTTTACAATAGCGTGCGCGCTCGATACCTTGAGCGAAGAATTTCTTGTGCTCGCGTAATTCATTGTCTGTCATCCTTTCAATTTACGGTGTAAATTCCGTCCGCCGTGAAAGCGTCCTCGTAAATTTCTATTCTTGTGATTTTCGGGAACTCGCCGCGCGTAAACTCGACCTCTGCGATATCGTATCTCGGCTGCAGCCGCGTGGGGTTTTCCGTAAGCCAAGCGTCTGCGGTGAGCACGATTTTCTTTTGCTTTGTGAAATTCACAGCCTCAAGTCCCGAAACCAAGCTGCGTATTTCCCGCGCCTTTACCTCGGTGAATACGACAAACCCGTCAATTTCCGAGATGATGTCGATTTCGCCAACGCGCTTGTGGAAATTTCTCGCGATGATTTTGTGACCGCGCTTTTTGAGTTCCTCGCAGACCGCGTCCTCGCCAAGCCTTCCCTTTTCGATTTTATCCATTTTTAATGTATTTTTTCAAAAAGCTCTTTCGATGAATCGGGCAAAGTCCCAATCTGTCGATAGCTTCATAATGCGCTTTCGTGCCGTATCCCTTATGCTTTTCAAAGCCGTAGCCCGGATAAATTTCTGCAAGTCGGCGCATTTCGTTGTCACGTTCAACCTTTGCGAGAATAGACGCTGCCGCAATCGCTTCGCTTTTTGCGTCGCCGCCGATTACGTTCTTTAACGTAACCTCAGCCTCGATTTCGGGAAGAACATCGCCGTCAACCAGTATAATTTTCGGCGATACAGCAATTCCCTCAAAGGCTCTTTTCATCGCAAGCAAATCAGCGGACAAAATATCCGTATCGTCAATTTCCTCGGCAGAAGCACACGAAACACACGCCGCAAGCGCTTTTTCCCGAATTTCTTCGTAAAGTGCCTCGCGCTTTTTCTCGGAGAGCTTTTTGCTGTCGTTCAGCCCTTCAATCGGATTGTTCGGGTCCAGAACAACCGCCGCCGCAAACACCGGTCCAGCTATCGGACCTCTTCCCGCTTCGTCAATTCCGCAGACTGCCCCGAATTTCTCGAACACAATTCTGTCAAATTCGCGAAGCGACAGTCCCTCAAAATCAACTCCGTCAATTTTAAGCAGCGTTTTTGCGCTCTTGTGATGCTTGCTCATAAAATCACTCCGATAGTCAGAAAGGCGGCTTGTCAAGCGTGATTTTCCCGATTTTTCCGCCGCGAAATTCATCTAAAAGAGCCGCCGCAGCGCGCTCGGTGTCGGGTTCGCCGCCCGAAACCAGCATTTTCCGCGCGTTTGCAATTTCAACGAGAACATCGCCCTCGCCCTTAATCCCGTAACGCGCCTTCATCAGCTCGGGATAATCCTCCGTCAGAACCGCGCCCAGCGCTCTCGCAAGCGCCTCGGTGTCCATAACCTCGTCCTTGACAGCTCCCGTAAACGCAAGCCTCTGCGCCACTTCCTTGTCCTCGAACTTCGGCCACAAAATTCCCGGCATATCGAGCAGCTCCACGTCCTTATCAATCGTCACCCACTGCTTTCCTCGGGTAACGCCGGGACGGTCGCCGACCTTTGTTTTTCTGGAATTTGCCATTCGGTTGATAAACGAAGATTTCCCCACATTCGGAATACCTACGACCATCAGCCGCATCGCTTTTCCTATCATTCCGCGGGCCTTTCTGCGCTCGGTCAGCTCCCGAAGCAGCTTCTTGACGGCAGGCAGAAACCTGTTCACGCCCTTTCCGCTGCGGCAGTCGCACACGATAACGCACATTCCCTGCTTCTCATAGAATTTCCGCCAAGCCTCGGTTGCCTTTTCATCGGCTGCGTCGCATTTGTTCAATATCATAATGCGCGGCTTTTTCCCGCAAAGCTCGTCGATAATGGGATTTCTGCTGCTCTCGGGTATCCTCGCGTCGGTTACCTCGACAACCGCGTCCACCATTTTAAGGTCAGCCTCGATAAGACGCCTTGTTTTGGTCATGTGTCCGGGAAACCACTGAATATTTCCCGCGTCGTTTTGGTTATTTACAGCCATTTGAATTGTGAAATCGGCGAAACGCGTACAAACGCCCTGCCCATAATCAGATTTTTGTCAACAAAGCCAATATCGCTAAGATTACGGCTATCGTTGGATACGTTTCTGTTGTCGCCCATCACAAACACGCAGTTTTCCGGCACAACATACTCCACATTGCTCTCAATCCAGCCGTTATAACGCCATGTTGTCGGAGTTTTGATGTAATCCTCCTCCAAAAGCTCGCCGTTGCGGTAAACCTCGCCTTTTTCAAAGCTGATTTTAACGGTATCCCCCGCAACGCCTATAACGCGCTTTATTATAGCCTCGCCATACATATCCGTATTCCTGTTGAACAGCTTGTCGGCCTGTATAACAACGATATCTCCATAACTCGGTTCATAAAACAGATTTGTTATCAGAACC
>SFJQ01000096.1 GCA_004555855.1 [Eubacterium] saphenum | reverse complement strand
GGTAACAGGACTTGAACCTGCACGGATTGCTCCATTGGAACCTAAATCCAACGCGTCTGCCAATTTCGCCATACCCGCATAATCTGAATAACTCCTTACATTATACCACATTCCCCGCCGTTTGTCAATATCTTTGAAACGAAACTCAGTTTTTGGCTTTGTTGAGCGATAAGCGGGGGATTTTGGGGAAAAATTTCTCGAATTTTGCAAAACCTATTGACAAAAGCAGCGTAATACTATATAATAAACGTATGCGGCTTTTATCGCACAATATATTGTGTTTAAGGAGAACGGATTTATGCCAATGATAACGATGATTAAGAAGCGCGACGGGCGCGAAGCTCCCTTTAATATCGAGAAGATTGCCCGTGCTATTTACAGGGCTGCTCAGGCTGTCGGCGGAAACGACTATGCCGAGGCGATGGAGCTTGCCGATAAGGTTTGCCAGTCGCTCAGCGAAACGATTATCGGAAGAAATCCCTCTGTCGAAGAGGTTCAGGATATGGTCGAGCGCGTCCTTATCGAAAACGGACACGCAAAGACCGCGAAAGCGTACATTCTTTACCGCGCGGAACGCACAAGAGCGCGCGAGATGAACACCACGCTGATGAAGATTTACGAGGACTTGACGTTCAAATCGGCGGGCGAGTACGATTTAAAGCGCGAAAACGCCAACATCGACGGCGATACCGCGATGGGCACAATGCTCAAGTACGGCAGCGAGGGTGCGAAGCAGTTCAATGAGCTGTACGTTCTCGACCCGGTTCACTCAAACGCGCATATTAACGGCGATATCCACATTCACGACCTCGATTTTCTCACGCTCACGACAACCTGCTGCCAGATTGATTTGCTCAAGCTGTTCCACAATGGTTTTTCGACGGGACACGGTTTCCTGCGCGAGCCGAACGATATCGCAAGCTATGCGGCGCTCGCGTGTATCGCAATCCAGTCCAACCAGAACGACCAGCACGGCGGTCAGAGCGTGCCGAATTTCGACTACGCGATGGCTGAGGGCGTGAAGAAAACGTTCAAGCGTATGTATCAGAAAAATCTCGCCAAGGCTATTCTCTACACCTATGACTGCAAGGATTTTGCGGAAATTGATGAAAAGCTGCGCGAGGCTGCAAAGAAAATTGAGGTGGAATTTGGCTTAACACCCAAGCTCAAAGACAACGACGAGTACAAGTCCAAGGAATGGGATTTGCTTGCAAGCGAGTACGGGGACAAGTTCTCCGCGCTTCAGGACGAGGCTGAGCAGCTTGCCGAGGCGGAAACCGACCGCGCGACCTATCAGGCGATGGAAGCGCTTATCCACAACCTCAACACGATGAATTCTCGTGCGGGCGCGCAAAACCCGTTCTCCTCGATAAACTACGGCACGGACACCTCTCCCGAGGGCAGAATGGTTATCCGAAACATTATGAGCGCGGAAGAAGCCGGTCTCGGAAACGGCGAAACGCCGATTTTCCCCATTCACATCTTCAAGGTGAAAGAGGGTGTGAACTTCAACGAGGGCGACCCGAACTATGATTTGTTCAAACTCGCGATGCGTGTTTCGGCTAAGAGAATGTTCCCGAATTTCAGCTTCATCGACGCGCCGTTCAATCTTCAGTATTACAAAGAGGGCGATTACCACACGGAAATCGCTTATATGGGCTGCCGCACGCGCGTTATCGGAAACAATCACGACAAGTCGCGAGAAATTGTCACAGGGCGCGGAAATCTGTCCTTCACGACAATCAACCTTCCCCGCTTGGGAATTGAAGCTCACGGCGATTTGGACAAGTTCTACAAGAGCCTTGACAGGACGATGGATATCGTGTTCGACCAGCTCTACCAGCGCCTTCTCATTCAGTCGAGAAAGCACGTTCGCAACTATCCGTTCCTGATGGGACAGGGCGTGTGGATTGACAGCGAAAAGCTCTCCGAGAACGACTCGGTTGCCGAGGTTTTGAAGCACGGAAGCCTTTCCACGGGCTTTATCGGGCTTGCGGAGACGCTGATTGCGCTCACGGGAAAACACCACGGCGAAAGCGAAGAATCGCAGAAGCTCGGTCTTGAAATCATCACTCACATGCGTGAAAGAGCGGACGCAAAGAGCCGCGAAACAGGGCTTAATTTCACGCTTCTGGCAACTCCCGCAGAGGGTCTTTCCGGACGTTTTATCGCAATCGACAAGAAGCGTTACGGCGAAATTCCCGGCATCACGGACAAGGATTTCTATACAAACTCGTTCCACGTTCCCGTTTACTACAACATCAGCGCGTTCAAGAAAATCAAGCTCGAAGCGCCCTATCACGCGCTCACAAACGGCGGTCATATCAGCTACGTTGAACTTGACGGCGACCCGCTGAAAAACCTTGACGCATTCGAGAAAGTTGTTCGCTATATGAAGGAGCAGGGAATAGGCTACGGCGCGATAAATCACCCGATTGACCGCGACCCGTGCTGCGGATTTACGGGAATAATCGACGACGAGTGCCCGAACTGCCGCCGCCGCGAGGGTGAAACCATCGAGGACAGAATTGAGCGCCCGAAGCGTTTCACAATGGATAATTGAGGCAAATATGGAAATAAGAATAGCAGGGACGGTCTGCGAGTCAATCGTAGACGGTCCCGGGCTCAGATATGTGGTTTTTGTGCAGGGCTGCCCGCATAACTGCGAGGGCTGTCACAACCCCGAAACGCACGATTTTTCGGGCGGCACAATTGTCGATACCGAGGAACTTTTCGCGGAGTGTACGGAAGACCCGCTGCACGACGGCGTGACATTTTCGGGCGGCGAGCCGTTTTGTCAAGCGCAGCCGCTTTACGTTCTCGGGAAGCAATTCAAGGAGCGCGGACTTCATCTGATGTGTTACAGCGGCTGGACGTTTGAGCAGCTTTTGGAGAAAGCAAAATCCGAGGAGTTTGTCGGAAAGCTGCTCTCGATAACAGACATTCTGGTTGACGGGAGATTTGTTCTGGAGAAGCGTTCGCTTGCGCTGAAATTCCGGGGAAGCGAAAATCAGCGGCTTATCGATGTCCCGAAAAGTCTTGAACAGCAGCGCGCAGTTATTGCAGAATTATAAAAATGAAGAAAAAAATCATCTTAATTTTCACGGCACTTTCAGTAATTTTCAGCTTGACGGGCTGTTCAAACGACGGCTTGGACAAGGTTTTCAAATACGATATTTCCGATAATCCCGAAACTCTCGACCCGCAGCAGTCGGGCGAGCCGAACTCCGATTTGATTATCGGAAACGTTTTCTGCGGGCTTTTTCGGAAGGACGCGGACGGCTCGCTGAAGAACGGCGTCTGCGAGAGCTACACCGTGTCCGAGGACGCTTTGACTTACAATTTCAAGCTGCGCGAGGACGTTTTCTGGGTTTGCGGGGATTTTGAAAAGCTGTGCAAGGCAGAGGATTTTGTGTTCGGTTTCAGGCGGCTGTTTTTGCCCGAAACCGAAGCTATGCACGCTGCGGATTACTTCTGCATAAAAAACTCTCAGCGCATAAACAGCGGCGCTCTTACGGATTTGTCGCAGCTCGGCGTGAAAGCGAAGGGCGATTTTGAACTGGAGATAACGCTTGATTACACAAATCCGCGCTTTCTCGATATGCTCTGCGACGCGCCCGCGATGCCGTGCTGCGAGGAGTTTTTCGTAAATTCGCGCGGGAAGTACGGGCTTTCGGCGGAGTGTACCCCGTCAAACGGCGCGTTTTGCGTGAGAAGCTGGAATTTTGACCCGTATGCTTCAACAGATGTCAACAATCTTATTCTCGTGAGAAACCACAAAAATGCCGATGTGTACAACGTCTGCCCGTCCGGACTGAACTTTTTCATCGAGGACGAGGAGGATTTTGCGGCGGATTTTCTGAATATGGACATTACTTGCGTTGCCGTGTCAAACCGCGACAAACCGCTTATCAAAGGGAATTATCCCGTTGACGAGTATCCGAGCGTTACCTGCGGGTTGATTTTTAACAGGGATTACGAGGCGTTTAAGAACACGGATTTTTTGAAAGCGCTGGCGCTGCTGGTTGACCGCGATGAGATAATCTCGGGCATTTCGGGTTTTGAAAAATCCGAGGGCGTTGTGTCGAAGCAGGTTTCGATAAACGGAGAAAGCTATCGCGAGGCAGTCGGCAGCGGGAAAAATCTCGGTTTTGACAGGGAGCGTGCGCTTGAGCTGCTGAGAAGCGTGAAGCCTTCGATAAATTCAAAGCTGTTTACGGGCGCGAGAATTATCGTTCCCGATGAAATTTCCGAAACCGCAGTTTCGTATGTTATGCAGGAGTGGCAGCGCGTACTCGGGTTTTACTGCGTGCTGGAGCGGCTCTCCGACAGCGATTACCGCCGACGTCTTGAAAGCGGGGATTTTGAAATCGCGCTGCAGAAGCTGACGGGAAAATACGACAGCCCAGCGGCATTTTTGGAGCAGTTTTCGGAGAATAATTCCGCAAATTATTCGGGATATTCAAACTTTTATTTTGAAGTAATGCTGGAAAAAGCGAAGAAAGCCGCGGATATTTCGGACAGCACCGAGCTGTTTTCACAAGCCGAGCAAATGCTGATTGATGACGCGGGATTTGTGCCGATTTATTACGAAAATGTGTACTTTTTCCGCCAAAAGGACGCCGAAGACGTGTTCTACAACCCGTTCACGGGAATTGTGGATTTCTCGCAGGGCAAACGAAAATAAACTTTCCCGCTCCGAATTGGGGCGGGATTTTTTGCCGAAAATCTGTCGAATAATGCACAAGCGTCTAATCATAGAATTAGAAAAAACTGTTTTCGAGGTGCATTATGGGATTTTTGCTGATAAAACTTGCGCTGCAAAATCTGCTGTTTTTCGGGCTTCATTTCGAAGGAAAAAACAACTTTCCAAAACAGCTTTCGCAAAAAGAAGAAGCGGAGTGCCTGAAAAAAGTTGCCGAGGGTGACGCCGAAGCGCGGGATAAGCTGATTGTCCACAATCTGCGGCTTGTCGCGTATATCGTCAACAAAAAATACCCCGACTACAAGGACGCCGACGACCTCGTTTCTATCGGTACAATCGGCTTAATCCGCGCCGCAGAAACCTTTGACTGCTCCCAGAATAACAGGTTTTCGACTTATGCTTCGAGGTGTATTGATAACCAAATAAAAATGTACTTCCGCAAGATGAAACACAAGCAAACCGAGCTTTACATCAGCGAGCCTATCGAAAGCGATTCCGAGGGGAATGCTCTCACGATTGAGGACATAATTTCGAGCAACATCAACGTCGAACAAATTGCTGAACTAAAAATCGACTCGGAGCGGCTTTACAGGTTTATTTTAGAAGAACTTGACGAGCGCGAGCGGGAGATTATTTGCAAAAGATACGGTGTCGCGGACGTGGACGGCTCGGTTTGCAGACCGATGACGCAGAAAGAAATCGCGAAGAAGCTAGGTATCTCGCGGTCGTACATTTCTCGGATTGAGAAAAGAGCGCTCGAAAAGCTTCGGGCGCGGTTTGAACAGAAATGAAAATGGCGTAAAATTAATCGTAAATGAAAGGATTTTTTTCGCCGCATTTTGTGCAGAATTTATGATATTTCGACAGTTCTGCTCCGCAATTTTCGCAGTATGACGTTGAATACTTGTATGTAAATACTCCTGCGACTATATATAAAAAGTCTGCAATAAACACAAAAGCATTGAATGAACCCGTGAGTAAACAAAACAAAAAGGAGGACACCCCAACGGCAACTAAAAAATCAATGCTCAAAATTAACCCCTGCCATTGAAATTTTTT
>SFJQ01000095.1 GCA_004555855.1 [Eubacterium] saphenum | reverse complement strand
AAGTATAACATCGTTATGAAATTTGGGGTTTAGACATTACAAGCGGTTCTGTTTTTCAAGCTTGACAACATTCTCATAGTGTGATATAATACAATGAAAAGTGGGCACGGAAGATTATGCGAGAAGGACAAATTTATGAACGAGATGAATTATATGAGCGCCGCGCTGGAGTTTTTTGCGGCAACCATAACGGGTGTTATGCTGATAGGCTGCTTCGCGGAGCGCTCGTACAAGGACACAACGGGAAAGCTCTTGATTTGTTTTTTGACGGCGAATATGCTTATGCTGTTGGTGGACGCGCCGATTTGCCTTTTGCTTGACGAGCCTTCGCCCGAAAAAGTGCCCGCGATTAAGGTGCTCTCGTTCTTCTCGGACGCATTTGCGTGTGCGCTGGTTTCGCTCTACGCCTACTGCGCGACCGCTTACATATCCACAAAAAAGAAAATCTCCTATCGTTACGCGCACATTATCACGGCATTTTGCGCGGCGGCGGTTATTTCGTTTTTGATATCCGCATTCAACGGAATGTACGTCAGCTATGACGAAACCGGGCGCGATATCCCGGGACCGCTTTTCCTTGTAAGTCAGTTGATTTACGTCATACTTCCGGCACTCACGATGGCGCTTGCTATTGTCAACCGAAAAACGCTCGGACGGCGTGATACGATTGTGTTTGTGCTTTTCGGGGCAATCCCCGTGGTTACGATACCCGTGCAAATTTTTTGGAATGTTGTTCCCGTGTACCTCGCTTCGACTGTTTCGATGACCTTTCTCTATACATCGGTACATATTTTACAGGTGCAAAACGCTGCGGAAATGGAGAAAAAGCTGGTTGAACAGGAGCTTGCCTTGTCGGAGAGCCGAAACGCGCTTGTTTTATCGCAAATTCAGCCGCATTTTCTGTACAACGCGCTCACGTCAATTTACCGACTTTGCGACGTTAAACCCGAGGCAGCGAAGGAAGCGGTGAGTGATTTCTCCAAATATCTTCGCGGCAACCTCAACTCAATCAAGAAAACAAATCTCATCTCCTTTGCCGAGGAGCTTAATCACACGAAAGCGTATCTTTCGCTTGAAAAAATCCGTTTTGATGACGAGCTGGAGATACGCTATGACATCAGCGTAAGCGAGTTTTTTATCCCGCCGATGACGATTGAGCCGCTGGTTGAAAACGCCGTAAATCACGGTATAAGCGACCTTCCCGACGGCGGCTGCGTGACGATAAGCACGGCGGAATTTCCCGATTTTTATGAAATTCGGGTGAGCGACAACGGCGTTGGTTTTGACCCGAACAATCTCCCGAACGACGGAAAGCTGCACATCGGAATTTCCTCGGTTCGCAGCCGACTTCAGATAATGTGCAGCGGCACGCTTGATTTCATCAGCTCTGAAAACAGCGGCACAACCGCGATTATCAAAATACCGAAAGGAGCGGGATAGATGAACATAGTAGCTGTTGATGATGAAAAGCTGGCGCTGGAGCTGCTGGTTGATTCGATAGAAAAAGTTGTTCCCGAAGCGAAGGTGAACGGTTTTCGGAAAACCGCAGACGCGATTTCCTATGTGGGAGAGAACGGCTGCGACGTTGCTTTTCTTGACATAAAAATGCGCGGAATGACGGGCTTGGAGCTTGCGCGGCAGCTCAAGGAAATCTGCTGCGATGTAAACGTTATTTTCGTGACTGGTTACTCGGAGTATTCGCTGGACGCGTTTCGGCTGTACGCAAGCGATTACTTGCTCAAACCCGCGACACCCGAGGCGGTGAAACAGGCACTTTCGCATCTCCGCACGCCGGTTGTGCCGAAAAACGAGAAGAAAATCCGCTTTCAGTGTTTCGGCAACTTCGAGGTTTTCTGCGACGGGAAACCGCTTGTGTTTAAGCGGCAAAAGGCGAAGGAACTGCTTGCTTATCTCGTTGACCGGATGGGCGCGGGCGTGACAATGGGCGAGCTTATCGCGGTGCTGTGGGAGGAAGGTCCCGACACACATTCCCGCCAAAGCAACCTCCGAAACCTGATAAGTGAGCTGAAAAAAACGCTTGCCGAGGCGGGCACGAAGGACATAATTCTGAAAAGCCGAAACACCATTTCGCTTGATTGTGACGCGGTTGAGTGCGATTATTTCGACTTTCTGCGGCACATTCCGTATGCCGTGAACCGATACCGCGGCGAGTATATGAACCAATACTCGTGGGCTGAAATGACAACTGCTGAAATTTCGGACAAGCTGAGTTGAGAGAAAAATCAGGGTTTCGGAGGAATGTTGCACTTTTGTTGCACTTTATGATGTATAATATAGGTGCAAACTGTGAGAAATACTGTTTAATTCTATATGAAAATGAAGATAAAAAAGAGAATTTATGTAATCGTCGGAGCAGTTTTGCTGGTTTTGGGAATTGCTGCGGCGATTTTTCTGTTCACGCGAAACGCCGTGCCGCAAGGTTCAAGCTCGGCAATGACAAGCGTTTCCGAAGAAAAAACTCCGCTGTCAAAGGCAACGCTGCTGATTTATATGTGCGGGAGTTCGCTTGAAACAACGGGCGGCGCGGCTTCGGCAAATATTCGGGAAATGCTTGGCGCGCGCGTTGAGGACGGGGTGAATATCGTAATTCAGACGGGTGGTGCGCGAAAGTGGCGCGGGTTTGATATCCCGAACGATAAACTTGCGCGCTATTCCGTTCAAGGCGGCGAGCTCGTCAAGGTTGGTGAAACCGCGCTTGCAAATATGGGTGAGGCGGCGACTCTCGCTGATTTCGTTCAATGGGGAACGCAGAGCTTTCCCGCCGAGGAAACCTCGCTTGTTTTGTGGAACCACGGTGGCGGTTTTGTCAAAGGCGCGTGCTTTGACGAGCTGTTTTCGGGCGACTCGCTCACGGTGATGGAAATCGCGGTTGCGCTCCAGGAGTGCTGTCTTGAGAAAAAGCTCGCTTTCATCTGCTTTGACGCGTGCAAAATGGCGTGCTTCGATACCGCCGTTTCAATCAGCCCTTTCGCCGATTTTATGATAGCTTCGCAAGACCTTGAACACGCAGGCGGGCTGGATTATAAGGTTATCGCGGAAAATCTCGGAGAGCGCGATTTCTACGAAAAAGTCCTCCGAAGCTACGCCGAAAAGCACGGCAACAAGGGTTACTACACGCTCTCCTGCACGGATTTATCACGGATTGACATACTTCGCGAGGCGCTTCACAAAACAGTTTCCGCGATGTCCGAGAAAGACGGCGAAGCGAAAATTCCCGGGGCTTTGCTAAACGCCGATATTATCGAAAATTCCTCAAACGGCTTCTATGATTTCGGGGCGGTTGCGGAATTTTTTGGCGTTGAAACGGGAATTTCCGAGGTTGTTCAAACCGAAAATTCTCCGTCAAAGCAAGCCGCTTCGGGACTGAATTTGCTGTTCCCCGCAGACGAAAAGCAGCTTCAGAGCTACCTTCCGATTTGCACGGACGAGGTGTACAAGAGCTTTCTCGAGAGTTATTTCGCGAAAAACAGTGCTTGCGAATTCAGCTTTGAGGACAGGGGTTTTGTTGACGGGGAACGGCTGAGTTTTACCGTGAAAAGCGGCGCGGAAAAGTACATTCGGCGAATGGAATACACGCTCGGCGCGGTGGATTTGGAGAATGACGCTTATTACCAAATGGGCACGGACAACGATTTCTCGCAACACGGCAGCACCTTTTCCGTAAATTTCACGGGGCGATGGGTGTATTTCGGCGGGTATGCACTGAACTGCCAAATTATGACCGAGAAAAACAACTACACGGTTTATCGCTCGCCCGTGCGGATAAACGGCGCGGACGCCGAACTGATTTTCACCTACAACAGCTCAACCCGCAAGGCAAAGCTGAACGGCTATGTTCTTACGGGCGATGTCACGGGAAGAATTATGACGCTTGCGGAGAACGATGAGGTCACCGTGCTGTTCAAGGAGATGTTCAGCGAAACGCTGGCTGAATACGCAAAATTCATCTACAACAGCGACTGCGCGCTTGAAATAAAGACGCTTCCCAACGGGATTTACGTCTTTCAAGCGGTAATCACGGATATCTTTGGAAACGAGCATTACACAAATATTGCCGTTTCGGAAATTACCGACGGTAAATCGGAAATTGAAGAAGTTTTCTCGCTTGAGGACAGTTAACGTCTTCAAGATTTATCAAGAATAAACAGCAAAAATTGCAGAAAGGAAACACTATGAAAAAGAGAATAATTGCGGCTGTTATGGCGGCGGTGATGTGCTTTACCGTCACTTCTTGTACCGACAGCTCGCAGAAAAAACAGTGGCAAATCACCGAGGAAGAACGTGAGCAGATTGTCGAGCTTTCGTGCAAAGCGGTGCAAAACGGCGAAACACTTGAAATCACGCTCGCCTGTGACGAGGATTTGTTCAAGGACGATATTGCAAAGAGCAACATTGCAGTAAATGTGTATGAATATCAGCCCAAAGAGAAAACCGAGGGCAGCGAAACATCATCAGATGTATCTCCCGAAACCTCAACAAGCGGCGAGGAACAGCCAAACGAGCCGCAGAGCAGCTTCTCCGAGGCAAAGGAAATTACCGATTACACCTTGACGAGAGTTGACGCGAAAACGCTGTCTATCACGTTCAAGAACCCGTTTGAGTACGGCGCGTACGATTTCTACATACACAAAAACGGCACGTCAAGCGGGAAATTCGCCGTTGGCTCGTACTATAAAATTCCCGAAAATGACAGCTCCGCGCAAAAACTTGTTTCCGCGGAGATTGACGGCACAATCTACAACGGCGCGGAAAATCCTGTTTTGAAGGTAACGCTGGAGAACGCTACTGTAAAGGACGTTAAGCCCGAAGATATTGAATTATCGGGCGCGTTCGAGGATTTGAGCATCTCGTCCGTTACATCAAACGGCAGCGAAATTACCATAAACACGGTCGGCGACGTTCGGATTTGCTCCGCGCCTTACGGCTATGCAACCGTTTCGGAAAGCGTTCTGGATACCGGATACGAACTTATGGCAACCGTTGATATCGAAAATCCCGCCGCTTATATTCCCGAAAACACTTACGCTTACGACAACGGCACGCTGAAATTTGACGTTGAACTTCTTGGCGCGAAGGCAGTCAAGAGCGGCGATGAACTTGCCGATGCTATCACGATTAACGATATGCACATCGACTCGGCTGCCGCAAATTCCGACGGAAGCGTGATTTCGGTTAGCTTCCCGACAAATGCTGCCGATTTGGATTCCGCGATACTGTCGGTTGTTGACAAGCAGCTCGTGATAAAGAACAGCGCGCTTTCCTGCCAGACCGATGTGTTGTTGGAAATCCCCGACTGCGGCGCTTACCTCAACGCTTATCTTGATTATATCGAAAAGACAGACGGCGGCTTTAAGGGAACGCTTGTCCTTGTGCCGATTTACGGCAGCTTCAGCAATCTGACCGCTGCGGATTTGACCTTTGACGGTGATTTAGCGAATGCAAAAATTACCGAAATCAAAAACGAGGAATCTTCAACAACCGTCACCTTTACCTTCAACAGCGATAAATCCCTCGACAACAGCATTTTCGAGGGCGGAGTTAAGGTTGCTCGGGGAAAGCTGCTGAACGCTTGGGGAACGCCGTCCGACGATACCTCAGATACCTTTGGTTATATGGCTGAATCGGTAAGAGGCGACAAAAGCACAATCAAGAAAATAATTGACATTCTCGCTGACGCAAAGAATAAATTTGAAACCGTAAGAGATTTTGCCCAAACCTTGGAAAAAGCGGCAAAATCATTATACAAGCTTGACTACGAC
>SFJQ01000094.1 GCA_004555855.1 [Eubacterium] saphenum | reverse complement strand
AAGTTGTAAAACGGTTGTATTAAGGATAGTTTGCTATGCTAATTGAAATTGCCGAAGAAAAGGATATCGAGGAGCTTTACGCCTTGCAGCTGCTTGCGTTTGAAAGCGAAGCTGAGATGATAGGCAGCAGGGCTGTTCCCGCGCTTATGGAGAGTCTTGACAAAGCCAAATCCGATTTTCGCGACTGGCTTGTCCTCAAAACCATTGATGAAAGCGGGCGGATAATCGGCTCGGTTCGTTGCCGCGAGGAAAACGGCGTTGTTGAGGTCGGGCGGCTGATGGTTCACCCTGATTTCAGACGGCGCGGTATCGGCGAAAGTCTGCTGAAAGCGGTCGAGGAGCGCTTTTCGGGGGAGCTTTTGGAGCTTTTCACCTGTACGAAAAGCGTCACAAATTTTCGTCTTTATGAGAAGGTCGGTTATCGCAAATACAGGGAAGAGGGTGGACATAACGGTCTTTCTTTCGTCTATATGCGAAAAAATACATAAATCATTCCCCGAGAAATCGGGGCTTTTTTTATGCCGATTGTCAACTCTTTTCTTGAAACTGGTTGACATTAAGCGGAGCTTGTGATATAATTGTCTACGGAAATATGCTTTGGGGGTTGACAATTTTGACGATAAAGGAACAGCTTCGCGCGCTTTTGGAAGAAAACCGCGGGACTTTTATATCGGGCGAGGATATCGCAAAACGGCTCTACTGCACGCGCGGCGCGGTTTGGAAGGCAATCAAGGCTCTGCGCGCCGAGGGGCTTCGGATAAACGCCGTGACAAATCGCGGCTATTGCCTTGAGGACAGCTCCGATGTTCTCAGCGAAGCGGGCGTTCGCCGTTATCTGAGCAAGCCCTGCGATATTTTTGCGCTGAAAACGGTCGGCTCGACCAACGCTTACTTGCGGGAACTCGCGCAAAAAGGCGCTTCGGAGGGTATGCTTGTTGTTTCGTCCGAGCAGACAAGCGGTCACGGAAGACGCGGGCGCAGCTTTTTCTCGCCATCTGACACGGGACTTTATATGAGCGTGCTTTTACGCCCGAAATTCTCGGTTAGCGAGGCTCTGAAAATCACCTCTGCGGCGGCGGTTGCCGTTTGCACTGCACTTGAAAAAGTGTGCGGCATTTCGCCCGAAATAAAGTGGGTGAACGATATTTTCGTAAACGGGAAAAAGGCTGCGGGAATACTCACGGAAGCTGCCTTTGATATGGAAAACGGCGCGCTTGATTATGTTGTTCTTGGTATCGGGATAAACGTGTATCCGCCCGAAAACGGCTTTCCAAAGGAGCTTTCGGACATCGCGGGCGCTGTTCTCGGGGAACGCAGGGGCGATATGCGAAATCGGCTTGCGGCTGCGGTTTACGAGCATTTTATGCAGCTTTACGAGCAGCTTTCCGACAACATTTACCTTGATGAATACCGAAAGCGGCTTATGTGGCGCGGCGAGCAGATTTTTGTTCTGTCGGGTGCGGACGGGAACGAGAAAACTCCCGCAGTTTTGCTTGACGTTGATGAAAATTTTTCACTTCAAGTACGCTATGAAAACGGGAGCTGCGGCACGATATCATCGGGCGAAATCAGCATAAGGAGAATAATATGACAGGAACAAAAACCAAAAACAGCGCGCTTATGCTTTGTATTTGCGCGATTTTCACTGCGCTCACGGCAGTCGGCGCGTTTATCAAAATCCCCATTCCGTATATGGAGTTCACCTTACAGTTCCTTTTCACAACGCTTGCAGGACTGCTTCTCGGCGCGAAATGGGGCGCGGCGGCTGTCGGCGCTTACGTTTTTCTCGGGCTTATCGGCGTGCCGATTTTCGCGGAGGGCGGCGGATTTTTCTATGTCCTGAAGCCGACTTTCGGCTACTTAATCGGCTTTATCATCGGCACTTTCGTAACCGGAAAAATCGCGAACTCCGTGCCTAACCCTTCAATAAAGCGACTTCTCGCGGCAAATTTCGCGGGACTGGGAATAGTGTACTTCCTCGGAATTTTGTACTTCTATTTCGCGAAAAATCTGTGGATAGAGGGCGGCGCAATCAGCTTCTCGATGACCTTGTGGTACTGCTTTGTGCTGGCTGTGCCGGGGGATATTTTGCTGTGCGTTCTGGCGGCATTTCTCGGAAAACGGCTTATTCCGATTGTTCAAAAATATCGCGGAGGTGCGGCAAGATGAGCATTGTTTCCGAACTGAAAAGCAAGCTACTAAACGGCGGGAAAATCACGCGCGGTGAAGCAATTTCGCTAATTAACGCGCCGCTCGGTGAACTTTGCGCGGCTGCAGATGAAATCAGAGAGCGCTTTTGCGGGGACATTTTCGATATGTGTACGATAATCAACGGTAAAAGCGGGCGCTGCTCGGAAAACTGCAAATACTGCGCGCAGTCCGCTCACTACAACACGCTTTGCGAGGAGTACCCGCTCCTTTCAACAGAAGAGTTGGTCGAGGGCGCTTTGTACAACTATAAGCGCGGCGTGCTGCGTTATTCGATAGTTTGCTCGGGAAAACGACTCTCGGATAGCGAGGTTGACAGCCTTTGCGAGAGTGTTCGCGCGATAAAGAAAGCGTGCCCGATACGGGTTTGCGTTTCTGCGGGACTGCTTGATGAAGCGAGTTTCCGAAAGCTGCAGGAAGCGGGAGTTGACCGCGTTCACAACAACCTTGAAAGCTCGCGCGGATTTTTCCCCGAGGTTTGCACAACGCATACTTTTGACGACAAAATCACTGCGATAAAAGCTGCGAAAGCGGCTGGGCTTGAGGTTTGCAGCGGCGGTATAATAGGGCTTGGCGAAACGTTCGAGGACAGGATTGATATGGTTTTAGAAGCGCGGGAGCTTGGCGTGAAGTCCGTTCCCGTCAATGTCCTGAACCCAATCCCGAATACGCCGTTTGCGAAAAATCCCACGATTTCCGAGGAAGAAGCGGCGCGAACAGTTGCGATTTTCCGCTTCCTGATACCGGACGGGCAAATCCGGCTTGCTGGCGGCAGGGGCTTGCTCGGCGATATGGGGAAGGCGCTTTTCCGCTCGGGAGCAAACGCGGCGATTTCGGGAGATATGCTGACAACGCGCGGCATTTCGATTGAACGGGATATGCAGATGTGCGAGGAGTTGGGGTATAAAGTAGAACTGAAGGAGCGTTGAAATGGCGAGAGGACTTTTCGTAACGGCAACCGGCACGGATATCGGAAAAACCTATGTTACCGCGCTGATTGTCAGGAAACTGCGCAGCCTCGGGCTGAACGCGGGATATTACAAGGCGGCTGTAAGCGGCGCGGAGAGCGTTTCCGAGAGTGACGCGGGCTATGTGAACAAAGTTGCTCAAATCGGCGAGCGCGAGGAGCTTTTGCTGTCCTATCTGTACAAAACGGCTGTTTCGCCGCACCTTGCCGCGCGAATTAAGGGAAATCCCGCT
Organism: [Eubacterium] saphenum; assembly: GCA_004555855.1. GTDB lineage: Bacteria > Bacillota > Clostridia > Oscillospirales > Ruminococcaceae > CAG-115. The sequence continues at coordinate 2,618 of SFJQ01000094.1, read as the reverse complement.
GAAATGAGCGTGATAAAATCAACGTTCGCGCAGGTTTGCGAGCAGTTTGATTTCGTGACAACAGAAGGCAGCGGGGGAATTGTCTGCCCGATACGCAAGGACGAGAAAGCTACTATTTTCCTCGAAGATATAATCGAGCAGCTTGGTTTACCCTCGGTAATTGTCGCTGACGCGGGACTTGGAACAATAAACGCGGTTGTGACAACGGTTGAGTATATGAGAGCGAGAAATCTCCCGATAAACGGGATTATCCTGAACCGCTGGAACGGCGATTTTATGCAGCGCGACAATCTCGCAATGATTGAGGAACTCACGGGAGTAAAAGTAATCGCGGTTGTTCGGGATAACGACGCTGTGCTTGATATTGACGAGAAAACGCTTGTCGGGCTGTACAAGGATTTGGGATAAGGAGATTTGAGATGACGTATAACGAACTGGTTGAGCAGGATTTGCGGTACATCTGGCACCCTTGCTCTCAGATGAAGGACTACGAAACGCTCCCGCCGATTGTCGTGGAGCGCGGCGAGGGTGTTCGGCTTTTCGATAAAAACGGAAAAGAGTACATCGACATTGTATCGAGCTGGTGGTGTAATTTGCTCGGGCACTGCAATCCGAAAATCAACGCTGCCGTTAAAGAGCAGATAGACCGCCTCGAGCACGTCATTTTCGCGAATTTCACCCACGAGCCTGCAATCGAGCTTTGCGGGGAGCTGATGAAGATAATCCCGAGCGGCTTATGCAAATTCAACTTCTCGGACAACGGCTCTGCTTCTGTCGAGTGTGCGCTGAAGATGGCTTTCCAGTATCAGTACCAGACGGGAAAGCCGAAGAAACAGCGTTTTATGTGCCTTTCGGAAGGATATCACGGTGAAACAATCGGCGCGCTGTCGGTCGGGACGATGGACTTGTACGCGAAGATTTACCGACCGATGCTGATGGACACGATAAGGATAGAAGCGCCCGACTGTTATCGCTGCCCATACGGAAAAAACCGCGAAAACTGCTCGTGCGAATGCTTTGAACACGCCGAGAAAGCGTTTGAGCGGTACGCGGAAGAAACTGCCGCGGTTATAGTAGAACCGCTTTTGCAGGGAAGCGCGGGTATGCGGATTTATCCGGCGCTGTACCTGAAGAAGCTGCGCGAATTGTGCGACAGATATGACGTGCTTTTGATTGCCGATGAGATAGCGACGGGCTTTGGACGAACGGGGAAGATGTTTGCGTGCGACCACGCGGAAATTTCTCCCGATATAATGTGCATTTCAAAAGGACTTACGGGCGGGTATATGCCGATGGCGATTACCGTGACCACGCAGGCGGTTTATGACGCATTTTACGCGGATTACTCCGAGGGCAAAGCTTTTATGCACTCGCACACCTATTCGGGAAATCCGCTTGGCTGTGCGTGTGCGCTGGCGGTTCAGAGAATTTTCCGCGAGGAGAATATCCTTGAAAATGCACAAAAGCGGGCTGTTTATCTTAACAAACTGCTGAACGAGCGGCTTGGCAGGTATAAGCACACGGGTGAAATCAGGCACATCGGTCTGATAAACGCGATTGAGCTTGTGAAAAATCCGCGCACGAAGGAAAGCTTCCCGAGCGAAGCAAGAACGGGTTATCTGATATACAAAAAAGCGCTTGAACACGGGCTTTTGCTCCGTCCGCTGGGAGATGTCCTGTACTTCAACCCGCCGCTTGTCATAATCGAGAGCGATATAGACGAGGCAGTAAATCGCTGCGAGAGAGCTATATCGGACATTCTCGGGAAGTAGCCTTTTCGCAGCGATTATTTGCTGCGAGAGAGCAATTTCAGATATTCTCAGAAAGTATTTTTGAGAGCGGATTTTAATCATCGGACGCTTGACAGAAAGACGTGCTTGTGTTATAATTATTTCATTAAATAGCAGAAGAAGTGCGCTGCGGTGAAAGAAAATGTAACGGAAAAGCTGACTGCGAAAGATGATAAAGCGGCTTGTGCGTTTGCCGATGAAATTATAGCTCAAAGCCGTGAAACCGACGTGTGGTACGAGCATTTCGGGGAATTTGCCGCGCTTCTCGACAACCCGAAATCGCTTGTGAGAAACCGCGCGATAAACATTCTGGCAGCGATTGTCCGCTGGGATAAGGAAAATCGATTTGACGGGATTTTGGACGAATTTTTGTCGCATATCACCGACGAAAAACCGATTACGGCAAGGCAGTGCGTCAAGGCGCTTGCTTGTGTCGGCTTGGAAAAGCCGCGATATATCCCGAGAATTTTGTCCGATTTGCAAGGCGCTGATTTGTCGGAATACAAGGATAGTATGCGCCCGTTGATTGAAAAGGACATAGCCGAAACCGTCAGAATTTTATGCGGTTCGGATAAGTCAACATAATAAAAACCGCTTTGTAATCGGCTTTACAAAGCGGTTTTGTTTAAGAAAGGATTGTTTCGGGAAAACCGGTTAAGAAACGGTAAATTTCAGGCTTGGATTTGCGAAGAACCTGCGATATTTCGGGGAATACCAGACTTAGATTATCGCATCACCCGAGGAAACTCGGGAAATATCACGCTTAGATTTTCGCATCACCCGCGGCTTTCTCCGTTTTCGTGCAAGTGTGACATTCTGTCACCTGCG
>SFJQ01000012.1 GCA_004555855.1 [Eubacterium] saphenum | reverse complement strand
GTTGGATATTTAGAGGGGATTTTTATTGAGGAAGAATATAGACATAGTGGATATGCTAAAGAGCTTCTTTCAAAATGCGAAGAATGGGCTAAAGAAAAACATTGTACTGAATTTGCAAGTGATTGTGAAATCGACAATGATATAAGCCTAAAATTTCATTTGTCAATGGGATTTGAAGAAGCAAATCGCATTATTTGCTTTAGAAAAGATATATGAATCTATTGGGCAAATTCCCATTTATCGAGCAGATTACTAATAGAACAGACGACCAGAGAATTTCTTCTTTGGTCGTTTCTAATATTCGCATAACTAACGAGTTTATTATGGTATAGGGAAATAAAGCCATTTGTCGAATTATCGGTTGCCCCTTGTTCCGTTTGGTGTGTTCAACATCGGAGGACTCGCGCAGCCGCTTCATCATAAACAAGCTGAAAACCACGATTACCCCGAAAACAATCAGGCAAACCACGATGTTTCTGATGAGAATGCCGTGGATTTCCCGAAACAGCTTTGTGCTTTCGATAACCAGCACAACTCGCAGGTCGTCCATAACCGTGTTGGTGAAAATCTTGCACTCCTGCCCGTCAATCACATAATCGAAAACCGAGCGTTCATCGGGGATTGTGTTCAAAAGCCCGCCCATTTCGCTGTCTTCATAGTAATTTTTTCCAAGCTCATCGATGTTATGGTGAGCGACAACCATTCCGTCCCGCACCACGATAAACCCGTATCCCATATCGTCAAGTCCCATCTGACTTGTGAGCGACTGGATTTCGTTCAGCGTGATATCAAGCGATATAACCGAGTCGCCGTCCGACAGCATTCGGCTCACCGAAATCATAACCGTGTGCGTCTGCGCGTCAACATAAGGCGATACGATAACCGCGTTTCCGTGCGCTTTCTCGGCTGCAATGTACCAGTCGCGCTCCTTCGCCACATAATCCGCAGGCGGCGTCCAGCCAATTCCGTCAATGTACTCGCCCAGCACCCAGCCGTAAATTCCCGTGAAATTCTTGTCGATATCGCTCATATAGCGCTGCGATTCCTCGACCAGAAACTTCTCGATATCACGCGCGTTTTTGCCCTCCGCCATCATATATTCAACCGAAATCGACGTTACCTTCAGCACGTCCATTCCCTTGTTGAGATAACCGTTGAGCTGCTCAGTTTGATAAGCCAGAGCGTTTTCGCCGACCGACTGGATATTTCGCACAGCGTTATCGTAAAACGAGATGAAATTGTACACGGTGAACCCCGCGAGAAGCGCGAGAATAACGACTATTGTTGTAAAAAACAAGTGTTTCTCATTCGTTTTCATCGGGAGTTCCTTTCCGCTGACCGCTTATTTGAATTTCTGGATAAAGTTGATAAACACGCCGACCAGAACCGACAAAACCGCGCTCAGAGCTATCGGAAACCAAACGTTTGCCATCGGCAGACCGCCTGCGTTTTCGTTGAGGTTCATTCCGTAAAAACTGAAAACGATTGTCGGGACGGCGATTATGATGGTGATTGTCGTCATTCGCTTCATCACGATATTCAGGTTGTTCGAGATAATTGACGCGAATGTGTCCATCGTGCCGCTCAGAATGTTCGAGTAAATTCCCGTCATCTCAATAGCCTGCTTGACCTCGATTATTACATCATCGAGCAAATCCTGGTCTTCCTCGTACAGCTTCAGATAACGTCCGCGCATCAGCTTTTCAAGGACAGCTTCGTTTGCTTTAAGCGATGTCGAGAAATAAACCAGCGACTTCTCCAGCCCGAGAAGCTGAATAAGCCCCTTGTTTTTCATCGAGAGGTACATCTTGCCCTCAACGTAATTCGAGATTTTGTCGATTTGTTTGAGGTACTGCAAATAGCGCGCGGCAATTCTCAGCAAAATCGTGAAAACGAAGCGCGTTCTCAAATTCGTGTGAATGCCCTTGACAACGCCCTTTGCAATCTCATCGATAACCACGTTTTCCTTCGCGCTTACCGTGATGACGTTTTCATCGGTGATGATGATGGACATAGGCGTTGTGGAATAGAGCAGCGTTTTGTCGGGGTCGTTGTCCTGCTCGGCGACAGGATAGTCCACGACAATCAGCGTCACGCCGTCGTCGCTTTCAATTCGCGACGGCTCTTCCTCATCGAGCGCGGCTCTGATGTAATCGCGGTCGATGCTCATATCCTCTTCAAGGTCGGAGATTTCCGTTTCAGTCGGGTTGATGACCGAAATCCAACAGCCCATTTCGCGGTTTTCTATCTCGCAGACTTTTCCCTCAATACTTCTGTAATATTTTACCATTTCGGCACTCCTTTGCTGATTTATTGGCGCAAAGAACCTGCCGTGATTACAAGCGCGGCAAATCCCCTGCTATTTCTACTTCGGCAAATACCGCCGTCCTCGCTCATAATCTCACCCCTTTTTCTTCAAAACAATAATTTTACATTTTATTATAACATATTTTCACAAAAAAAACAAGCGTTTTTTTCAAAACGCCCGATTTTTCTTATCAATCATTTTTTTGTAATCCACTGGCTCATTCCCGCGCCCCAGACCTCGTTTGGACGTTCGCGGAAACCAAACTGCTTGTAAAACGGCTCTCTGCCGCTCGCGGACATGAGATAAAGCACGATTGTTTCGCCTTTTTCAAGCGTGCCGTACATAAAATCAATCGTCCTGCGCATCATTTCTTTGCCGATACCGCGGTGCTGATACTCGGGAATAACCATCACGTCCGTGATGAAATTCGCGTAGCTCCCGTCCGAAAGCACGCGTATCATTCCGATTGCTCTGCCGTTGTCGCGGACTGTGGTGATGTGAAACGCGTTGTTGAGCGCATTTCCGGCAATCCTGTCCGACAGCGCCATAAAATTCACCGCGCGGCGCATTTCCTTGTACTCCTCAAGGCTCGGCGCTTCGTCTATGTATTCTATCATAACTTCCCCTTTTCACAAAATTCCGCCCCGCTTTATCGCGGAGCGGATTGATTTTATTCGTTATTTTCGGAGTTGTCCTCGGTTTCCTTGTTCAGGTCAACCTCGGGTTCTTCAGCGTCTTTGTTCAGGTCAACCGCAGGGGCTTCCTTGGTTTCGGAAAGCTCGACTTTATCGCCGTCAACCGTGATTTCACCCGCCATCAGCTTGTAGAAATCGGGGCCGTCGATTTTTTCGTGCTTCATCAGGTACTGCGCGCACTTCTCGAGCATATCGCCGTGAGTTGTGAGGATATCCTTCGCCTTTTCGTAGCCTGTTTCGATAAGCTCGCGGATTTCCGCGTCAATCTCGGACGCGACATTCTCGGAATAATTCTTGCCCTGAGAATAATCTCTGCCAAGGAAAACCTCGTGGCTTGCGCTGCCGTAAAGAATCGGGCCGAGCTTCTCCGAAAAACCGTAGCGCATTACCATATCTCTGGCAACACCGGTTGCTCTCTCGATATCGTTTGAAGCGCCGGTTGAAATATCGTCAAGAATGAGCTTTTCAGCCGCACGACCGCCCAGCAGAACGACGATTTCCTCCTCCATATAGGTCTTGGAAACAAAGCTGCGGTCTTTTTCGGGAAGGTGCATTGTGAAGCCGCCCGCCATTCCGCGCGGGATAATCGACACCTGATGAACCTTGTCCTGCGAGGGGCAGAAATATGTGGTAATCGCGTGTCCTGCCTCGTGATAAGCGGTGAGCTTCTTCTCGTCCTCGGAAACCACCTTGGACTTCTTCTCGGGACCTGCAACAACCTTGATTGTCGCCTCCTCGATGTCCTCCTTGGTGACCGCTTTCTTGTTCTTGCGAGCCGCAAGCAAAGCCGCTTCGTTAACCAAATTCTCCAAATCCGCGCCCGTGAAGCCGGCTGTTGTCGCAGCGATTGTCTTCAAGTTAACGTCCGGACCTATATTCTTATTTCTTGTGTGAACCTTGAGGATTTCCTCACGTCCCTTGATGTCGGGGTAGCCCACGACAACCTGTCTGTCGAAGCGTCCCGGACGGAGAAGCGCGGGGTCGAGTATATCGCGGCGGTTGGTTGCCGCCATAACGATGATGTTTTCGTTTTCGGTGAAGCCGTCCATCTCAACGAGGAGCTGGTTCAGCGTCTGTTCACGCTCATCGTGACCGCCGCCAAGACCTGCGCCGCGCTGACGTCCGACAGCGTCGATTTCATCGATGAAGATGATGGACGGAGTGTGCTTTTTCGCTTGGTCGAACAAATCGCGGACGCGCGAAGCACCGACGCCGACGTACATTTCCACGAAATCCGAGCCGGAAATCGAGAAAAACGGCGCGTCTGCTTCTCCCGCAACAGCCTTTGCAAGCAGCGTTTTACCGGTTCCGGGAGGTCCCTCGAGCAGAACGCCCTTGGGTACTCTCGCGCCGATTTCACGGTATTTGTTCGGGTTTTTGAGGTAATCGACAATTTCGACAAGCTCCTGCTTTTCCTCGTCCGCGCCCGCAACGTCCTCAAACGTCACCTTTTTGCCCGTCATCTGACGAACATTTGCGCGGGAGAACGAGTTCATCTTGCCGCCGCCCGCCGACTGACGGAAAATCACAATGGTGAAAATCACCATCACCAGTACCAAAAACAGATACGGGAGCAAATTCATCCAGAACGAGTTGTCGGATATCGGGATATAGTTCTCGACAAGCGGCTTGTCGGGATTTGCCTCGTTATAGCGCAGACGGTAGTTCGCGATTTTGCCCGCGCTCGTGTAACCGGAATTGATGTCGTTTATAAAAATGTTGACGTTCGGCACGCTGTACACATAAACCTTTGACGAGTCGCCGTCACTTTTGAGCTGATACTTCAGCGAGCCGCTGCCCAAATCAAGCTCGTATGCGGAAACGTTCAGATTGTCGAACTCCGCGATAACCTCGGAATACCGCTTTGTCGCAGTGCGCGAGCCGTTTCCCGCAAGATTAAGCACGGAAACTACTCCCACGATAAGCAGAATAATAATCAAAAAGTAGATGATAACGCCGGATAATTTGTTTTTCTTCATTTAGACCACCTTTCCTTTATTCGGATTTGTATATGCCGATATACGGCAGATTTCTGTATTTCTGAGAAAAATCAAGACCATAGCCGATGACAAAAAAATCCTCGATTTCAAAACCCGTGTAATCGGCTTTAAAGCCCTCGACAACGCGCCGCGACGGTTTATCGAGAAGCGACACCACCTTCAGCGACTTCGGGTTTCTCTCGCCAAACAGCTTTTTCAGAGCGGAAAGCGTTTTCGCCGTGTCCACGATATCCTCGACAAGAACAACGTCCCGTCCTTCAAGCTCGGGCAGACCGTTTTCGTCAACCGAGATTTCCCCCGAAACCGTGCCCGTGTAGCTCGACACACGGATAAACCAGATTTCAAGCGGGCACTCGATTTGCCTTATGAGGTCGCAGAAAAACACGCTCGCGCCCTTCAGCACGCAGATAAACAGGGGATTTTTCCCCGCGTAATCCCGCGTAAGCTCCTCGCCGAGCGCTTTCACACGCGCCGCCAGCTCTTCCTTTGTAAAAAGAATCCTTTCAATTTCCTTGGGAACATACATTTCGATGTCCTCCTATTCAATAAAATATTATAACATACTTTTTTTCAAAATGCAAACGAATTTTATGAATATTTAGTGAAAAATCAGCAGCCTGTGCCAATAGTTTTCAACAATCAGCCTTTCTTCTCGTTAAAACCACCGAAATGCTGTTCAATTTCTTCCGTAAAACAAATTCCCTTGCGTATCGTAAAAAAGCGGTTTTTGCAGGGATTATACCTCGCCGAGCGCTTTTTCAACAGCGAAACCGCCGTTTTTATCCGAAGCGCGGACGGCTCAACACCGCCGTTTGCGAGGATTTTTTTCACAGCGCGCGTCTTTATCGGCTCGGCGCACGCGTCGATTTTTTCCGCGATATACCCGCGCGCGCTTTTGCTTTCCGCGAGTACTTTTTCTGCTGCATTTTCAAGAAAAACCTCATCGGCGCGGAGATTTTCCGTCATTCTGCCAATACTTGTCAAAAAAGACGGATTTATTTCCAGAATTTCGGGAATGAGCTTCGCGCGGATTTTGTTTCGCGTGTACTCAGCCGAAAAATTCGTTTTGTCGGTGACAAAATTCTGCCCCTTTTCCGCGAGAAATTCCTCGATTTCACCGCGCTCGATGTCAAGCAGAGGGCGGATTATCCGTCCTCTTTCGCGCGGAATGCCGCAAAGTCCGCGAAGTCCCGTGCCGCGGATTAAGTTCAAAAGCACCGTTTCCGCGTTGTCGTTTGCGTTGTGAGCAGTCGCAAGCACCGCGTTTTCACCGAAATGCCCGAGCGCTTCCTCAAAGAAATCATAGCGCACTTTTCGCGCGGTTTCTTCAAGGCTTTCGTGCTTTTCCGAGTAATCGCGCACGTTCTCGCGCCTTTTACAGAGCGGAATTTCGAGCTTTTCGCACAATTCCGTGCAGAAGCGCTCGTCGCTGTCGCTGTCCTCGCCGCGAAGCCCGTGGTTGAGGTGACAAGCGGCTGCCGTAAAGCCAAATTCCCTCGAAAGCTCCACGAGCGCAAGCAGCAAAGCCGTGCTGTCCGCTCCGCCCGAAAGCCCGCAGACAACCGTTTTCGCGGTTTTCATCGCCGACAACTCCGAGAGCGCCGCCCGTACTTTCCCGATAAAATCACTCATAATTATCCGTTGTTTTCGTACTTAACCTCAACGTTCGTAAAGCGTGTAAACTCGCCCTGCCAGCCGAGATACGCCGTTCCCGTTTCACCGTGACGGTTTTTCGCAACAATACACTCGCAGACGTTCTGATTAGGGTCGGTTTTGTCGTAGTAAGCGTTTCTGTACAGAAACATAACGATATCCGCGTCCTGCTCGATTGAACCCGAGTCCCTCAAATCCGACAACAGCGGCCGCTTATCGGGACGCTGCTCGGGACCGCGGGCAAGCTGCGAAAGCGCGATTACCGGCACGTTCAGCTCCTTTGCCAAAACCTTCAATTGCCGCGTGATTTCCGAAATCTCGGCAACTCGGTTTCCGTGGAAATTGCTCACAGCGGTCATCAGCTGAAGGTAGTCGATAATCACAACGCCCAGATTTTTCATTCTTCGCAGCTTCGATTTTATCGAAGAAACGTTGCAGCCCGGCGTGTCGTCAATGTATATCGGCAGCTGCGAGAGCATATCCGCGCTCTCCATAATCTGCTTCCATTTGTCCGCGGCAACCTTTCCCGTTTTCATCGCTTCGGACGGCAAAAGCGCCTCGGAATTTATCATTCGCGCGACAATCTGCTCCTTCGACATTTCAAGGCTGAACACGCAGATTTGCTTGTCGCGGAACTTTTTTCCCACGTTCACCGCAATATTCATCGCAAACGACGTTTTTCCCATACCGGGACGCGCCGCGAGTATCAGCAAGTCCGAGCGGTTAAGTCCGAAAATCCTGCGGTCAAGCTCCAGAAAGCCCGTCGGCAAGCCCGACATCACCGGCTGTCCGCCGTTTGCCGCCGTCACCTTTACAAGCTCGTTGAGCGCTTTTACGCGGTCGAAAACGATGCCGCTTATGTGCGTGAGGCTCTTGTTTTCAACGCCCGCGCGGATATCGTAAATGCGCTGCTCCGCGTAATCCACGATATCGTTCGCGTTCTCCGCGCCCGCCGAAGCCGCGTCGATTATCTCCTTTGAAGCAAGAATAAGGCTTCTCAGCAGGTATTTCTCCGTGACAATTCCCGCGTACTTCGCTATCGAAGAAACGCTCGGAACCGCTTCCATAACGGTTGCCAGATACTTTTTCGCGTCGTCCGCCGACTCGAAAACGCCCTGCCGCATACACGCGTCCAGCACCGTTACCACGTCGATGCGCTCGCTTGTCATATACATCTGCGTCATCACGGCGAAAATGTCGCGGTTCAGCTGCGCGTAAAAATGCTCCGGGTGCAAAGTGCCGACAATTTCTCCCAGCACTCCCCCGTCCAGCAAAACGCACCCGAGAACCGACTGCTCCGCGTCGGGATTGTACGGGAGATTTACCCCCGAAAGGTCGTAATCAGCCATTATCCCTCGTCCTCAACAGATACCGTGAACTTCGCCGTCACGCCTGCGTAAAGGCGCGCGTCCGCCGAAAATGTACCAAATCCCTCGATTTTCATCGGGATATTTATCTTTTTCTTGTCAACATCAAGGTTGAGCGACTTTTTGATTGCCGCGGAAACCTCCTTGGAAGTCACCGTGCCGAAAAGTCTGCCGTTCTGTCCCGCCTTCGCCTTAACCGAAATCGTCTTGCCCTCGAGCGCCTCGGCAATTGCTTTTGCGTTCGCGGTATCGACATCGATTTTGTGCTGAGCGCTGTCCTTCTGACCTTGCAGCAGGTTGAGGTTTTTCGCGTTCGCTTCCTGAGCAAGTCCCTTCTTTATCAGGAAATTACGCCCGTAGCCCTCTTTTACCTCTTTAATCTCGCCTTTTTTGCCCGTTCCCTGAATGTCCTGCAATAAAATAACCTTCATCTTTTACACTCCTTATCGTTTATTTGTCGGAAATATGCTCGTCAATCGCCTTGTGAAGCCTGTCTACAACCTCTTCCAAGGAAATATCATAGAGCTGTGCTCCCGCCATCGACTGATGACCGCCGCCGTCGTCCAGCTTATTTCCCATACTTTCCATTATTACCTGCACGTTGACCTTGCCAAGCGAACGCGCGCTGATGCTCCAGCCGTTTTCGATGGGATAAACCGTGAACGAAGCGTCCACGTTTCTGATATAAAGCATCTCGTCCGCTGCCTGAGAACACAGCACCCGTATTCCGGGATAATCGTTCTCCACAACGGCAATTGCACACCGCGAGCGGTAAATCTTTGCCGAAGAGATAATCTCAGCCTTTTTCAGCTTGCTCTCAATCGACGTGTCAAACAGCTTCTTCACCGAGATTGTATCTGCACCGATTTTCTTGAGGTAAGCCGCCGCCTCAAATGTCGAAACGCCCGAGCGCATAACGAAATCCTTCGTGTCAAGCGTAATTCCCGCTAGAAGCGCCTCAGCTTCGAGAGGCGTGAGCAGCGTGTTGCTGCTGAAATACTGTATAAGCTCAGTCACAAGCTCCGCAGATGAAGAAGCGTTGCTTTCGTGACATTTAACGGCAGCTTCGGTTATCGCGCCCGCGCTCAGTCTGTGGTGGTCGATGATGACAACGCGGCTTTTCGGCGACAACTCGTAAAGGTCCTTGTCCTCGAGCTTTTTCAGGATATGCGTATCCACGATTATCAGCACGGATTTTGACGTAATCCACTGCTCCGCCTCCGCAGGCTCGATAACCACGGGCGTGTCATACTCCGAAAACCTGTCGATAAGCTGTCCTGCGTTGGTTTTCGTGGGGTCGCGGAAACGCGCAACCGTGTACGCGGGAATGCCCATTCGTCTGATAGCGCAGGTAAGACCGATTGCCGAGCCAACGCTGTCGAAATCGCCAAACGCGTGTCCCATTATGTACACGGTATCGGCGGTGCTGATTAAATTCTTGATGTTCTCCGCGGCAAGACGGATTTTAACCTTACCTGTTCTCTCTTTTCCGGGCGAAATCGCGCCGAATGCCGTGAAGCCGTTCGAGGTCTTGACAAGCGCCTGGTCGCCGCCGCGCTCAAGCGCCTTGTCGAGCATTTCCGAAGCGAAGCGCTCTCCCTCGGCAAGCGTTGAAGCGGTATCGCCGACGCCGATTGACAGCGTAACCGCCGCCCTGTCGCGGACGATAATCTCGTGCGCTTTGTTGATAAGCGACATCTTCTCGTCAATCATCTCGTTCAGATAACGTCTTTCCAGAACGATGAGGAACTTGTCGCCCGTTATCTTCTTCAAGACCGCCTTTTTCTCGGCAAAATACTCCTCAATCAGCCTGTCAACCTGTATCGTGACATAAGCGCGCTCGGATTCCTTTGCGCCCGAAAGCAGCTCCTCATAGTTATCAACCATAACTATCATAACTATCGGCTTGCCGTTTTCAAAGTCGTTGCGAAGTTTCTTGAAATCGGTTATTTCGCGGAAAATCAGCATTGTTATCGTGTCTTTAACCACGGTGCCGTTGTCCTTCGAGAACACAAGCCGTTTGCGGACTTTCTCGTCAACGGCAAACTCGTGCGGCACGGAATACACCCGAAACCACCTGTCCCCGTAACGGATTTCGCGCCCGTCCGAGCCGAAAAGCTCCAGCGGCATATCGGTCACGGGGTCAATCGAGCTTTGGTCTTCGTTTGGCAGGAAAAACACCTCGTTAAAGCCATCGTTGCTCCAGATTATGCTTCTCCCGCTGTCCACAACCGCTATCGGCAGCGGAAAGCCGATAAGCGACAAGCTGTCCGTTCCTCTGATTTCGCGGCTGAGCTGGTCGAAATACCAGTATTCGCTCTGCCTTATCTGAAGCAGTTTCCCCAGAGCAAGCGCGGAAATTCCCAGCAAAATCGGCAGAGTTATCCAGAACATAAGCGGCTCGTTTCGGAAAACGAACACGTCCACCGTTATCAGCAGAATAATCAGCGCACAGACCGCTCCCAGAAGAATATTGCTTTTATAGAAATTTCGCATTTTCTCACCGCTCTTTCAGTTAGTTATGCTGCTTGCGGGTGAAAAAATCACCCCTTGAACAAACTTTGGGCGATATTCGCCGCCGGTCGCACCGGCTTACAGCTCCATAATTATCGGCAAAATCATCGGGCTGCGCTTGGTTTCACGGTAAATATACTCGGAAAGCTCATCGCGCATCGCCGCCTTGATATTGCCCCATTCGCGCACGTTTCTGCTCGCCAAATCGCCCAAAACCTGCTTCATCAGCTCCCGCGCGCCGTCAAGCAGCTCCTCGCTCTCACGAACGTAAACGAAGCCGCGCGACACGATTTCCGGTCCCGAAACAACCCTTCCCGTTTCGCGCTCAATCGTTGCCGCAACAACCATCACGCCGTCCTCGGACAGGTGCTTTCTGTCGCGCAGAACCACACTTCCCACGTCGCCCACGCCAAATCCGTCAACCAGCATCATTCCCGCGGGAACAGTCCCCGTCATCTTCATATCAACGCCGTCCGTTTCCAGAACGTCGCCAAGCCCGCTTACAAAAATATTCTCCTCGGGAATGCCCATTCCCTCAGCCAAAATCGCGTGCTTTTTGAGGTGCTTGTACTCGCCGTGAATGGGAACGAAAAACTTCGGCTTGGTGAGCGAAATCATCATTTTCAGCTCTTCCTGACAAGCGTGTCCCGAAACGTGCACCTCGTACATACTCTCATAAATAACCTCCGCGCCCTGCTTCATCAGCTCGTTTACAACCTTTGTCACAAGTTTTTCGTTGCCGGGAATGGGGTTTGCGGAAATTATGATAAAATCGTTCGGATTAATCGAAACCTGCTTGTGGTCGCCGCTCGACATTCTCGAAAGCGCCGAAAGCGGCTCGCCCTGACTGCCCGTTGTGACGATAACCAGCTCCGACGGGTCGAAACGGTTGATTTCGTCAATCTCGATAAGCGTGTTTTCGGGCACTTTTATATAATTCAGCTCGACAGCCTTTGCGATAACGTTTGTCATACTTCTGCCCGAAACCGCGACTTTTCTGCCGCGGCGCACGGCTTCATCGATAATCTGCTGTATTCTGTGGATATTGCTGGAAAAAGTCGCGATGATGATGCGCTTCCCCTCGGCTCTGTTGAACAGACCGCGGAAGCTCTCGCCGACGCTTCTCTCGCTTTTTGTGTAGCCGGGGCGCTCAACGTTCGTGCTTTCGCTCATCAGCGCCAGCACGCCCTTGTTTCCAAGCTCGCCGAAGCGCGCCAAATCGATTATCCCGCCCTCAATAGGCGTGTAATCAACCTTGAAGTCGCCCGTGTGGACGATAACGCCCGCAGGCGTGTGAATTGCCAGAGCGCAGGAGTCGGGTATCGAGTGGTTCACCCTGATAAACTCAACCGACATACAGCCCATTCTCACGTTATGGCGCGGCTCGACAACATTGAGCGACGTCTGCGACAGCAAGCCGTGCTCCTTGAGCTTGCCCTCGACAAGCCCCAGAGTAAGCCGCGTTCCGTAAATCGGCACGTTGATTTTCTTCAGCAGATAAGGCAGCGCGCCGATGTGGTCCTCGTGACCGTGCGTAATCACAATTCCGCGGAAACGTTCCCTGTTCTTCTCGAGGTAAGAGAAATCAGGCACAACCAAGTCCACGCCGAGCATATTTTCATCGGGAAACGCAAGTCCGCAGTCCACGATGAACATATCGTTGCAGCACTCGTAAACGTACAAATTCTTGCCGATTTCGTTCAAGCCGCCGAGCGCGGTGAACTTAACGGGCGCAGAACGCACGGGCTTTCTCTGAACGGGAGCTGTCTGTCTGCTCCTGCCCAGAACGGGTTCTCTCGCGGGAAGCTGGCGCTTTGCCGGCACAACGGACGCCCCTCTGCGCGTTCTGTCCGAAGAACGCTCGTCCGTAAGCACAGGCCGCTTCACTGGCACGGTGTTTCTCGGTTTTTCCTGTTTAACCTGCTTTTCGGAATTGCTTTCCTTTTCCGATAAAACCTTTTTGTTTGACAATAATCCCATAAAATCCCTTTCTTAAAAAAGCGCAGAAATCCCCTTTTTACAGCGTAAAAAGAAGTCACCATTCCTTTGAATAAATATGTACGAATCAGCCGCCGCGAAGAAAACAATTTTGTCAGAAAAAATGGTAAAAATGAACTTTAATTTTCTGCGGTTTTTAAACCAGAATATTTTTATCGGTTAATTCATATTTAAAGAGGACAGCTCCTCATTATTCCAATAGCACAATTTTTCTGTTATAGAACATACATACATATTATTATACAACTTTTTTCCGAAAAAGTCAAGTAATTTTTTTCCTGTCATTTGCTCTTGCGGTTTCGGGGAAAAATCCACGGCGACCTGTTTTATCCGCTTGTTATTTCCTTTAATATCGGCGAATTTGCGGCGAATTATATTTTCAGCCGGACGTTTTCTCCGGACTTGATTTTAAAATTTTCAGCAGAAGAAAGGCGCAGCATATCTATGAACAAGAAATTCGCAAAAATTTTTTCGGCGGCTGCGGCGGCCCTCGCTGCCTGTTTAACGGCAGTCCTGTGCTGCTTTTACGCCGCGCTGCCTTGCAATATAAGCGTTCCCGCCGGACAATTTGAGGGCGGCGGTTTCTCAATAGCAACTCTCAGACAGACAAACAGCGGGCTTTGCTATTATCTCGGCAGTATCCCAATAAAACCCGCTTCCGCCGTTGAAACAGCTCGCCCAAAAGTCACCCTTTGCGGCACTCCGTTCGGCATTAAAGTGCGCTCAAACGGCGTTATGGTTATCTCGACAGCCGAAAATTCCCCCGCCGCCGCTGCGGGTATAAAATCGGGCGATGTGATAACCGAGGTGAACGGGAAAAGTGTCTGCACAAACGCGGAATTTGCCGAGGCTGTTCAGCAAAGCACAGACGGGACAAGCATTATCCTAGAACGCGGCGGCGGTGAAATCAGCGTTGCCCTAACCCCCGAAAACCACGGCGGCAAGCTCAAGGTCGGACTTTACGTCCGCGACAGCGCCGCAGGTATCGGAACGCTCACCTTTTACAATAAGGAAAACGGCGTTTTCGGAGGTCTTGGACACGCGGTGAGCGATACCTCAACAGGCGGCGAAATTCCCCTGAAAAGCGGTGAAATCACCCGCGCGGAAATCTTCGATGTTGTTAAGGCAAAGGAAGGCACGGCGGGCGAGCTTTGCGGGAAAATCTTCTCCGACAGCGAAATCGGCGAGCTTTCCCTCAACACATCGCAAGGCGTTTTCGGCACGCTCTCCGAGCCGTTTGACGGAAAGGAGTACGAGGCTTCGTTCAGGCAGGAGGTTCACACGGGAAAGGCTTCCGTCCTCACCACGATAAACGGCAGCGAACCGCGCGAATATGGCATCGAAATCGAGCGCATAAACCTTTTCGGGCTGGACGGCTCAAAGGGTATGGTTATCAGGATAACCGACCCCGCGCTCCTTGAAGAAACCGGCGGAATTGTTCGCGGAATGAGCGGTTCGCCGATTATTCAGGACGGGCGATTTGCGGGTGCTGTCACGCACGTTCTCGTCAACGACCCCACGCGCGGCTACGCGATTTTTGCCGAAAATATGCTCGAACAGGCAAAATCCGCTCGTTAACGGCGATTTGCCGCCATAATCCGCACTCCGAAGCCCTCGGCTGTCGGGTAAACCTCGGCTTTTGAATTATCGGGGAGTTCGCCGGAAATAATCCTCCCGCCCAGCATATCCTCAATCTGCGTTGTTATTTTCCTCCGCAGCGGGCGCGCGCCCATATCCTCGTCGAAGGCGCTTTCGCAGAGCTTTTTCACAGCCTTTTCGTCAAACGAAAGCTCAATTCCCCGCGAAAGCGCTCTGTCGGCGACTTTTTTCAGCATTTTGCGGCAAATCCTCTCCATATTTTCAGCAGAAAGCCGCTCGAAAACCACAATGTTGTCGATTCTGTTAAGCAGCTCCGGACGAAACGTCTTTTTAAGCGCTTTCATCACGTCCGTTGAGCCGCCCGCGGTCTTCCCGAAACCGACATTCCGCTTGGACAGCTCCTCCGCGCCGATGTTGCCCGTCATTATGATAATCGTGCTTTTGAAATCGGCGGTTCTGCCGTCGGAACCCGTGAGCTTTCCGTCCTCGAGAATTTGCAGCAGCACGTTCAGCACCTCGGGATGCGCTTTTTCAACCTCATCGAAAAGCACCACTGAATACGGCAGCGAACGCACCTCAGCGATAAGCCTGCCCTCCTGCTCGCAGCCTACATATCCCGGAGGAGAGCCGATTAGCTTGGAAACCGAGTGACTTTCGGTAAACTCGGACATATCAAAGCGAATAAGCCGCTTCTCATCGCCGAAAACCGCTTCCGCAGCCGCCCGGCAAAGCTCGGTTTTCCCGACGCCCGTCTGTCCGAGAAACAAAAACGAGCCTATCGGACGGTTCGGGTCGCGAAGTCCCGCACGTCCGCGCCGAACCGCGTTTGCAACCAGCGAAACCGCGTTTTCCTGCCCGATAACCCTCTCGCAAAGCCTGTCCTCAAGCCGCTCCAGACGCTCGGTTTCGTTCTCGGAAAGCCGTCTGACGGGTATCCCCGTAATCATCGCGGCAGCTTTCGCGATGTCCTCCTCATCGACAATCACCCGCTCCCCGCGAAACCGCTCCTTGACCGTTTTGAGCAGCCCGTTCCTCTCGGAGAGCCGTCCCGCGCGCGCCGCCGCTGCCGCTTCATCAAGTAAATCTATCGCCTTATCGGGCAGCCGCCTGTCGTTCATATAGCGCTCCGAGAGCGTCACCGCAGCGCGGATTGCCTTGTCCGTGATGAAAGCCTTGTGGTACTCCTCAAAGCGCGGTCTTAAGCCGTTCAGGATACCGATTGTCCGCGCTTCATCGGGCTGTTCAACGTTAATCGGCTGAAAACGCCGCTCGAGCGCGCTGTCCTTCTCGATAAAACGGCGATATTCCTTGGTTGTGGTCGCGCCGATAAGGCAGATTTTCCCGCGCGCCAGCATCGGTTTCAGTACGCTTGCCGCGTCAATCGCGCCCTCTGCCGCGCCCGTTCCGACAATCATGTGGATTTCATCGATAAAGAGGATTATCTCGGGATTTGCACACGCTTCGTCAAGCACTCCTTTCAAGCGCTCCTCGAAATCGCCGCGGTACTTCGCGCCGCTCAGAATTGCCGCCATATCAACCGAATAAACGCGCTTCCCGCACAATTCGGGCGGTACGTTTTCCGTGGCAACACGCTGCGCGAAGCCCTCGACAACCGCCGTTTTTCCAACGCCCGCGTCACCGATTAAGCAGGGGTTGTTCTTGCTTCGGCGCAGGAGAATTTGCACCATTCGCTCGATTTCCGCGTCCCTGCCGATAACCGGGTCAAGCCGTCCATCTCGGGCAAGTCCCGTGAGTTCAACCGCGTACTTGGAGAGCTGCGCGGGCTCGTTCTTCTGAGCAGCGCGCTTTGGCTTGATATCGGGCTTTGCGGGTGTTTCGGAGAAGCGCGGCGGCTCGTATTTTTTCGCGCAAATTCCCGCGTAAATCCGCGAAACCGAGTCCGCGGGGAGCATCGAATAAGCCGTGCTTGCCCTGTCCGCGAGGAGCGCCATCATAACGTGCTCCGAAGCTATCGTGTTTTCGCCGCGCGACAAAGCAATCCCCCGCGCGTTCATAATCAGCTTCTTCAAACGCGGCGAAAAATCCTTCTCGGACAGCGTACAGGGTGTTCCCGCGCCCGCTCTGTCCTTCAGCAGCAGCACAAGGTCGCGGAAAAACACGCCCTCCCGCGCAAGAGCCGCTCCCGCCGCGCTCTCCGTGTTCTTGGCAAGCGCGCAGAGCAAATGCTCGCTGCCGATATACTTGTGTCCCATCTGCCCCGCGATTGTCACCGCGTTTGCAAGCGCCTCCGCGACCTCAGCCGAAAAAGCCGGCGCGTTGTGATTATCCATAATTAACACCTCTTTACAAAATCAGGTAATTTTATTATGGACGCGCCGGCGGGGTTTATTCAGGGCAAAAATATTTCCCGAGAAGAACAAGTCTTTTCGGGTTTTCATTTGCGAAAATTTAACGATACATCGCAAGCTCAATGCTGTCCATATACTGCCCGAGGGACATATTGAACCGCTGATAATCGGCTTGCTTGAACTCGTCCGAAACGCCCGCGACCGACGCGCTCACGGCGTTTGTCTGATTGTAAAACGTTATCATCAGCGGCGCTTTTATTATCCTCGACATTCCGCGGACAACCAAATCCCCCGCTTCATCAAGATGAAGAACGTCCTCCTTCGCCGTCGCCTCAACCGCTTCCCCGTCAGCCAGAATTTCCAAGCCGTCGTAATAATCGAAAATCGCCGCAGCCGCCTTGCAGATATGCTCCCAGCCAACCTTGTACGTCAAATTCCACCTCGACAGCAGCCAGCCGTTTTCCTCTTTCACCCCGATTAACAGCATTTCCTTAATTCTCCTTTTCTTCCTTTTTCTTCCTGAACACAAACAGCTTGCTCAAAAGATAATTCAGCACCAGCACAACGATTGTCGAGATGATTTTCGCGCCAAATTCGTAGAAAAAGTTGTGTATCCCCGTCAAATCAACCAGCAGGAACATTATCAGTATATCCACCGCGAGCGTGAACAGGCGCGATGCGAAGAATTTCAGCACTTCGAGGATTACAAAAGCGCCTTTTTTCCGGCTTTGGAAAACGATAATTCTGTTGGTGAGGAACGCGAAAATGTTCGCGCAAATCCACGACAGCAAATTCGGCAAAATCGTGTTGCTGTCCACGCCGAAGCCCTTTGTTAACTCGTAAATCCAGCCAAGCCACGCCGGCACGCTCTCGGCATTCGGGAAAATTATCCTGAACAGCGCGTAGCTGCCCATCGAAATAAGCGTTGTTCCCGCGCCGAAAATCACATATAAAATAATCTCCCTGTTCTCGCGGTAAAGCTCCCGCCGTCCCTCGCGCGTTTTCAGCGATTTTACTATTTCCCCAAGCTCTTTTCCTTTTATTTTCACTTCATCATCTCCGAAATTTTTTGTCTTTACTATATATTAGCATAGTTTAACAAAAATTGCAATAACTAATCTTCTTTTTTTGTCAAAACTATTGACAGAAATTATTTTTTGAGTTATAATTAAGATTGTATAGCGTAATATAAAACAGCGCTTAATTTAAAAATAAGGTTATGCGGCAACCGGAAACGGAGGAAAAATATGTCGGATTACATCAGACGACTGCCCGTTTATCTGCTGCTCGATTGCAGCGGCTCTATGGCGGGTGAACCTATCGAGGCTGTTAAACAAGGAATTAAAACGCTGGTGTCGGAGCTGAAAGGTGACCCGCAGGCTCTTGAAACCGCGTTTCTGTCGATTATCACGTTCGACAGCTCCGCAAGACAGATAAGCCCGCTTACCGAGCTTATGGTGTTCAAGGAGCCGCAGATTTCGGCAGGAGGAGCAACCGCGCTCGGCGGCGCGCTCAAAGTTCTCGCGGAGTGCGTTAAAAACGAGGTTCGCACTTCTACGGCAACCCAGAAAGGCGACTGGAAGCCGCTCGTGTTCCTTATGACGGACGGAGCGCCGACCGATAACCTTGACGAGGGTATCGACGCGATAAAGCAGGTGTCCGTGGGCAATATCATAGCTTGCGGCGCAGGTGCAAACGCAAACGCAAACACCCTCAAAAAAATCACCAACAACGTTCTCATGATGAACAACCTCACGGCGGGCGATATGGCGCAGTTCTTCGCTTGGGTTTCAAGCTCCATCAAGGCTTCTTCCAAGAGTATCGACGCAAAGCCCGGCGAAGCTGTCGAGCTTCCGCCGCCGCCTCAGGGATTTGTTATCGTTCCTTAATCGGATTTGGGTGGATTTATGGATAAAACCGATATCACAAACGCTCCCGAGTTAAACGAGGAGCAGCTTTCGGTAACGATTGACGATACCGAAAACAAAAAATGCCCGACAACAGCCGAAAATGCCGAAAAATCCGAGAGCGGCGCGGTTTCTCGGGAAAATCCGTCCGAGGAGCAAAAACGGCTTTCGGATATGGAAGTTATCGAGCATACGGCAAACATCTGGCAATATAAGGAAATTGTTGACGACAAGACCGAGCAGCACTCCGAGTATCACGAAAAGCGCACGGTTATGCCGTTCGGCGAGATTATCGGCGCAAGAGTCCGCGGAAAAAAACACAAGCACGAGGGCACAAACTGCGACGATTACTTTGAAACAGCCGTGACCGATGACTGCTTTATCGCGGCAGTCTGCGACGGAGCGGGTTCAAAGCGGCTTTCGCGGATAGGCTCGCGCGCTGCGTGCGAAACGGCTGCGGCTTTCCTGAAGGATAAGCTCGAGCGGCTTTTCTACGAGCTTCCCGAGATTAAAAACGGGCTTTGTGCGGATTTGAAATCAACCGAATTTATGGCTGCCTGCGGGAGAATAGCGACGCTTGTCCAGCAGTCCGCGCGAGAAGCTTTTTCGGCTCAGCAGGACGCGCTCTCGAAGATTATCGACGACGAAAACTACGAGAAGGCGCTCGGCAGGAAGCCCACGCTCTCCGACCTTTACACAACGTTTCTCGCAGCGGTTGTCGTGCCGCTTGTAATCGACGGAAAAAAGCGGAATTTTATGGCTTGCGTGCAAATCGGCGACGGGTGTATCTGCGCGATTAACAGCAGCGCCGACTCCTCCGCTTGCGTAAAGCTGATGGGCGAAGCGGACAGCGGGAAGTTTTCGGGCGAAACCGATTTCCTCTCCGAGAAAAACACCGACCAGAAGTCAATCGGCGCGAAAACCCGCGTCAGCAGAGGCGCTTCGGATATAATTATGCTGATGTCGGACGGAGTTGCGGACGATTATTTCCCCGCCGTGCCGATGATGGAACGCCTTTACCTCGACCTCGGACTGAATGGGATTTTGCCGATGAAAGGGGAACTTTCCGCGGGTGAAGACCCCGCGCCTATCCGTTTTCACTCGGTTTCGATGAGCAGACAAAGCGTTGCTCTGCAATACGCAAAGCAGCTTCTTTCCGACAGCTCGGCGCAATCCGTAAACGCGCTCTGGGACAAACGCGAGGCACTTCGCTGCCACTCGCTCGAGGCGTTTCGTATGAACATCGGCGACACGCCCGAGGAACGGCTTCGCGTGTGGCTGGACAACTACAACGAGCGCGGAAGCTTCGATGACAGAACGCTTGTTGTGATAAGACTTAATGATGATTAAAAGCAGCTTTGGGGGTAAATTATGCTCAGCGGCAGCGTGTTAACAGCCGTTCTCGAAAACGGAAGTACAATTGAATATGTGTACGACGCAAATGCGCCGCGCGGCGGTATGAAGCACACCTTTTTCACCCCCGACAAGCGCTTTGCAGTGCAGTTTTTTAATAATCCCGCAGACTCTCTCAACCCGCGCCTGCAAGACCGCATCAGAACCATTGTCGGCATCTATAACCCGACTCTTTCCGAAGCAGACGGCGGCGCGCTCGGCAATACCGAAAAAACCGCAGAATATTTCAGGCAGCGCTTTTGCTGGCCTGTCGCGATTGTTCAGCAGCCCGAATTTGGGATTGTCTGCCCAACTTACCCCGCGAACTTTTTCTTTGATAGCACGGCTTCATTGGTGCTGAATTTAACCGGCAAGGACAAAAAATCAAACTGGTTCACGGGAAGAAACAGAAGATATCTCGCACCCGAAGAACGCGGCGATTTCAGGACAATGCTCGGCACGGCGATAAGCCTTTGCCGCTCCGTCCGCAGAATGCATCAGGCAGGACTGGCGCACTCGGATTTGTCCTGCAACAACGTGCTGATAGACCCGAAAAGCGGCTCTGCCGTGGTTATCGATATCGACAGCCTTGTTGTGCCGAACAAATACGCGCCCGAGGTTGTCGGAACGCGCGGCTATATCGCGCCCGAGGTGCTCGCGACAATGGCGCTTGACTTTGGCGACCCGAACCGTGCGCTCCCATGCGTTCAGACCGACCTGCACGCACTTCCCGTGCTGATTTACGAGTACCTGTTCTGCAGGCACCCGCTTATCGGACCGAAGATTTACTCCGAGAACAGCGCCGAAGAGGACGATTTCCTCGCGCTCGGCTCTATGGCAACGTTTATCGAAAATCCAAACGATACCTCGAACCGTCCGCCCGACCTCGCCGTCACGATACAATCGCTTTCAAAGGGCTTGGAAGAGCTGTTTTTGAAGGCGTTTGTCGATGGACTTCACAATCCCGAAGAACGACCGTCCGCGATGGACTGGGAACGCGAGCTGCTCCGCGCTTGGGACAGGCTTGTGCCGTGTGCAAACCCGAACTGCGAGAAAAAATGGTTCATTCTGCGCGATGAAAATCAGCCCGTCTGCCCGTTCTGCAAAACGCGGCTTTCGGGTAATATCATAACGCTTAATTTCAAGAGCGAAATGCGCGGCAAAAAGGGCGTGTTCCGCGATAAATCGCAGGTTGTCGTGTACGACAGAATGCCGCTCTACGACTGGCAGGTCTTTGCGAACGTTCACAACGACGAAAAAGCCGACAGAACGCTTCGCGCTTACACCGCGTTCTACAACGGAATGTGGCTGCTCGTGAACAGCTCGGTCGAGGGAATGCTCTCGCCGTCCGGAAGGCTCGTTCCGTCGGGAAGCGCAATCGAGCTTAAAGACCGCGCCGTTTTCAGAATGACCGGCAAGGAAAACGGACTGCTCTGCGAGGTTATGGTGACTTAACCAAATATGCGGGAAAACCGCTTAATAAAGAAAGGAAACAGTAATGAAGAAATTCGGACTTACAGACCAAGAGGTTGCCGAAAGCAAACAGAAATTCGGCGACAACTCAATGACAGAACAAGCGTCCGAGAGCTTTTGGGATAAGCTCAAAGGCAATCTCGGCGACCCGATGATTAAAATTCTTATCGTGGCGCTCCTTATCAACGTTGTATTGGTAATTCTGGGTTTTTGTGGTGTTATTCCTAAAGAAGGCGCTCCCGAATGGTACGAGCCGCTCGGCATTTTCATCGCAATCTGCCTTGCAACGCTCGTTTCAACGTTCTCCGAGTACAGAAACGAAAACGCGTTCCAGAAGCTTCAGGAAGAAGCCTCGCGCATTATGTGCAAGGTGTACAGAAACGGCGTTATCTCCGAGGTTGCGATAAACGATATCGTTGTCGGCGACGCGATTTTGCTCCAGTCGGGCGATAAAATCCCCGCAGACGGTATCCTGATTGACGGCGACCTCAAGGTTGACCAGTCGGTTCTGAACGGCGAGAGCCGCGAAGCTAAGAAAATCGCAATTCCCGAGGGTTGGACGGATACCGATGACAACATCAATTTCGACAACGAGCATAAGGTTTTCCGCGGCGCTGTCGTTTGCTCGGGCAACGCGGTTATGCAGGTTACCGTTGTCGGCGACAAGTCGGTTTACGGCAAGATTGCAAGCGAGCTTCAGACCGATGACGACCGCGAAACTCCCCTTAAACTCAAGCTCGGCAAGCTCGCAAACGGCATCTCGAAATTCGGCTATATCGGCGGTGTGGCAATCGCAATCGCGATGCTCGCAAAGACTATCCTCTTTGACACAGGCTTTGACCCTATGCAGTTCCTTGCTCCGGACGGAGTTTTTGCGTGGGTGAAGCTGATTGAAGCTCTTATCAATTCTGTAATGCTGGCGGTTATCATCATCGTAATGGCTGTTCCCGAGGGACTTCCGCTGATGATTGCCATTGTATCCGCGCAGAATATGGGCAAAATGCTCAAGGACAACGTTCTTGTACGCAAGGTTGCCGGTATCGAAACCGCAGGCTCGCTGAACATCTTGTTCTCCGATAAAACGGGTACAATCACCAAGGGCAAGCTCGAGGCGATAAACTTCATCGACGGCGCCGTGAACGAGTACAAGACGATGAAAGATGTTGACGGAAAGCTGAAAGAGCTGCTCGCGCTGTCCATTCACAAGAACACGCTCTCCATCATCAGCGGCGAGGGCAAGGACAGAAAGGTTCTCGGCGGAAACGCAACCGAGCGCGCTATTCTCGGATACGCTGTCGATAACCCGTCAAATGCGGACGTTGTAGCAGTCGGCAATATCCCGTTCAACTCTACAAACAAGTACTCCGCAACGCAGGTTGACGGTCAGTATTCGCTTTCGCTTATCAAGGGCGCGCCCGAGAAGATTTTGCAGCGCTGCTCGCACTATTACGATAAGGACGGACACAAGCAGCCGTTTGATATGAGCAAGCTTAACGCGAAAATCGACGAGCTTGCAAACCGCGCAATCCGTGTTCTCGCGCTTGCAACAAGCGAGGACGCTCTCGGCGAGGATTCGCTCCCCGACGGCAACAACTGGACGCTTGTCGGCTGCCTTGGCATACGCGACGAGGTTCGTCCCGAGTCCGTTACCGCAATCAAGGAAGTTAAAGGCGCGGGAGTGCAGGTTGTTATGATTACCGGCGACCGCAGAGAAACCGCTGTTGCTATCGCAAAGGAAGCAGGTCTTATCGATGATGAAAAGACAAATCTTATGCTCACGTCCGATGAATTGTCGAAGATGTCCGATGATGAAATCAAGGCGAAGCTCAAGGATATCCGCGTAATCGCGCGTGCGCTTCCCTCCGACAAGAGCCGCCTCGTTCGTCTTGCACAGGAGCTTGACCTCGTTGCCGGTATGACGGGCGACGGCGTAAACGACTCCCCCGCGCTCAAAAAGGCAGACGTCGGCTTCGCGATGGGCGGAGGAACCGAGGTTGCCAAGGAAGCTTCGGATATCGTTATTCTGGACGACAACTTCAACTCAATCGACCGCGCAATCCTCTACGGACGCACAATCTTCAACTCCATCAGAAAATTCATCGTATTCCAGCTCACCATCAACGTTGCGGCAGTTCTTATCTCGTTTATCTGCCCGCTTATCGGTATCGTAAACCCGCTGTCGGTTATCCAGATTTTGTGGGTAAACCTCGTTATGGATACGCTCGCGGCACTCGCATTCGGCGGCGAACCCGCTCTCGCGCGTTATATGAAAGAAAAGCCCAAGCGCAGAAACGAGCCGATTATCAGCAAGTATATGATGAGCCAGATTATCACGGGCGCAGGCTGGACGTTTATTCTGTCGGTTGCTATGCTGATTCTGGGCAACTATCCCGCAGGCGATGTGAGCTTCCTCGAGCAATGGGGACTGCTCCGCAATATCAACATTGAAAACGAGCCGCACGCAATTCTCCACACGGCATATTTCGCGTTCTTTATCCTGATTGCCGTTATCAACGCCTTCAACGCAAGAACCGAAAAGCTCAACCTCTTTGATAACCTCGGCAAAAACAAGGGCTTCCTCATAGTTTTCGGCATCATCACGGCAGTTCAGATTGTTATGACCTACGTTGGCGGCGCAATTCTGAGCGGCTGGGGACTGGTTCTCACGGAATGGGCGCTCGTTCTGGCAATGGCGGCTTCCATTCTCCCGATTGACCTCATCAGAAAATCAATCGCAAATTCCGTTTCAAAGAAAAACAAGTGAAAAACGCTCGGTATTCTGAGCTGAATGAATTATTAGGAGGAAATAGTTATGGCAGTAAATCTTTCCAAGGGACAGAGAGTTTCTCTCGACAAATCGGTTACAATGGCAAGAATTGGTCTTGGCTGGGACATCAACAAGTATGACGGCGGTCAGGATTTTGACCTTGACGCGTGTGTTTTCCTGCTCGGTGCAAACGGCAAGGTTCTTCGCGATGAAGATTTCGTGTTCTACAACAACCTCTCCGCAAGAAACGGCGCTGTTCAGCACACCGGCGACAACCGTACCGGCGAGGGCGACGGCGACGATGAAGCAATCATCATCGATTTCACGAAAATTCCGCAGGAAATCGAGAAAATTGCCGTTACCGTAACCATTTTCGACGCACAGCAGAAAAACCAGAATTTCGGTCAGGTTTCCAACTCCTACGTTCGCGTTGTAAAAATCGACAATCCCGACGACCAGAACGGCGAGGAAGTTCTTCGCTTTGACTTGGTTGAGGAGTTTTCCATTGAAACCGCGCTCGTTGTATGCGAAATTTACCGCTACAACGGCGACTGGAAGTTCAACGCAGTTGCTGCGGGCTATCAGGGCGGTCTTGAAGCGCTTTGCAGAAGCTACGGCGTAAACGTTTAATTATATGAATATTCCAACTCGGGAGGCGGCGCTTTGAATAATGACATTAACAGAATAATTGACAGCGCGCTTCCCGGTGCGGAAATAACGCTGCCTGCGGGCGAATTTGAAGGGCCTGTAATCATTGCAAAGCCGCTCAGGATTTTGGGCAAAAACACCACAATCTGGGCAAAAAAAGGCGGCGTTATTGAGATAAAATCGCCCGGAGTATCCATTTCGGATATCCGCGCGGAGCTTACCGAAAGCAGCGAAACCGACTGTGCAATCAAGGCTTACTTCCCCGCCGACGCGAAAAATGTCGAGGTGCTGGGGAGCGTGTCGGGGTTCGGCGCAGAGGACGGATTTTTCGATGTTCCGCGGACGATAAATCTCGGCGATTTTCTGGCCGACGCGGAAAACACGTTTACGCTTTCGGTGAACGTTCCCGAAAAAACCGAGATTTTGTGCGATATCAGGGAGATTTCCGTTTCCCCGAAAACTCTTGACGCGGGCAGAAACGAGCTGACGATTACGATAAAAGGAATTTCCGAGAAAACGCTTTTGTACGCGGAAATTCTGTTCAAAACGCGCTTTGTGCGGCGGGTTTACCTGATGGGAAAGCCAAAATCCGACATTCCCGCAGCTGAAAACAAGTGCATTTACACAGCGCCCGAGCGTGACTTTACGCAGAGCGTTCCTCAGCCGACCGCGCTGCCCGAAAGCGATGTTGTTTCGATGACAAATCAGGCGGACAGCGAGCTTCCGGCTCTCGAAATGAAAAAAGGACAGCGGCTGTCGCTGGCGGGGTACTTAGGTTCGCGGTTTTCAATTTGGTTCACCTGCGAAAAGCCTGTGGGAATGGACATCGACGCTTACGCTTTTCTGCTTGATGAAAACGAAAAAGCGCTTGTGGACAGGAGTCTTGTGTTCTTCGGAAACGAAAGTTCCCCGAACGGCGAGGTTTGCTTTTTCCCAACGGACGGGCATCTTGAAATCGACCTTGCAAAAGTTGATTATCGGGTGAAAAAAATCACGCTTGCCTACTCGATTTACGCGGGAAATGCAAACAGCAATTTTTCGCTCGTGAGAAACCCGCGCGTGTCGCTCAGAACCGACTATGAACGGCTTTCATTCGTGATGAGCGACCTTAAA
Source organism: [Eubacterium] saphenum (assembly GCA_004555855.1). Classification (GTDB taxonomy): domain Bacteria; phylum Bacillota; class Clostridia; order Oscillospirales; family Ruminococcaceae; genus CAG-115. The sequence continues at coordinate 2,186 of SFJQ01000012.1, read as the reverse complement.
AGCGAAACCACGGCAGTCGCGCTCGAAATCTATCTCTACAAGGGCGAATGGAAAATTTCGGTTGTCGGGAGCGGCTACAACAACGGTATGGCAAGGCTTTGCAACAGCTTCGGTATTCAGGTTGAAGAATAGACTAAGGGAGATAATAAAAAATGGCGTTACGGGAGTTTACGAGATATGTCGGCTATGACAGCGCCGACAGCTTCCGGGGATTTCTGATACAGCAGTTTGCGGCTTCACAAAAGGGCGGACTGTTCTTTAAGGAAAAGCTGCCGATGGCAACGACGACCGAGATTTCAGCGGCTTCGGCTTACACGGCGGCGAGCTTCGACAAGGCGGACGATATCAAAAAAGCGCTTGAAATATGGCTTCGTGACGCGAATATTCCGTGCGACAGCGCAGCGATTGCCGAAATTATGGCGAAGGCTGTCGGGGAGTGCGGCGCGAATAAGAAAAATACTTATTTCGTGATTTTGTGCTGGCTGATAAAATATCTCGGCGCGCGCCCGTCAAATCTGCTTTTTATCGGCGCGCCGACGCTCCGCGAGCTGTATTTTCTGCTGATGATGCAGGCGGCGGGAGTTAAGGTCACGCTGGTGAGCTATGGGCTGGACAAGGATTTCGACAAGCTCGCGTTTTCGGACAGAATTGTCGTCAAAAAGGGCAAGGAAACCGCGCCGCTTCAAATCGATTTCAGCAAAATCGACCTGTCGCAGGAGGCAAAACTCGCCGAAATGCACGCTGAGGGCGAACGCGTAAGCAGCCTTATAAAGCGGCTTTCCACAACGGCTGCGGGAATGTTCGAGGACTTCCTCAAGGACAGAAAATCCCGCGTTATCGCAAACGGCGGCGTGTACACCGAGGACGGCGAAATTCCCGTTTACTGCGCGGCGCTGCTCGGATTTGACGAGGACGTTGTGTACACGAATATGCTCGTGAAGTTCAAGGAGAGCTTCGCGGGGCTGAAAAAGCAGCTCATCTTCATCGAAAAGACGCTCTCAAACCCCAACGCAGACGAGGTGAAAGCGCTCGGCTCGGTCACGCGAACCGGCACGGAAGCGATGATTGACGCGCTGGCGATGTCGATAAATCTGCCCGGCGACAGAACGAGAACCGCGCTTGCTCAAAGGGCGCTCAAAGAGGTGCTTTCGAGCCTTGATACGGGAAATCAGACCGTTGTCCTGAACTACGCGAACAAGCTGATAACGTGGCTCTATCGCTGCACTCAGGCGAGAAAATACTCCGTGCGCTATGAGGATATTCCCGTGATTTTGTATTACGGCGATATTTCACAAAGCGAGGTGTATTTCCTCAACTTTATGTCGCGCTGCGGCTTTGACGTGATTTACATCTCCCCCGACCTCAGCAACGCCGAGCTTGCCGCTTCCAAAAATCTCGACTCGCGAATGCAGATTTTCAAGCTCCCGCAGAGCCGTGCAAGCGGAACTTATCCCACGCAGGCGGCGAAAATGAAGTTCGCCACGGTTGCGTATTCGGCGGAGCGCGAGCTTGACACAAAGCTCTACGGCGGCGATACGGGAATTTACCGCAATTTCCAGTTCCCAAACAGCCAGAGCCTTACTCTCAAGACAACCTTCGAGGAAATCGACATTCTCTGGAAAGAGGAAGCGCGTTTTCGTCAGGGATTTTCGACATCGGGAAATCTGGTTTCCGTGCCGAATGTTTTCGCAAAAATAAGCGGGGTCGAGGACGGAAATCTCGACAAATACTGGGAGGACGTCCGCAAAAAGTTGACTCCCGAAACAATTCTTGTTGAGAAAAAAGCGAATGGAAACGAGCAAATTCCCGATTTGTCGGCTTATCGGCAGTTTTACCGAAACGGCGAAATCGACGCAGAAAAGCTGAAAAACTCCACGATGAACAAGTACGGATTTTTGCCAGACAGGATACAGGATATGCTGTTGTTCAAGCTGCAGGAGGCTTGCTCGTCGGGATTTCTGAAATTGCAGGGCGACGACCTGATGTGCGCGGTAATCCACTATGGAATGAGCTTCAACAAGGAAATGCTCCAGATTATCCAGCGCTTCGATTTCACGCGAAAAATCCCCAAACTCATCTACATCGACGCGGTTGAGGATACGTTCACGCTGCAAGAGTGCATACAAATCGTTTTGTGCAATCTAATCGGCTTTGACGTGCTGATTTACACTCCTTCCGGTTACAAA
>SFJQ01000093.1 GCA_004555855.1 [Eubacterium] saphenum | reverse complement strand
AATTTCCGCAATCTTGACAGCTCAATTCTCGATGTTTATTACAATATGATTTTCGATGAATGCGATACAAATATCACCGATGAACAGTATAAATCTCGCAAGCCGGCGCTTTTGAACACCGTTGAATACGGAAATCAGCCTGCGGGGTATTACATTCCCTACGGCGAATACACAGAGGACGGCGGCTTCAGAATATCCGAAAATTCAATTGTTTCTATTAAACAAAGAACGGGACTTATGTGATTTTCGTTCAACAAAGGAGGATTTATGGACGAGAGAATTGCAAGGACAATGGAGGCTCTTCGGCTGAACAAAATGAAGCCGTTTTATGCGGAAAACCGCGAGGAGCTGCACAAAATTATCCGCGGGCTTATCAAGGACGACAAACTGATAACGGCAGGCGGCTCGATGACTCTCAAGGAAAGCGGAGTTACCGAAATGCTTATGAACGAGTATCCGAACGTTTATCTTGACCGTTCGACAGGAAAAAATCCCGAAGAGGTCGGAGAGATTTTCAGAAAAGCGTTCGTTTCGGATACGTTCTTTTCAAGCTCCAATGCAATCACCGAGGACGGCGAGCTGTACAATGTTGACGGCAACGGAAACCGCGTTTCGGCGATGATTTTCGGACCGAAGCAGGTGATAATAGTCGCGGGAGTGAACAAGATTGTCAAAAATCTTGAAGAAGCAAAGCTGCGTGTTGAAAAAGTCACCGCTCCGAAAAACACCGTTCGTCTGAACTGCGCGACTCCCTGCTCGAAAACGGGCGAGTGCGAGCGGCTTCGCAGCGGTTCACCGTGCAAAAGCGACGCGAGAATTTGCTGCTCTTATGTAACGCTTGGTCAGCAGCGCGTCCCTGACAGAATTAAAGTTATCATCGTAAACGAAAATCTCGGCTATTGATTACATAAAACTCACTTTAAAAAGGAGGAATTTTATGGCGTATTACATAGGAGTTGACGTTGGCGGTTCGAATATTGCCTGCGCGGTTGTGAACGAGGAATGTGAGATTATTTCGCGTTCCAAAGCGAAAACTCACGGCAAAACCGGTTCAATCGACTACACCGAGGTTCTCGACATTATCATCAGAACGGTAAATCTCGCCTGTGAAGCCGCGGGAATAAAACCTTCTGAAGCTTCTTCGATAGGGATAGGCTGTCCGGGTATCTGCAACAGCGATATGGGAATTGTTGAATATACAAACAATCTCGGTTTTCGTAATGTACCGCTGAAAACCGATGTTGAGGACGAGTTCAAAATCCCCGTTTACCTCGACAACGACGCAAACGCTGCCGCTTTCGGCGAGTATATCGCGGGCGCTGCGATGGGCTCGAAAAACGCAGTTGTGATAACGCTCGGAACGGGCGTTGGCTCGGGAATTATCATAAATGGCAGGATTTATCGCGGCACGAATTTTGCTGCGGGTGAAATCGGACACACGGTTATCGTGGCGGACGGGCTGCCTTGCTCCTGCGGAAGAAAAGGCTGTTTTGAGGCGTATTCCTCGGCGACAGGTCTTGTGAATATGACGAAAAAAGCTGCCGAAAAGCACCCCGAAAGCCTGATAAACAAGCTGATTAAAGAGGACGGCAGAGCAAGCGCCAGAACCGCCTACAAAGCGGCAAAGCTCGGCGATGAGGTCGGGAAAGCGGTTACCGAGGAGTATGTGAAGTATCTTGCCGTGGGAATTGCAAATGTTATCAACACGTTTCAGCCCGATATCCTTTGTATCGGCGGCGGTGTGTGCAACGAGGGAAGCTTGCTCCTGAACCCGCTTAAAGAGGCGGTTTACAAGGAAATCTACTCTCGCGACAGCAAAAAAACCACGCGTCTTGCAATCTGCACTCTGGGCAACGACGCGGGAATTATCGGCGCGGCTATGCTGCATAAAGCGTAAAAAACGGTTTAACCGTAAAATAGAAAGGACAAATTAAAATGAGAAGTGATTTGATTAAAAAGGGCGTTGAGAAAACGCCTCACAGAGCGGTTCTGAAGTCGCTCGGAGTTATCGACAGCGAGATGAACAAGCCGTTTATCGCGGTTGTGTGCGCGGCAAGCGATTATGTTCCAGGTCACCAGCACCTGCACGAAATTTCGCGTTACGTCAAGGACGGAATAAGAAATGCGGGCGGCGTGCCGTTTGAGTTCTTCACAATCGGCGTTTGCGACGGTCTTGCGATGAACCACAAGGGAATGAGATACTCTCTTGCGTCGCGCGAGCTTATCGCGGACAGCATTGAGGTTATGCTCACGGCGCACCCGCTCGACGGTGTTGTTTTCATTCCGAACTGCGATAAAATCGTTCCCGGAATGGTAATGGCAGCGGCTCGTATGAATTTGCCGTCAATTTTCGTAAGCGGCGGTCCTATGCTCCCCGGCTGCGTTCAGAACAAGAGAGTCGGCTATTCCGAGATTTATGAGGCAATCGGACAGTACTCCAACGGTGAAATCGGCGACGACGTTATCAAGGATTACGAGGACAACGCTTGCCCCTCGTGCGGCTCTTGCTCGGGAATGTACACGGCAAACTCGATGAACTGCCTCAACGAGAGCATCGGTATGTCGCTTCCTTTCGGCGGTACCGAGCCTGCGGTAACTTCCGCGCGCAGACGAATCGCAAAGGAGAGCGGCGAGCGCGTTGTTGAACTGGTTAAGCAGAACATTCGCCCGCTCGATATCCTTACCAAGAAAAATATGGAAAACGCGCTTGCTGTTGAAATGGCAATCGGCGCTTCTTCCAACACCGTTTTGCACTTGCTTGCAATCGCACACGAAGCAAAGGTTGACATAAAGCTGGACGATATCGACCAGATGAGCAGAAAAACTCCGCAGCTCGCAAAGCTCAACCCTGCGTCCAGTGTTTTCATCACCGATTTGAACGCTGTCGGCGGTATTCAGACTGTTATCAAGGAGCTTGCAAAGGGCGGTCATATCCACGAAGACGTGCTCACGGTAAGCGGCACTCAGGGCGACAGAATTAAGGCAGCGCGCGAGGCTGACGGTGAGATTATACATAAGCTGGACAACCCGTTCAGACAGGACGGCGGTATCGCTATCCTTAGCGGCAATCTCGCGGAAAATGGCTCGGTTGTAAAGCAGGGTGCGGTTAAGCCCGAGATGATGGACTTTACCGGCACGGCAAGAGTATTCGATGGCGAACAGCCCGCGTGTGACGCAATTCTCGGCGGTGAAATCAAGGCGGGTGACGTTGTGGTAATTCGCTATGAAGGACCGAAGGGCGGCCCCGGAATGCCCGAGATGCTTGCTCCGACAGCGGCAATCGTTGGTAAGGGACTTGACGGAAACGTTGCGCTTATCACGGACGGTCGTTTCAGCGGCGCTTCTCGCGGCGCGGCAATCGGTCACGTTTCACCCGAGGCAGCTGAAGGTGGTCTTATCGCGTTTGTTGAGGACGGCGACAAAATCCACATCGATATTCCGAACCGTTCTCTCACGCTGCTTGTGGACGACGCTGTTCTTGAGGAGCGCAAGAAGAAGGGTATTCTTCCTCCGAAGCAGCTTGACGGTTACCTCAAGCGCTATGCGAAAATGGTTACATCTTCCAACACGGGCGCGGTTTTCGAGGACTAATTTCATAAACAAAAACGCCGGCTGCGAAAAACAGTCGGCGTTATTTTATGTAATTTTTCAGCTAAATCAAAGTTCCTTGATTATTTCGCCCATAAGGTTGGGAGTAGCGCTGATAGCGTTTGCTTCATCGGTGTCGATGTGCATAGCGTCCGCGAACTTGTCGCTAACTCTTACAACAACATCGCCGAGAATAGCCTCTCTGCCGTTGGTTTTGCACTTAACCCAAACAACGTCCTTGTTTTTAACGCCGAGCTTTTCAGCGGTTTCGGGAACGAGGTGAATGTGGCGCTTTGCAACGATAACGCCTTCCTTGATGGTAACCTCGCCTGCGGGACCGCGGAGTGTGCAGCCGGGAGTGCCTGCGGTGTCGCCGCTCTCGCGGATAACGATGTCAACGCCGATAGAACGCGCGTCTGTTGCCGAAAGCTCAACCTGGTCAGCGGGACGGCACGGACCGAGAATAGAAACGTTTGCAAGCTCCTTCTTAGGACCTACAACGGTAACTCTCTGCTCGCTTGCGAACTGTCCGGGCTGGGACAAATCCTTTTTCTTGGTAAGCTCAGCGCCCTTGCCGAAAAGGATTTCGAGCGTTTCCTTAGTAACGTGAATGTGTCTTGCCGATGTTTCAATAAGAATTTCCATTAAGAAATACCTCCAAAAAATATTTTACAACAATATTATACAACTTTTTCAAAAAAAAATCAAGTAACCTATTGCATTTTTCTTAGAAATATGTTATAATTTGAAATTGATAGTGAAAATCATTTTCAAATTGAAAGGGAAAAAATTGATAAAGATTGAACTTTTGACGAAGAATAATTTTAACGAAAACTCGCTTGATAACTATGTGAGAACGCAGGAAGTCAAAAAGGTTTACCGAAAGCAGGACGGGGAGTTTGTTCTGGTGGAAATGCCGTATGTTGAAGACTGGACTCTTGAGAAAAAGCGCGGGGTTGCGAAAGATATCTGCAGCGATGAGTACATCTCTTATATTGCCTTGGACGATGACAAGGTTGTCGGGTTTATCGGGTTAAAAAGGCAGCTTGTCGGAGATTATATGATTTTGGATATGATGCACACATCTGCCGGATATCGCGGGAAAGGGCTTGGCAGAAAGCTCTTTGAGCTTGGCAGGGAAACGGCAAGAAAAGCCGGTGCAAAAGCGCTTTACATATCGGCGTGTTCTTCCGAGGAAACAATCGCGTTTTATAAAGCAATGGGCGCGGTTGTGACAAAGGATACAATCAAGGAAATTGAAGAAGATGAACCTTTCGACCTTCAGATGAGCTGTGAGGTGTAATTTCGAGGGAAAAATGGACAGAAACAACTACAACACAAAGCAGCGCGATGAAATTGTTGAGTTTTTTTCACGGCATCGCGGTAAATGCTTTTCGGCAAAGGAAATAATCAGGAGCGGCGAAATCAAATCGGGAGAAGCGACGGTTTACAGAACGCTCTCGAAGCTCGCTGAAAACGGTGTCCTGAAGCGGTTTACGGACGGCTCGTCGGGAGCTTGCTATCAGCTCGCCGAAAGTTCGGACTGCGACAAGCATTTTCATCTGAAATGCGAGAATTGCGGAAAACTGATACACGTTGACTGCGGATTTATGGCTGAAATAAAGCAGCACATCGAGTCTGGCCACGATTTTTACGTTGACCTCGGCAAGACTGTATTTTACGGTTTATGCGGTAATTGTTTCAAAGGAGAATAAAATGTTTAAGAAAATCTGCGCGGCGCTGCTGGCTTTCGGCACGATAATGCTATGCGGCTGCCAAAACCAAAACAAGCCTGAAGATTTTGGCGAAAAGCTGAAAATTGTGACAACGATTTTTCCCGCTTATGATTTCGCGAGAAACATTTTCGGGGAAACGGCAGAGGTTACGATGCTGCTGAAACCGGGAATGGAGAGCCATTCCTACGACCCGTCGGCAAAGGACGTTGTGAAAATTGACGAGTGCGATTTGTTTATCTATAACGGAGGCGAATCGGACGAGTGGGTTGAAAATATCCTAAAATCAACCGAAAATGTGAAGGCGCTGAAGATGGTGGACGCTGTTGAGGTACTCGGCGAGGAGCACATCGATGGAATGACTGCCGAGGAGCACGACGACCACGAAGAAGAGGAATACGACGAGCACGTCTGGACTTCTCCGAAAAACGCCGCGCTGATTGCCGCGAGCATTCGCGATAAGGCGAAGGAGATTTCTCCCGAAAACGCCGCGGTTTTCGATAAAAACGCAGAGAGCTATATTGCGAAAATAAACGAGCTTGACGAGCGTTTTGCCGGACTTTTGGCGGGCGAGAAGCGCTATTTCGTGTTCGGGGACAGATTTCCGCTGCTGTACTTTTTCAAGGAGTACGGGTTGAACTATTACGCGGCTTTCCCCGGCTGTGCTGCCGAAACCGAGCCTTCCGCGCAGACAATCTCGTTTTTGTCGAAAAAACTGACCGATAGCGACACGATAAAAACCGTGTTTTACATTGAATTGTCCAACCACAAACTCGCCGAAAATCTTG
>SFJQ01000011.1 GCA_004555855.1 [Eubacterium] saphenum | reverse complement strand
CAATTATATATTTCACTGGGAGATGCACTTGCTAAGGTTGGTCGTACTGAAGACGCATTAAAGCAGTACAAAAGCGCACAAGGTTATTCCTCGGGAATTGATGCTAATCTCAGGTCAATTATTATTGCAAGAATAAAATCGCTTGACCCAAATTATGTGGAGCCACAAACTAAAAAAAGCGGCTGTTATGTCGCAACATGCGTTTACGGCTCATACGATTGCCCAGAGGTATGGACGCTCCGCCGCTACCGTGATTATAAACTTGCAGAAACATGGTACGGACGTGCATTTATTCACACATATTATGCAATCAGCCCAACTCTTGTAAAGTGGTTTGGAAAGACAAAGTGGTTCAAAAATATCTTTAAGCCGAAACTTGACAAGATGGTTGCAAAACTGAACGCAAGCGGAGTTGAAGATACACCCTACAACGACAGAAACTGGTGATACATATTATGGGGCGGGACATTCCCGCTCCACTTTTTTGCAAACAACAAAAAAGGCGGCTCCCAAACGGAAACCGCCTTTTCGCTATTCGGTTAAAACTTAAACAACCTCAAATGCGTCCTTGCCAAGACCGCAAACGGGGCAAGTCCAGTCATCGGGGATATCTTCCCACTTAGTGCCGGGAGCGATTCCGCCGTCGGGGTCACCCTTCGCAGGGTCATAAACATAGCCGCAAGGGCAAACGTGCTTTTCCATTGTTATATCCTCCTAAAATTACTTGAAGTAACGGTTGAGGAGTCCCTCGAAAGCCTTGCCGTGACGAGCCTCGTCCTTTGCCATTTCGTGAACGGTGTCGTGAATAGCGTCGAGATTTGCAGCCTTTGCCTTCTTTGCAAGGTCGAGTTTGCCCTCGGTAGCGCCGTGCTCAGCGGCAACGCGCTTTGTGAGGTTCTCCTTAGTAGAAGCGGAAACAACCTCGCCGAGCATTTCAGCAAACTTTGCAGCATGCTCTGCCTCTTCCCAAGCCGCCTTCTCATAGTAAAGACCAACCTCGGGATAACCCTCGCGGTGAGCAGCTCTTGCCATTGCAAGATACATACCAACCTCGGTGCACTCGCCGGTGAAATTTGCGCGAAGACCTTCTACGATTTCCTCGGGAACGCCGTCGATGATACCGATTTCGTGCTCACAAGCGAAAACGAGCTTGTCGCTCTCCTCGGTTGCCTTAAACTTGCTTCCGGGAACGCCGCACTGGGGGCACTTCTCGGGTGGATTTTCTCCTACATAAACATAGCCGCATACGGGACATACATATTTCATAATGATGTAACCTCCTTGGTTTTTTTTTTATACTTAAATTTTATCACAAATGTGTTCAAAAGTCAAGGCTTTCACATAATTTTTATCTTTTGTAAACCCGAGCATAATATAATTTGAAAAATTATCATTTATCGGAAAATTATGTGAAAAATGTTGACTTTCAAGCCTGAAAGTAATATAATGCTTGCCGTCAAAATCAACTCTGACAAAACCGCCGATTTGCTCGGCGGTTCTTTTATTATTGCTGCATTGTGTGCTTTACGCGGTTCTTTTCCTCGGCGCGCTTTGCGTTGTTGAAACGGTCGAGCGTTCCTACGAGGTAGCCGGTAATTCTTCTGATACGCTGAAAAGGAACGTCCGCGAAATGGTATTTCACGTTAACAAAATCCCCATCAACGTCCAAATCTATTGCTCTGAGGTGCTTGTCGGGATACTGCGCCCCCGCAGCCTCAATGTAATAATTAATCTCATCACGGCTTATTTTTCCGCCTGTAACATTCACGTCAATCATTTTTATCACCCCTATATTTTGTACCCGCATTGCGGTGTACTATTAGTATAACACAATATCTTGTACAAGTCAATTGTGATTTTGTACAATCTTTGGGACAATATTTTGTGATAAACGCTAAATTTTCCCGTAAATGCCCTCTATATATTGTATATCAGCCCTTATCTCCGCGTGCCTGACGCACCATATCTTCCACAACAATGTCGTAAATTTCACCGAGCGAGCGGCAGTATTCCAGAATTTTCCAAGGCTCGTTGGTGTGGAAGTGCAGTTTTGCCACATCGTCGTCCGCAACCACAAGCAGGCTGTCGCCCTCGAAATGCTCGCGGATATACTCGTCGATGATGTCCTCGTCCAGGTCCTGCCCGTCAATCAAAAGCTGCGTGTCGTATCTGTACTGAATTTCTTCCATTATTTTTTCCTCCATTTCATCGAAATATCAAACGCTTTCACGCTGTGCGTAAGCGCGCCAAGACTGATTATATCAACGCCCGTTTCGGCTTTTTCGCGGATAGTTTCAAGCGTGACGTTGCCCGAAGCCTCGGTTTTCGCCCTTCCATTGATAAACTCAACCGCTTCTTTCATCTGCTCGTTTGTCATATTGTCGAGCATTATCACGTTCACGCCGCAGCTGACCGCTTCTTTCACCTCGTCAAGATTGCGTGTTTCCACCTCAATCTGGAGCATATGCCCCGCTTTCTTTCTCAGCGCCTCAACCGCCGCTGTTATCCCGCCGTAAGCGTCGATGTGGTTGTCCTTGAGCATTGCCGCGTCCGTGAGGTTGTAGCGGTGATTTTTGCCGCCGCCGACCGTAACCGAGTACTTCTGAAGCGCGCGCAGTCCCGGGAGCGTTTTTCTTGTGTCGGTAATCGAAGCCTTCGTTCCCGCAACCGCTTCCACGCACTTATTAGTATAAGTCGCAATGCCGCTCATATGCTGCAAAATATTGAGCGAGGTGCGCTCGGCTTTGAGCATAAGGCGCGTGTGACCGCTGAAATTCGCGATAATATCGCCGTTTTTCACCTTGTCGCCGTCCTTTTTGAGCAGCTCGATTTTAAGCTCGGGGTCTAAAATCGTGAAAACTCTCAGCGCGACCTCAATTCCCGCAAGTATTCCGTCGTCCTTTGCCACAAAATAAGCCTCGGAGATATCGTTGTCGTCAATCAGCAAATCAGCCGTGCTGTCGATGTAGTTTATGTCCTCGGAGAGCGCGGTTTTAATCAAATCGTCGATGTAAAAGGGGAGTAAAATCATTGCTCGTCCTTCCTTTCAAGAATTTCTTTGAGAATTATGTACGCGACTGTAACCAGCGACTTCGTTTCCACGAAATCCGCGTTCACCTCAAAGCCGCCGTTGTCCAGCATATCTTTCAGCTCGGAAACGCGCTTGAAGCCCTTCTCAGCCTCATCATAATCGGGGAACACGAAGTACGCTTTCTGCATAATGTCGCGAACCTCGGTTTTGATGCCCTTGGGGAGCGGTTTTCCGTCGGGAGAACTCATCGGGTAGTCAATCTCGGCTCTGTTGTCGGGAACAAAGTGCGCGTTGATGTCCTCGGCGATTAAACGCGAGAAAACAAGTGCCTCGAGCAGCGAGTTTGACGCAAGACGGTTTTTCCCGTGAACGCCCGTGTGGGAGCATTCGCCCGCGGCGTACAGCCCCGCGATATTTGTCGCGCCTTTTCCGTCAACGTTTATTCCGCCCATCAGATAGTGCTGGCAAGGGTAAATCGGGATAGGCTCCTTTGTCATATCGTAGCCCTTTTTGAGCACGTTTTCGTAAATCATCGGGAAGTGGTTCTTGATGAAATCCGCGTCCTTGTACGAAATGTCAAGCCAGAACTCGTCCGAGCCGGTTTTCTTCTGCTCCTCCATAATGCACTTTGACACAACATCGCGCGGGGCAAGCTCTTTGCGCTCCGGCTCGTAATTCGGCATAAAGCGCTCCTTGTTGCAGTTGAGCAGGTAAGCGCCCTCGCCGCGCACAGCCTCAGATATCAGGAAGCACTCGCGCTCTTTTCTGTCGGCAAAGGCTGTCGGGTGAAACTGAACGTAGCTCAGATTTTTGATTTCCGCACCGAGATTAAAGGCAAGCTGAATGCCGTCACCCGTGGCAATCGCGGAGTTTGTCGTGTAGTTGTAGACGCGACCGATGCCGCCAGTGGCAAGAATGACATTATCCGCGCAGTAATATTCGTGCTGATTATTATCGGTTGTAATAACATCGGCAAAGAAAACGCCGTCTTTTTTCTCTAAACGGCACAAAACCGAGTTGTTGATAACGGAAACATTTTCGAGCTTCGACACCTGCCCGATGAGGTTTGTTTCGATTTCCTTGCCGGTTGTGTCCTTGTGGTGAGCAATTCTGCGGCGCGAGTGACCGCCTTCCAGCGTGAGCGCGAGAGAGCCGTCCTCGTTTTTGTCGAAATCCACGCCGTACTTCTCAACCAAGCGCTCGACATCGCGCGGACCTTGCTCAACGAGAATTTTCACGTTGTCGAGATTGTTTTTGTACTGTCCCGCGATAAGAGTATCCTTGATATGCAGCTCGAAATCATCGTTTTTGCTGTCCATTACAGCCGCCACGCCGCCCTGCGCGAGCGCCGAGTTGCACAAGGTGAGTTCGCGCTTGCTCAGCATCAGGATTTTCAGCGAGCTTTCGAGATTGAGCGCGGCGTAAATGCCCGAAATGCCTGTTCCGACGATTAAAACGTCGTATCTTTTGAATTTCATAATTCAGCCTTTCTTTTAATATTGACAAGAAGTTAAATGTGTGATATAATAACTTCAAGTGTGTTTATTCATAGCGCTCCTTTTTCTCACAGGGAGCAGGTGTTTCCGCCGTTACCGGAAACCGGTAAAAAAGGAGGATTATATGAAGGAAGAAAAAGTAATTTTAGTAAGCGCCGATACCGGTGAATACGACGTGGAAGCGTCGCTTGACGAGCTTTCGGAGCTTGCGAAAACGGCGGGTGCCGAGGAAATCGCGCGCGTTGTGCAAAAGCGCGACGCTTATTGCGCGGCAACCGTTATCGGTGAGGGAAAACTCGCCGAGGTCAAGGAACTTTGCGAGAAACTCGGCGCAAATCTGCTGATTTTCGACTGCGAACTTACCGCTTCGCAAATCCGCAATATCGAAGAGGAAACGGACGTTCGCGTTATCGACAGGACGATGCTCATTCTCGATATTTTCGCGGGAAGAGCGGTTTCCGCAGAAGGAAAACTTCAGGTTGAACTCGCGCAGCTGCGTTATCGTCTGCCGCGGCTTATGGGAATAGGCGCGAGCTTGTCCCGCTTGGGCGGCGGCATCGGAACGCGCGGCCCCGGTGAAACGCAGCTTGAAACCGACCGCCGTCATATCCGCAGGAGGATTGACAAGCTGTCCGACGAGCTGAAAGAACTCGAGCAGCGGCGCGGTTTTTCGCGAGGCCGCCGCAAGAAGGATAACGTTCAGGTCGGCGCGATTGTCGGCTACACGAACGCGGGAAAATCAACTCTGCTCAACTTGCTCACGGGCGCGGGCGTTCTCGCCGAGGACAAACTTTTCGCAACGCTTGACCCGACTTCGCGCGCAATCGAGCTGCCCGACGGCAGAAACCTGCTGCTAGTGGACACCGTAGGGCTTATCCGCAGACTCCCTCACAATCTTGTCGAGGCGTTCAAATCAACGCTTGAGGAAGCGGCTTCTGCCGATATAATCCTGCACGTCTGCGACGCGTCCGACGCTGAAATTGCCGAAAAAGCAGAAGTCACGCTGAAAACTCTGGCGGAGCTTGGCGCTTCGGAAATTCCCGTTGTGACGATTTTGAACAAATGCGATAAAATCACGGAAAACATACCGACAGACGAGAAAACCGTGAAAATTTCCGCGAAAAACAACGAGGGAATTGACGAGCTTCTGCGGACAATTTCGCGAAATCTCCCGCAGACCTCAAAGCGAATGAAGCTGCTTTTGCCTTACGACAAGGCGGGGCTGTCGGCGCAAATCCGCGAAAACGGCAAGATTTTTTCCGAGGAGTACACGGAAAACGGCGTTCTGCTGGACGCGCTGGTTGACGTGGTGCTGATAAAGCAGATGAGCGCGTTTGAGGTTGCCGATTAACCGAGCAGAACCTCGCAGCTGCCGGCGCTTCTCACTGAGAGGACGTGGCAGGAGTTGATGCCGAAAATTTTCTCCATCTTCATCTTGAACTGCTGCAAGTCCTCGAGCGGCACGAATGCCTGCATCGAGCCGAAATATCCCGAGCCGTGAACACGGCAGGCACCTTTGCGGTGAAGCGCGTCCTCGGCGATATTGAGGGCGATGCTGAGCGGCTGATGACGGACGTCGGTCGGCGTGTAGATGTTCTGCAAATACTTGAACGATGAGTCGCCGCTTTCTCTGACGGACGACAGAAAACCATCGAAATTATCATTTTTCAGCGCGTGGACGATTTTCTCCACGCGCTCGTTTTCGCGGAAAAAGTGTATCGAGCGCAGAACAGCCCTGTCGCCGAATCTGTCGCGCAAATCCTTCAAATTCAGCGTGATGTCCTCGATTGCGAGCTGGCGCAGACTTGTGCAGTCAAAATAGTCGGCGACTGCCTTCATTTCATCTTGAATTGCCGCATATTCCTTTGAAAAATCGCCGTACTTCGCGCCCGTGTTGACGATGCAAAGCGCGTGCTGATACTGACTGAAATCACAGCGGATTTCTTCGATAATCGGCATATCCTCGTCCTTGAAATCGATAGCGACAAATCCCCCGACAGCGCAGGAAACCTGGTCGATAAGCCCAGAGGGTTTCCCGAAATACTCGTTTTCGGCAAATCTGGCAATCTGCGCGAGCGTTGCGGGACGGATTTGTCCGTTGTTGAACAGGTGTGTAATAATCGTGCCTATCAAAATCTCAAATGCTGCCGAGCTTCCCAAGCCGCAGTTCTGGATAACCTTGGAGGTCGTGTAAGCCTTGAAGCCGCCGATTTTGTAGCCGTTTCGCTTGAAACCCTTGAGCGCTCCGCGGATAAGCGCGGCGGACGTGAGCTTTTCCTCCTCCTTAACGTCAAGGTCGTCGATTGACACCCTTTCCTCGGGAAATCCATCGGACTTTATCGTGATAAATCCATCATCGGTCGGCTCTGCGACAGCGATTGTGTCGAGGTCAACGCTCGCGGCAAACGCTTTTCCGCAGCTGTGAGTGGTGTGGTTTCCGCAGATTTCAACGCGCCCCGGCGTTGAGAAGAAACGGTGTTCGCCGAGAGTGCCGAAATGCTCCGCAAACCCGCATTCAGCGGCGCGATAACGCATTTTCTGCGCTTCGAGAGTGCTCTCCGGATAAATTTCATCGATTTTTTTAACGGCAGGTTTCATATTTTTTCCTTTCAGTCCTTTTCGGTGTAGAACATGTGCTTTGCCTTTTCTTTATGCGCGGAAACGCTCAGGACAAGCCCCATACAAGCGTGCATCATAATCATTGCCGTGCCGCCCGTGCTGATAAACGGCAGCGGTATGCCGATGACAGGGACAACCGAAAGCACCATTCCGATATTGACCACGCAATGGAAGAACACCATCGCGAAAACTCCCACGCAAATCAGCTTTCCGAGCGGGTCGGACGCGCCCGAGGCGTTTGACAAAAGCTTCAGGCAGAGCAGCGCCAGCGCTATCACAACCGCCATACACCCGATAAATCCAAGCGTCATTCCGATGTACGAGAACACAAAATCGTTGTACATTTCGGGAGTGTAGGTGTAGTTTTTCGTGTCCTCAAAACCAAGCCCCGTGAGCTGCCCCGAACCCAGCGCAATCGTACCGTTGTACTGCTGCATATACAGATTGAGCCGTTCTTCCTCCTGCATTTGCTTGTCAAACAGGATAAGGAAGCGCTGCCTGTGGTGTTCTTTCATCACGAAATTCCACACAACCAGCACAATCGGCGGCGTTATCGCAACTGCTGCGACGATATATTTCCACGAAATCCCGCCCATAAACAGCATACAGATGAAAATGAACAGGAAAACCAGTGCCGAGCCCGCGTCGCCCTGAAGCAAAATCAATCCCACGGGGAACAGTCCGTGTACGCAGACCAGCAGAAAATGCTTCGGGGAGTTCAGCTTGTCGCCGAGCTTTGAGATATGCGTGGCGAGCGTGATGATGAACACGAATTTGAGTATCTCGGACGGCTGAATGTTGAAGAAACCGAAGTCCAGCCAGGCGATATCGTCGTCGCGGTGCCGACCGAGCGGCGTGAACAGAAGCAGCTGCAAAATCACGGCAATCGGCGCGTAAATAAACCACATCTTCGAGATGAATTTGTAGTCGATAAAGCTGATTATCGTGGCAACCGCGATGCCGAGAATTGCCGCGGTGAGC
Source organism: [Eubacterium] saphenum (assembly GCA_004555855.1). Classification (GTDB taxonomy): domain Bacteria; phylum Bacillota; class Clostridia; order Oscillospirales; family Ruminococcaceae; genus CAG-115. The sequence continues at coordinate 20,635 of SFJQ01000011.1, read as the reverse complement.
TGCGTTGTTACAACGGATTCGCTGTCCACAACTCCCGTCTTGAACATCGAGTCCACGAGGAAAATATCGAAAGCAGTCAGCGAAAGGCAGATAATCGGTAAAACCTTATCGATATGCTTGAAATGGTTCAGAAAAAATTTCAGAATTGATTTTATATTTGACATAACTTTTACAGTCCATTACACAGAATTAACTTATACACACTTTATTATATACCTTTTTCGCGCTATTTTCAATAGAAATCCCGTGAAATAATTTTTCAGCCGAAATTTCGCCGAAAACGCCAAAAAGCCGAGATTTTTTTGAAAATCTTCGGCTTTTTTCACAAATATTTTTTTCTTGGCTGTAACGGCGGGACTATTTCGCTGCCGTTTGCTTCAGAACGAGCTTCCCGATAAATTCACGCGTGTGCAGAGGTCTTCCGTTTACGATTCCCTGAATGTAGTCGATTCCGAAATCGCTCGCTATATCGAGGAGATGTTGGTTGTCGATACCCTTGATGCAGATTTTTATGCCCTTTTCGTGCGCTTTTTCGATGAACGAGCGTACATAGCCTGTCGAAACCTCGTCGCCGCAAAGACGGTTCATATTGAGCTTGATGTCCTTTATGTACGGGTTCTCAAGTACCGCGTCCGTGAGGAAAACCCCTTGTTTATCGTCCGCGACAATGTTCACTCCGAGCGTGGCGAGTTGTTTCAGGTTTACGTTGCTTTTGGCAAGAGTTCCCGCGCTTTCCGAAGTGACAACGTTTATCGCATTTGAAGGCAGCGAGTACTCGGCAAGCGCCTGTTTGAGCGAAAGAACGCTGAAATCGGAACTCAGCGTGGACTCTGCGATGTCGAAGCCAATCTTGAAATTCTCAAGACCGCTTTCGCGCACTGTTGCACAAAATTCGCACATCCTGTTCATCGCGTAGGCATACACCTTGTCGCCGTAGCCGAGCCGCTCCAGAATAGGCAGGAAGCGTTCCTTGGACACGATAATATCGCTGTTCGTCCAGAACATGTGCCCCTCGCAGCAAGCCATTTCGCCCGTGTGCGCGTCGATAATCGGCGTGTAGAGGAAGTAGAAGCCCTTGAAACCGTTCTCCGCAGCGTCGATAATCAGCCTTCTCACGCGGAGATTTTCGTCCAGCTTTTCCTCGAGGTCAACGGAATAGGTGACGGGCGTCTGCGCTTTTCTTTCCTTGGCAAGACGCAGCGTTCTTGTCGCCGCTTTCACGCAGTCGGCAAAGCTGTAAACGTCATCGGGATAAAAAGCGACTCCCGCGAACATCTCGATTTTATATTCGGTTTCGTTCAGGAACCACGGCGCACGGAATTTGCTGAGAATTGCGCGCGCAAGCCCTGTTGTTTCGCCTTTGTCGCTGCCGTCAAGCGTTACCACAAGGATATCGTTGGAGTAGCGATAAATCTTCTTTCTGCTGTGGACGGTGAGCGCCGAAATATACTCGGCAACGCTCTTCATTACCTCGTCCGCGTAGTGATAGCTGAACGACTCGGACATTGACTTGTAGTTCGCGATTTCAATGGACACAATCGAGCAAGGCTCACCCGCGGCGATTTTCGCTTTCATATCGCGTTCAAAAGCGCTTTCGTTCGGGATACCCGTGCTGTGGTCGGTGTAGGCAAGCCTTTCGAGGTGTTCCTGAGAAAGAGCAAGCTTGTTTTCCATAAGCGAGCGGTAAATCAGCGACGCGAGAATTGACGTAAGGCTTCTCAGCATTTTTCTGTCGCGGTTTGACCAAACTCTGTCGGTCTGATTGGAAATGAAGATAATCATTCCCTTGGCGATGCCGTTCTCGAACACTCTTGAAACCGCGCAGCTTCTGTTTTTGCTCGGTTCACCGCGCAGCTCGTCCTCATTTGCACACACCACTGCGTTTACATCGAGCAGCTCGTTGATTTTCTCGTTTTTCATCTGCTCGGAGATAATGGGGATAAGATTTCCCGCTTCGTCCCAGTGATAAATCTTAACGGGTTCGCAGTCGTCTGCTGCGAAAATAATTTTGTCAAGCCCGAAATAATCGTTGATTATCGGGATAATGTTGGCGAAAGCGGCGGCTGTGTTCTCGCATTTGAGCGTGTGGGAATAGATGTTGTTAATGAGTATCTGGTCCTCAAAATTTTCGCCGAGGAGCTTGTTTGCGTTCTGGCTGTTTTCCATTTCCTCGCCGATAACAACGTAGGAATTTGCGATTTCCGACACCGTCTGCACCATAATTTCAAGCAGCGGCGCGCTTTCGTTGATATCCTCAAGCGACTCGCCCGCGATAATCCAGCTCGCGCAGGTTCTGTGCTTGACGCGGATACTTTTCTTGCGCTGATAGCTCATCTTGTTGAGATTTATCTTTTTATCCTGCTGATAGGCGGACGCGATAATACTGCCGTCGTTTGCCACGATAGCGGAATAAAGTCCCTTGATATGCGAAAAAGGCTGCTGGATAAGCTCAAGGTAATCCTCGCCGAGAATATCGCGCAATTTCGGCTCATCGTCCGAGCTTATGGACTCCTTGATTTTTGTGCGGAACTTGTGCATAACGGCGTCCTCGCTCTCGCACTCGAGATACTCTGTGACGTCGAACATCATTCCGCAGAAATCGGTTGCGCCCTTTGACGGGTGCTCTGCGCCCGCCGACATAAAGAACCAGCGATATTCTCCGTCCATTTTCAGACGCGCGTGAGTTTTTATACTGCCGCCCTTGCCGTTTATGACCTCGTTTACGATGCTGCAAAACGGCATATAATCATCGGGGTGCAGAATTTCGCTCAGCAGCGTTTTTCTCTTATCGGAAAACGGATTTGTCTTGCCGAAAAACTCAATCGGAAAGCCGGGCTTGTATTTCATAAAGAAAGCGTAATTTCCGCTGTTCAAAACAGCTCTGTCTATTTTTGACACAAAAATCACCTCTTGACAATAGCGTTGATGAAATGTTTTATGACGATAAATTCACACATTGAATATATTTATTCATTCACTATATACATTATACCAAAATTATTTCAACATTTCAAGTGGTTTTTAGCTATTTTTATAAAATTTTCACAATTTTTCCTTCGTTTTCACATTTTCTCCGAAAAATCAAAAACCCCTTGTCGTATCGGATAAATTGTGTTATAATAATATGTATACTGTTTTTACGAAAAAAATCATTTTAAGAGGAAAATTATGGTAATTATCAACGTTAACATCAAGTCGATGGCGAACAACGATTTTTCAAACGGTTACGTTCGCACAAACGGCGGAATTTTCACGGAAATCGGCGATATGAAGGACTACAAGCCGACCGATGAGGAAGTTATCGACGGGAAGGGCGCCGACCTTTATCCGGGGTTTATCGACGCGCATTGTCATCTCGGAATGTGGTCTGACGCGCTGTGCTTTGAGGGCGACGACGGAAACGAGGACACCGACCCCGCAACCCCGCATCTTCGCGCAATCGACAGCATAAACGCGCTTGACCGCTGTTTCGGGGACGCGGCTCGGGCGGGAGTCACGGCTGTCTGCACGGGCGTCGGGAGCGCAAATCCCATCGGCGGCTCGTTCTCGCTCATCAAAACCTACGGCTCAAAGCGCGTGGATAAGCTGATTGTAAAAAATCCCGCCGCGATTAAGTTTGCGCTCGGTGAGAATCCCAAAAGCACCTATAACGACCGCGATGAAACTCCCGTTACCCGAATGGCAACGGCGGGAATTATCCGTGAAAATCTCGCGAAAGCGCTTCGATATAAGGAAGATTTGGACGAGTACACCCGCACAAAAGGCACGGACGATGAAACTTCCCGTCCCGATTTTGACGCGAAATGCGAAGCGCTGATGCCGCTGTTCAACACGAAAGACAAGCTGAAGGCGCATTTTCACTGCCACCGAGCTGACGATATCTTCACGGCAATCCGCATTTCCAAGGAGTTCAACCTCGACTATGTTCTCATTCACTGCACGGACGGCGGGATTATCGCCGAGGAGCTTGCCGAGGATATGCCGGCGGTTGTTCTCGGACCGCTGATGGGCGACAGAGGAAAGCCCGAGCTTGCCCACCACGACATAAAAACGCCCGCGACGCTCTCGGAAAGCGGCATAAAGTTCGCTATCTGCACCGACCACCCCGAAACGCCTATTCAATATCTCCCGCTTACGGCGGCGCTTGCCGTGAGAGGCGGGCTGGCGCGGGAAGAGGCGCTGCGTGCGATTACGATAAACGCGGCTGAGATTATCGGAGCTGCGGATAAAATCGGCTCGGTTGAAGTCGGAAAGGACGCGGATTTTTCGCTGTTTAAGGGCGACCCGCTGGATATAACCGAAACGCCCGTTCTGGTTTGCGTTTCGGGAAAAATTGTTGAGATGGGAGAAAAATTATGAGAGAAATCAATGCCGAAGAAATCACAAATGCCATAGCAAAGCTCTGCGTAGAAGCAAATTTGCATCTTCCCGAGGGAATGCGCGAGTGCCTCAGAAACGCTCAGAATAACGAGAAAAGCGAGCTTTGCAAGAGCGTTCTCGGAGACCTTGAGCGAAATCTTGACGCCGCCGAGGAGCTTTCCGTGCCGATTTGTCAGGACACGGGAATGGCGGTTGTTTTCGCGGAAATCGGTCAGGACGTACATATTATAAATGGCGGCTTTGAGGACGCGGTGAACAAGGGTGTGGCGAAGGGCTATGTTGAGGGAAAACTCCGCTTGAGCGTTGTCGGCGACCCGATTGAGCGCGTGAACACGGGCGACAACACTCCCGCGGTTATTCACACGAAAATCGTTGACGGTGAGCAAATTCGGCTTATGGTTGCGCCGAAGGGCTTTGGAAGCGAGAATATGAGCCGTCTGAAGATGTTTACGCCGTCTGCTTCAAAGGAAGATATCGTTGATTTCATTATCGAAACCGCGTCTGTTGCGGGGAGCAATCCCTGCCCGCCGATTGTTGTCGGAGTGGGAATAGGCGGCGATTTCGAGCAGTGCGCGTTCCTTGCAAAAAAGGCGCTCTGCCGTGATTTGACCGAGCGAAACCCGAAAGCGCTGTACGCGGAGATGGAAAAACTCGCGCTTGACGGGATAAACCGCCTTGGAATCGGCGCGCAGGGCTTCGGCGGCACGCAGACTGCGCTCTACGTCAACATCGAGCAGGCGCCGACTCACATCGCGGGCTTGCCGGTTGCGGTTAATATGGGCTGCCACGTCACTCGTCACGCTGTTTGCGTGATTTAACGGATTTTTCGATTTTTCTGCAACTTTTTTCGGAGCTGTCGGGTATTATAAGTAAATCGGAGTTTTATTATGGATTTTTCCCTGAAAACATCGGAGAGCTTTAACGAGGTAATGCGGCACTACTTGCCGATGGTTTACCGAATAGCTTTCACGCGCCTTGGAAACGCCGCCGAAGCCGAGGACGCGGCGCAGGACGTTTTTGTGCGTTATTTCAAGGCGGATAAAACCTTTGAATCCGAGGAACACCGCCGCGCTTTTCTCATACGTTGCGCGGTTAATCGGGCAAATTCCTATGCGAAAAGCTCGCACTCACAGCACATCGCTCACACGGACGCTCTCGAAAATCTTCCCGATGACGCGCTTAAAACCGATGACACAACCGCAGATTTCGCGCTGAAAGCCGAGCTGCACCGAGAAGTTCTGGCGGCGGTTATGCGGCTTGCTCCCGATTATCGAACGGCGATTTACCTGTTTTACTTCGAGGATATGTCGATTTCGCAGATTGCCGAGGCAACGCGTTCGCGTGAAAATACCGTAAAATCGCGGCTTTCAAGAGCGCGCGAGAAGCTGAAAGCTGAGCTTTCGGACTTGAATTTTGACTGAAAGGAGAAATTTTATGAAGTTCAGCGAAGAATATAAGTCGGCGATGAATGAAATTTCTCCCGATGAACAGACCGCGCGGCGCATCGAAAATGCGGTTATGGAGCGGATTTCCGTTCCCGAGAAGAAGAAAAAGCCGTTTTACCTTTACGCGGGAGCGTTTTCGGGCGCGGCAGCCTGCATCGCGGTTTTGTGCGTTGTGCTGATAAACGTCAACAAAGGCGGTTTTACAAATGACGCCGGCGGCATAACTCTTGCGCCGTCGAACAGCTTTTCGGGTAATGCGGAGGCTTCGATGTCCTGCTCGACAGCAGATAACGCGCTGACCGAAACGACAAACGAAACTACCGATATGGAGCCAACCGCGCCGATGGAAATCGAAAAGGGCGATTTAAACGCGTATCAGTCTTCGGCGGGAAACACAGGGATTGAAGCGCCCGAAGCTGCGGGGAGCGAAAACCTTGCTTCCGTGCCAAAGGATAATGCCGTGCAAGAATACGCGATTGAGTTTTTGGAGGACGGCTCGGTTGTTGTCAAGGGAAACGGCATAAACGCGGTTTTCCGTCCGGACAACGCGGTGGCGCATTACACAAACCCTCAGCAGGACTTGTCAATAGCGAAAACCAAAGACGGCGAAATCTATCAAATCCGCCTTGAAAGCAATTTCCTTTACATTTTCGGGGACGATTTGCAGACAGCCGACTGCTACAAACTCGCTTAATTCCACAAAACAAAACGGAGCGAAAATGCTCCGTTTTTTGTTATTTTTGTTCGGAATAGCGGACAAGCTTTTCGATTTCAATAGCTATGGTTTTGTCGCGCGCGTTTCCGTTTACCATAAACGTGCTGTTGCGCTTGTAAATCACGCTTCGCTTGTCGTACAGCTCATTCAGCTGCTCTTTCGTGTTTTTCATCACAAGCGGACGGTTTTTGTCGCCCTGAATCCTGCGATAGCACTCCTCAAACGACGTGTTGATGTAAACGGAAATTCCGCTTTCCTTTGCGTAACGCGCCGTTTCGTCGTTTATAAGCGCGCCGCCGCCCGTTGCCACAACGCAGCCGTTTGCAAGCTCGCGGATATATTTCGCTTCAAGCTCGCGGAAATGCGGCTCGCCGAATTTGTCGAAAATTTCGGGAATAGTCATCTTCTCCGCGCTCACAATATATTTATCAAGGTCGATAAAGCTCATCGCAAGCCTTTTCGCCAGCATTCGCCCGATGTGACTTTTCCCGCAGCCCATAAACCCGCATAAATACACGCTCATATCAGGTTCTCCATATCGATAATCAACTTATCGATATCTTTTTTATTGAATTTCGCGCCGTACCAGATTTCGTGCGCGGCAACCGCCTGCAAAACCAGCATCGCCATACCGTTCAAGCCTTTTTTGCCCTTTGCGCGCGCGTTTTTCACAAGCAGGGTTTCCTTTGGATTGTAAATCACATCGAAAACGTACTCAAACTTTCCGACAGCTTCCTCGGTGCAGGGCATTCTGTCGGTTTTCGGGAACATTCCCACGGGAGTCGCGTTTATCAGCAAATCGCCGCCGTCCGTTTCTTCAAGGCAGCCGCTCTCGATAACCGTGATTTTCACGGAGCTGTCGGGCTTTTGCGCCTTGATTTCCTCGACAACCTTTTCTGCAAGCGGCAAATCGCTTTTCAGCGCGGCAATCGTAAGCTCTGCGCCCGAAAGCGCCGCTTCAATGCAAATCATTCTTCCGACGCCGCCGCAGCCGATAACCGTGACTTTTGAATTAAGCGTTGCGCCGAGCAGTTCAATCGACTTTGTGAAACCGATAACATCGGTGTTGTAGCCGACCTTTTCGCCGCCCTTCACGCAGTTCACCGACTGATAACGCTTCGCGCCTTCGGAAAGCTCCGCGCAGTAATCGATAATCGCGACCTTATGCGGAATTGTCACGTTAATTCCCGCAAACTCGTCCAGAAACGCGTATTTCCCGGAAAGCTCCTCGGGCGCGATATCGTTGAGCGAGTATTCCGCGGGTTTTCCCGACAACTCAAACAAACGCGTGTGAATTTGCGGAGAAAGGGAGTGACCGAGCGGGTGTCCGATTAAGCAGTACTTGTTCATCTTATTCTCCTTTAACTGCGGCAAGCGCCTTTTCAAGCGTTGCGAGATTTTCGATGTTCGCGAAAACAACGCCGGTGAGCGTTTTTCTCACCAGACCTGTCAAAACTTTATTCGGACCAAGCTCGATAAAGGTATCAATTCCCGCACTCTGCATAGCGTTCAGCTCGTCCACAAATTTCACAGGTGAGCAAATATGCGCCGCGAGATAGCTCGGCATATCGGAAAAGTCCTCGAGCTTTTTGCCGTAAAGGTTCGCGTAGAAATCGCATTTCGGCGCGCTGAACGTGAAATCCTTGACTGCCGCCTTAAATTCGTCCGCCGCGCTCTGCATCATTTTCGTGTGGAATGCCGCAGAAACCGCCAGCTTAACCGAGCGTTTGCCCATTTCGGTGAATTTCGCGATTGCTTCGTCAACGGCAGCCTGTTCTCCGGCAATAACCGTCTGAACGGGGGAATTATAGTTCGCGGGAGCAAGGAAACCGCTTGCCTCGGCGCAGATTTTGTCGATTGTTTCGTTGTCGGCGCCGATGATTGCAGCCATCGTGCCCGTTGAGTTCTCGGCAGCCTTTGCCATAGCCTCGCTTCTGAGCTTGATTGCCTTGAAAGCGTCCTCCATCGTCAGCATTCCGCTTGCGTACATCGCCGCGTATTCGCCGAGAGAATGTCCCGCAACAGCCTCGCAGTCCAGACCGTTTTCACGCGCCGCGCAAAGCGACAGCAGCGAAGCCGTGAAAATCGCGGGCTGTGAAAGGCGCGTCTGAGCGAGTTCCTCGGCAGTCGAATTTGCGAGCTTGTCCTTCAGGTCAAAGCCCAAGATGTCCGAGCCGCACTCAAGGATTTCCTTCGCAGGTGTGAATTTTTCCGCCAAATCCAGCCCCATTCCCTGATACTGCGAGCCTTGTCCCGAAAATAAAAAAGCCTTTTTCATAATAATTTTTTCCTTTCCTCGGCGTTTTGCCGTTTAATTTCAACTTCCTACTTGACAAATTACACAAAATAGGGTAAAATAATAATGTATTGTTATTTTGTGGATCATTCTCGGACTGTTGAAAAACGTCCGGAGAGTTCATTCAACAAGTTGTGTTATTATTATACAATATTTTTAAAATAAAATCAAGGAGATTTTTGATGAGCGGAATAGAAATTGTAGGAACAGGCAGTTATTTTCCCGAATTTGTTGCGGATAACGACAAGTTTTCGGAATTTCTTGATACTTCGGACGAGTGGATTTTCCCGAGAACGGGTATCAAGCAGCGTCATATCGCTGTGGATATGCCGAATTACGCGATGGGCGTTAAAGCTGCGAAAAACGCGCTTGAAAACGCGGGGCTTTCGGCGGAGGAAATCGACCTCATCATCGTTTCAACCTGTACGCCCGATTTCTTCTATCCCGCGATGTCCTGTCTTATTCAGAAGCATATCGGCGCGAAAAACGCGGCTTGCTTCGATGTGAACAGCGCCTGCACGGGCTTTATCACGGCGGTTGATATCGCGCACAAGTTTCTCGAAAACGGCGCGCACAAGAACGTTCTCGTGGTAGCAAGCGAAAAGCTCTCCGCTCAACAGGACTACACCGACAGAGCCTCCTGTATTCTTTTCGGCGACGCGGCGGGAGCTGTTGTCCTCAGAAAGAGCGAGAAGAAGTTCAGCTCGTTTATGGGCGCGGAGGGCGACGAGTTCGAGGCGCTTTACTGCAAGGTTCATTACGAGAGCAACTGCCCGTTCTACGGCGATGAGGACAAGTTCTACAACAACCGTTTCGATACGTTTGCCAAGAAGAATTATCTCGTTCAGGACGGAAAAGCCGTGTACAAATTCGCGGTGAACGCGATGTCGAACGCGGTTAGCGTAGTTGCGAAGGATTTCGGGATTTCGCCCGAGGAGCTGGATTTGGTTATCCCGCATCAGGCAAATCTGCGAATTATCGCAAAGGCAACCGAGCTTCTCGGAATTTCACCCGACAAGGTTTACACAAACATCGAGTATATGGGAAACGTTTCCAGCGCGTGCATTCCCGTGGCTTTGGACGAGCTCAACCGCGCGGGCAGAGTCAAAAAGGGAATGAAGCTCTGTCTTGTCGGTTTCGGCGCGGGACTTACGTTCGGCTCGATTATTATGGACGTATAAAATGATATATTTATAATAGAAGGGGTATGCTATGAGTAAAACTGCAATAATCACAGGTTCCGGAAGAGGAATCGGCGCGGCGATTGCCAAGCGCCTTGCAAAGGACGGCTTCGATATCGTCATCAACGAGCTTTCCGCCGAGGCGGGCGAACAAACCGCCGGGGAGTGCCGTGCGCTCGGAGTTAAGGCGAGCGTTTACGCGTGCGATGTTTCAAACTACGCTCAGTGCGAGGAAATGGTCAAGAAGGTCAAGGAGGAGTTCGGCACAATCGACGTTCTCGTCAACAATGCCGGTATCACCCGCGACGGTCTGCTTCTCAGAATGAGCGAGGAAACCTACGACGATGTTATCAGAATTAACCAGAAATCCGTGTTCAATATGACAAAACTGGTGGGCGCGGTTATGCTCCGTCAGAAGGGCGGCAGTATCGTAAATCTCGCGTCCGTTGCGGGACTTTACGGAAACCCCGGTCAGATGAACTATTCGGCTTCAAAGGGCGCGGTTATCGCGATGACAAAAACGTCCGCGAAGGAGCTTGGCTCGCGCGGTATTCGCGTAAACGCTGTTGCTCCCGGCTTTATCAGCACGCCGATGACCGACAAGCTCACCGATGAGCAGAAAAACGCAATTCTCGCGCAGATTGCGATGAAGCGCTACGGCACGGCAGACGAGGTTGCGAACGTTGTCGCGTTCCTTTGCGGCGAGGAATCGTCTTATGTAACGGGGCAGATTGTCGAAATCAGCGGCGGACTTAGTATGTAAAAATCGGAGGAAGTATGGATAGAAGAGTTGTAATTACAGGACTTGGGTGCGTTACTCCTTGCGGAAACTCGCCCGAGGAGCTTTGGAACAGCCTTTTGGAAGGCAAGCACGGATTTGAGCTTGCGCCGTGGTTTCCCGATCAGGAACCCGACAATCTGAACGTTGTCGCGAGAGTCAAGAATTTCGACCCGACCTCCGTTATCGACAAGAAAGAGGTTCGCAGAAGCGATGTTATCACGCAGTTTGCGGTTTTCTGCGCGGATCAGGCTCTCAAGGACGCGGGAACCGATTTGAAGGATATCGACCCGTTCAAGGTCGGCTGCGTTATCGGCAGCGGCATCGGCGGTATAGAAACGACTTATGAGGAAATGTACAATTACCGCGAAAAGGGCAACAAGCGCGTTTCCGTTTTCACGATTACGAAGATGATTGGAAATATGGCTGCGGGAACGGTTGCCATCAAGTTCGGCTTCAAAGGCTCGAATTTCTGCGTTACCACGGCTTGCGCTACCGGAACGCAGTCAATCGGCGAGGCTTTCAGAATGATTAAGCACGGCTACCTTGACGCGGCGCTTGCGGGCGGCACGGAACACGCAGATATCGGCTTCTGCCTCGCTTCGTTCAACAATATGAAGGCAATCACGCGTTCTCAGGACGTGGACAAGGCTTCTATCCCGTTTGACGCGGAGAGAAGCGGCTTTGTTCTCGGCAACGGCTGCGGAATTGTCGTTCTCGAGGAATACGAGCACGCAAAGGCGCGCGGAGCGAAGATTTACGCTGAAATCAAGGGCTACGGCTCAACCTGCGACGCTTATCACGAAACCAGCCCCGACCCCGAGGGAGCAGGCGGCGCGCAGGCGATGCGGCTTGCTGTTGAGGAAGCGGGAATACCGTTTGAGCAGGTGAATTATATCAACGCGCACGGCACTTCCACTCACATGAACGATATGACCGAAACCAAGGCTATCAAGGCGGCTTTCGGTGAACACGCGAAGAATATCGCGATAAACTCCACGAAGTCGATGACGGGACACCTTCTCGGTGCCGCGGGAGGCGTTGAGGCTATCGTCACGGCGCTTTCCATCAAGAACGGCAAGGTTCACCGCACGCTCGGCTACAAGACGCCCGACCCCGACTGCGACCTCGATTATGTTACCGAGGGAACGCGCGAGATGAAGGTAACAGCGGCGCTGAGCAACTCGCTCGGCTTCGGCGGCCACAACGGCTGTATCTGCCTTGTTCCGGTAGATGACTAACCAACTTAATTTCGGAGGATTTATAATGAGTATAAAGGAAAAAGAAACCATTACCCCTATCGAGGACACCGTGGAGTGCGTTGAGGCGCTTGCGAAGATTGTCAAAGAGAACAAGCTCTCCAAAATCAAAATCAGCACCGAGCAGATGGATATCGTAATCGAGGGCGAGTGCCACGCAGCGGCTCCCGTTATGCCCGCGATGCCGCCGATGCCGATGCCCGCAATGCCTGCGCCCGCCGGAAGCGCTCCCGCGGCAGCAGCAAAGTCTGTTGAAGAAGCAAAGGGCAATTTCATCACCTCTCCGATTGTAGGAACGTTTTATTCGTCACCCGCTCCCGAGAAGCCCGCTTATGTCAAAGTCGGCGACAGCGTAAACGCAGGCGATGTTGTGTGCATTATTGAGAGTATGAAGCTGATGAACGAGATTAACAGCGAGTTCTCGGGCAAGGTTGCCGAGATTCTCGTCAACAACGGCGAGTCTGTTGAATTTGGACAGAAGCTGATGAGAATTGAATAAGGAGCGGCTATGACTTTAAATCTTGAGCAAATCAAAGAAATTATCCCTCATCGCGACCCGTTTTTGCTTATCGATGAGGTAACGGAGCTTGAACCGGGTGTTCGCGTTACTGCGAAAAAGTTCCTCAAGCCCGATGAATACTGGTTTAAGGGGCATTTCCCCGGACAGCCCGTAACCCCCGGCGTGCTGATGATTGAGATGCTCGCGCAAGCGGGAGCTGTCTGCGCACTTTCCCTGCCCGAGAACAAGGGTAAAATCGCGTTTTTCGCGGGTATCGACAAGGCGCGTTTCAGAGGACAGGTGCTTCCCGGCGACACGCTTGAGCTGTCGGTTGAGATGACCGAGCAGAGAGGCCCTATCGGCTTCGGAAAAGCCGTTGCCAAGGTAAACGGAAAGAAAGTCGTTACCGCAGAGATTTCCTTCGCGGTTGCCGAGCCCAAGTCTGAATAATTGTTGGGAGCTGACGGAATGTTTAATAAAATACTTATCGCAAATCGCGGAGAAATCGCCATTCGCATAATGAGAGCCTGCCGAGAGCTTGGAATAAAGACCGTCGCGGTGTACTCCGAGGCGGACAAATCCGCTCTTCACGCGCAGATTGCCGATGAAGCTGTTTGTATAGGTCCTGCCGCTTCAAAGGACAGCTATCTCAATACCAAGGCGATTATTGCCGCTTGTGAGATTACCCACGCCGAGGCAATTCACCCCGGTTTTGGGTTTTTGTCCGAAAATGCGGATTTTGCGCGCTTGTGTGAAAAGTGCGGAATAACCTTCATTGGTCCTAACGGCGACATTATGGACGCTATGGGCGACAAGGCGAGCGCAAAGCAGACGATGAAAAACGCGGGAGTGCCTGTAATCCCCGGCTCGGACGGCATTGTGCCTACTCTCGAGAAGGCGTATGAGCTTTGCCGCGAAATCGGTTATCCCGTGATGCTGAAAGCGTCGGCGGGCGGCGGCGGACGCGGTATCCGTCTTGTCAACACCGAGGACGAGCTTGAGAGCAACTTCCTCACGGCAAGCAAGGAAGCGCTTGATTTCTTCGGTAACGGCGATATCTACATCGAAAAATTTGTCGTAAATCCGCGCCACATCGAGTTCCAGCTCCTTGCGGACAACTACGGAAACGTCGTTCATCTCGGAGAGCGCGACTGCTCGCTTCAGCGCAGAAACCAGAAGGTTCTCGAGGAAAGCCCCAGCCCCATTATGACCGAGGAGCTTCGCGAAAGAATGGGAAATGCGGCGGTAAGCGCGGCGAAGGCTTGCGGTTATCGGAACGCGGGTACGATAGAATTTCTTGTTGATAAGGATAAGAACTTCTATTTTATGGAAATGAACACGAGAATACAGGTCGAGCACCCCGTAACCGAGTTTGTCACGGGAATTGACCTTGTAAAAGCGCAGATAAGAGTTGCGGCGGGCGAGGAACTCTGGTTCTCGCAGAAGGACGTAAAGGTGAGCGGACACGCGATTGAGTGCCGCATAAACGCCGAAGACCCGCGTCACGGCTTCCGTCCCTGCCCCGGAACGATAAATTCGCTTCACGCGCCGGGCGGCTTCAACGTGCGAATCGACAGCGCGGTTTACGCGGGGTACACAATCCCGCCGTATTACGACAGTATGATTGCAAAGCTGATTGTAAAGGGCGCGGACAGGGAAGAAGCGATTATGAAAATGCGCGTGGCGCTCGCGGAGTTTATCATCGGCGGCGTTGAAACCAACATTGATTTCCAGCTTCGTCTGCTGCGTGACGAGAATTTCGTCAAGGGCGAATTTGACAACGGTTATCTTAACCGAACAAACATTATGGAGGAGTAATCGCCGATGAATATTGAGGATATGTTCAAGGTCGTCAAGGCGCGTTTCACCGACGATAATCACCAGAGCGTCCAGATGGAAAAGGACGTTGAAATCCCGCAGGATTTGCTGTTCAAATGCCCGCGCTGCAGCAGCGTTTTATACAACGATGAGTTTGTTAACAATATGAAAGTCTGCCCGAAATGCGGCTATCACGCGCGTTTGACGTGGCAGGAGCGGCTTGATATGACCGTTGACAAGGAAAGCTTCCGCGAGCTTGACGAGAATTTGGTTTCGCTCAACCCGATTGGTTTCCCGCATTACGAGGAAAAAGTCGCGAAAATGGGCGAGCAGTGCAATATGAAAGAGGCAATCGTCACGGGAGAATGCACAATCCGCGGTTATCGCTGCGTTTTGGGCATTATGGACAGCCACTTTATGATGGCAAGTATGGGCAGCGTTGTCGGCGAAAAAATCACCCGCGCGTTTGAATACGCGACCGAAAAGGGACTTCCCGTGATTATGTTCACGGCGTCGGGCGGCGCGAGAATGCAGGAAGGCATCATCTCCCTTATGCAGATGGCGAAAACCTCGGGTGCCGTTAAACGTCACAATGACGCGGGCGGGCTTTATGTAACGGTTCTGACCGACCCGACAACGGGCGGAGTTCAGGCTTCGTTTGCAAGCCTTGGCGATATCCTTATTGCCGAGCCGAAGGTGCTGATAGGCTTCGCAGGGCGCAGAGTTATCCAGAACACCGTCAGAACGCGGCTTCCCGATGATTTCCAGTCCGCGGAGTTCCAGATGGAGAGCGGATTGCTGGATATGATAGTTGAGCGCGGAATGATGAGAAAAGCGCTCTCGAATATACTTAAGCTGCACGGCTTTCCGAAGGAGGCGCGCTGATGAATAACTTAACCACTTGGGAGCGAATGGAGCTTATCCACAACAAAAACCGCCCCACAGTCAACGATTACATTCCCGCGCTTTTCACGAGATTTATGGAGTTCCACGGCGACAGAATGTGCGGCGACGACGGCGCGATTATCGGCGGAATCGGCTTCCTGAGCGATACTCCGGTAACGGTTCTGGCGCAGGTCAAGGGCAGAACACTCGACGAAAACAAGAAATCGAATTTCGCGATGCCTCACCCCGAGGGCTACCGCAAGGCGCTTCGTTTGGCGAAGCAAGCCGAGAAGTTCCACAGACCGATTATCTGTCTTGTGGACACCCCCGGCGCGTTTTGCGGAGTTGAAGCGGAAAAGCGCTGCCAGGGTGAAGCGATTGCGCGGAATTTGTACGAATTTATGACGCTCAAAACGCCGATTGTCACGGTAATTCTCGGCGAGGGCGGCAGCGGCGGCGCGCTGGCGCTTGCAGTCTGCGATGAACTGGCGATGCTCCAGAACGCGATTTACAGCGTAATTTCCCCGAGAAGCGCGGCTTCCATTCTCTGGAAAGACCCGACAAAGGAGAAAGAAGCTGCCGAAATCCTCAAGATAACTGCGGAGGATTTGCTGAGATTTGGCGTGTGCGACAAGATTATACCCGAGCCCGAGGGCGGCGCGCATCTTCAGCCCGCAGTGACCGCCGACAGTATCTACGAGTACATCGTGGACGCGGTTTCACGGCTCAAAACTGTGGACTTGAAGCAGCTTTTGGATAACCGTTATCAGAAATTTAGAAAAATTGGTATGTTTACCGAATAATTTTAGTAAAAATTACCTGTGATTTTTGATAATTTGGTATTGATTATTTTTAAATAATGCTTTATAATAGTATTTGATAATTCCGGAAAAGCCGGTAAAAATATTTGGAGGTTTTATAAATGGACATTTTTGAAAAGGTAAGAGATCTTATCGCAGACCAGCTCGACATCGCTGATAAGGACACAATCACGGAAGGTTCTTCCATCACCGATGATTTGGGCGCTGACTCTCTCGACGTTGTTGACTTGGTTATGGCAATCGAGGACGAGTTCTCCGTTGAAATCCCCGAGGACGAGGTTGAGAACATCAAGCTCGTCGGCGATATCGTTAAGTATATCGAGGATAAGCAGTAATTTTCAACATCAAAGCCCGACAGATTTTTCTGTCGGGGTTTTTGTTATGCTTTTTACAAAATTAGCTATGTATTTTACAAAAAATACTTGAAAAATTTTCGGATTTAGTGTACAATATATAATGTAATGTTCTGTTGGTTTACAGCAGAGAAATTTCACTTACGAAAGGAATATGAACTATGAGCAAGCTCAACAAGAAGAATGTAGAGGATTTGAACGTAAAGGGAAAGCACGTTCTGGTACGCGTGGATTTCAACGTTCCGCTTAAGGACGGCAAAATCACCAACGATAACCGTATCACCGCGGCTCTTCCCACTATCAATAAGCTGACCGAAAACGGCGCAAAGGTTGTTTTGTGCTCGCACCTCGGCAAACCCAAGAACGGTCCCGAGGCTAAGTTCAGCCTCAAGCCCGCTGCTGACAGACTCGCAGAACTCGTTTCCGCAAAGGTTACTTTCGCTCCCGATGACACCGTTGTCGGCGAGAACGCAAAGAAGGCTGTTGCCGAGATGAACGACGGCGATATCGTTGTTCTTGAGAACACACGTTTCCGCGGCGCAGACGAAACCAAGAACGGCGAGGGCTTCTCCAAGGAGCTTGCTGACCTCGTAAACGGCGAGATTTTCGTTATGGACGCGTTCGGTTCTTCCCACAGAGCGCACGCTTCGACTGTTGGCGTAACAAAGTTCGTTAAGGAAACCGCTGTCGGCTACCTGATGAACAAGGAAATCGAGTTCCTCGGCAACGCTGTCGAGAACCCCGAGCGTCCTTTCGTTGCAGTTCTCGGCGGTGCAAAGGTTGCCGACAAGCTCAACGTTATCTCCAACCTGCTTGAAAAGTGCGATACGCTGATTATCGGCGGCGGTATGGCTTACACCTTCCTCAAGGCAAAGGGCTTTGAAGTTGGTACTTCGCTCGTTGACGATGAGAAGATTGATTACTGCAAGGATATGATTGCCAAGGCTGAGAAGAACGGCAAGAAGCTCCTTCTCCCCATTGATACCACTATCGCAAAGGCTTTCCCTGACCCGATTGACGCTCCTATCGATGTTCAGGTTGTTGATTCCGACAAGATTCCTGCGGATATGATGGGACTTGATATCGGCACAAAGACCATGGAACTCTTCGCAAACGAGGTTAAGGCTGCAAAGACTGTTGTTTGGAACGGCCCGATGGGCGTTTTCGAGAACCCCACTCTCGCAAAGGGCACAATCGCTGTTGCAAAGGGAATGGCTGAAGCAAACGCTACCACAATCATCGGCGGCGGCGACTCTGCTGCGGCAGTTGTACAGCTCGGCTTCGCTGACAAGATGAGCCACATCTCCACCGGCGGCGGCGCTTCTCTCGAATACCTCGAAGGCAAGGGTCTGCCCGGCATCGACGCTATTCAGGACAAGTAATTTCCGAAGCTATGGGCGGACAGATTTGTTCGCCCTTTAGCTGTTTTGGGTAAAAGTATTTGTAGAGTAATTTTCGGCGAAAAGCCATAAGAAAGGAAGTTTTATTATGAACAAATCTGTAAGAAAAGCGGTTATCGCAGGCAACTGGAAGATGAACAAAACCCGTCCCGAGGCAAAGGCGCTCCTTGAGGAACTCAAGCCGCTCGTTGCTGACGTAAAGGGTGTTGAAATCGTAGCTTGCGTGCCTTTCACCAACCTTGAAACCGCACTTGCCGCAACTGCCGGCACGAACATCAAAATCGGCGCTGAGAACTGCCACTTCGAGAAGAGCGGCGCGTTCACAGGCGAAATTTCTGCGGATATGCTCGCGGAAATGGGTGTGGAGTACGTTGTTCTCGGTCACTCCGAGCGCAGACAGTATTTCAACGAAACCGATGAAACCGTTTACAAGCGCACAAAGGCTGCTCTCGCGGCAGGTCTGAAGCCTATCGTTTGCGTTGGTGAGCTGCTTTGGGAGCGCGAGTGCAACATCACCGAGGAAGTTATCGCGCGCCAGATTAAGCTGGATTTCTACGACATTTCCGCTGAGGATATGAAGAAGTGCATCATCGCTTATGAGCCCGTTTGGGCAATCGGCACCGGCAAAACCGCGACCGCAGAGCAGGCTGAAGAGGTTTGCGCGTTCATCAGAGCACAGCTCGAAAAGAAGTACGACAAGGCAACCGCAGATGCTGTTACCATTCAGTACGGCGGCTCGATGAACGCTGGCAACGCTGAGGAGCTTGTCAAGAAGCCCAACGTTGACGGCGGACTTATCGGCGGCGCTTCGCTCAAGGCTCCCGATTTCACCGCGATTATCAAGGCTGCCGAGGCGAACTGATTTTAAAAAAAGTTGATTGAAAGGATTTGGAAATAATGTCAAAACCTGTATTATTGGTAGTAATGGACGGCGTTGGCTTCTCGAAAACGGGACTCGGCGACGCTGTAACCGAGGCGAATACGCCCACTCTGGACTGGCTGCTCGCAAACTGCCCGAACACGCGTCTTAAAGCGCACGGCACCGCTGTCGGACTGCCCTCCGATGACGATATGGGCAACTCCGAGGTTGGACACAACGCGCTCGGCTGCGGACAGATTTACTCTCAGGGCGCAAAGCTCGTAAACGAGAGCATCGAGAGCGGCAAAATGTACGATTCTTCCGCGTGGAAGGAGCTTGTCGCAAACTGCGTTTCCAAGAACTCCACGATGCACTTCATCGGTCTTTTGTCCGACGGTAACGTTCACTCGAACATCTCGCACCTGTTCAATATGCTGAAAAAGGCAAAGGCTGACGGCGTGAAAAAGGCGCGCGTTCACTGTCTGCTGGACGGTCGTGACGTTCCCGCAACCTCCGCTCCCATTTATATCGAGCAGCTCGAGAAGGTTCTCGCGGAGCTGAATGACGACAACTTCAACGGCAAAATCGCTTCGGGCGGCGGACGTATGAAGATTACGATGGACCGCTATCAGGCTGATTGGGCAATGGTAGAGCGCGGCTGGAACACTCACGTTAAGGGCGAGGGCAGACAGTTCGCAACGGCTGCCGAGGCTGTTGAAACGCTTCGTAACGAAACCGGCGCAATCGATCAGGATTTGCCCGCGTTCGTTATCGCGGAAAACGGCGAGCCTGTCGGAAAAATCGTTGACGGCGACAGCGTTATCCTGTTCAACTTCCGCGGCGACCGCGCAATCGAGCTTTCGATGGCGTTCGACAACGATGAGTTCACCTACTTCGAGCGCGGTGGCAAACCGAACGTTTGCTATGCGGGTATGCTCGAATATGACGGCGATATGAAGCTGCCCAAGCGCTTCCTCGTCAATCCTCCCGAAATTCACGACACGCTTTCCGAGGTGCTTGTTGCGGCAAAGCTCAACCAGTACGCAGTTTCCGAAACACAGAAGTACGGTCACGTTACCTATTTCTGGAACGGTAACCGCAGCGGAAAGTTCTCCGAGGAGCTTGAAACGTTCAAGGAAATTCCTTCCGATAACGTCAGCTTCGACCAGCGCCCGTGGATGAAGAGCGCGGATATTGTCGATGATTTGATTGAGGCAATCAAGTCGAAGAAGTACGATTTCCTGCGCTGCAACTTCCCGAACGGCGATATGGTTGGACACACGGGTTCGCTTCAGGCAACGATTATCGGCGTTGAGGCGGTTGATATCGGTCTTGCAAGACTGATGAAGGTTTGCGATGAGTACGGCGTGACGATGCTCATTACCGCCGACCACGGCAACGCGGACGAGATGCTTGAAAAGAACAAGAAGGGCGAAATTCAGGTTCGCACGGCGCACTCTCTCAACCCCGTTCCGTTCATCATCTACGACAAGGACGTCAAGTACACCATCAAGGACGGCGAGTACGGTCTGTCAAACGTTGCTCCCACCGTTGTCAAGATGTTCGGCTTGAAAGCGCCCGATTGCTGGCAAGAGAGTATGATTTAACGGCAAATTTGCATAAAAGCGCGCGTTTCCGTGTTTTTCGGGAACGCGCGTTTCTTTTATAATAAAGTAAGCTGCTCGGGTTCGTCGAGCGTGTTGAGAAACGAAAAAATCTCGTTCTGATTGCGGACAATTCCGTGTTTATCGCAAAATTCCGTGAAATACCGCCAAAGCTTCTCCTGATTTGGCGAGGGAAGCTCGTAGCTGTTGCCGTAGTATCGCTCGTATTTTTGGCGAAGCCCGTGAAAATGCTTGTCCAGCGCCGCGTAAAAATACTCTCGGTCACCGTTTCGGAGAGTCAAGCCCATTCCGAACGAAATTATCCCGTAAACACCCGCTTCT
>SFJQ01000092.1 GCA_004555855.1 [Eubacterium] saphenum | reverse complement strand
AAGGCCCGAAAGTGTTTGCCGGCGAATATGCTTGCCACGGCAAAGGCAAGAAGTGGAATCACTTTGAAACATCACTCTACGAGGCTGCCTTCATGACAGACCTTGAACGCAACGCTGACGTGGTGTACATGACCGCCTACGCTCCATTGCTCGCCCATCATCAGGCTGGTGATGCCGATGTGGCAGCGGCAGACAATGAAACAGACAATAACCCACATACACCGACTGGCAACGAGGAGGCGGACTCATGAAATACATTCTTGCCATAGATTCATTCAAGGGATGCCTGTCGTCGGTCGAAGTGGAGACGGCATTGGCAGAAACCCTCTGCCGTGAGGGAATAGAGACAGTCTGTCTGCCGATGTCAGACGCCGCCTGTACAAGGATCAGCAGCTGATTGTCATGAGCGTATCATCCGACGGTTGGGCCCATGTGCGAACTGACGCGATAGAGGGCTACGTCCGCGCAGAATACCTGCAGACTGCCGAAGCTCCGTAACCGTAGCACATTTTTTTCCGCCAGTTTTATGGAAAGATTCGGATTTTCTTTCAAAAACGGAGGGGAAAGACTTGAAATCATCCGCTGTTTTGAGTACAATATAGTTAGGGTAATCCCTAATGTCAAAACTTTGACAAACAGATTAGGAGGAGATTTCCAATGGCTAAAAAATGGGTCTATACCTTTAAAGAAGGTAATATGACTATGCGCAACCTGCTTGGCGGTAAGGGCGCAAACCTCGCAGAGATGACAGAGATTGGTCTGCCCGTTCCGCAGGGTTTCACTATCACCACCGAGGCTTGCACTCAGTACTATGAGGACGGCAGAAAAATCAACGATGAGATTATGCAGCAGGCTATGGAAGGCGTTAAGTGGATGGAAGAGGTTAACGGCAAGAAGTTCGGCGACCTCAAGAACCCGCTTCTCGTTTCCGTTCGTTCCGGCGCTCGCGCTTCGATGCCCGGTATGATGGACACTATCCTGAACCTCGGTCTTAACGACGATGTTGTTGCCGCTATGATTGCAGGCAACCCCGACCCTAAGTTTGAAAGATTTGTTTACGACTCTTACAGAAGATTTATCCAGATGTTCTCCGACGTCGTTATGGAAGTCGGCAAGAAGTATTTCGAGCAGCTCATCGACGAGATGAAGGAAAAGAAGGGCGTTAAGTTTGACGTTGACCTCACCGCAGCTGACCTCAAGGAGCTTGCTACTCAGTTTAAGGCTGAATACAAGAAGCAGCTCGGCACGGATTTCCCCTCCGACCCCGTTGAACAGCTCAAGCTCGCTATCGAGGCTGTTTTCCGTTCTTGGGACAACCCGCGTGCAAACGTTTATCGCCGCGACAACGATATCCCGTACAGCTGGGGTACTGCAGTAAACGTAATGCCGATGGTATTCGGCAACCTCAACGACAACTCCGGTACAGGCGTTGCCTTCACCCGTGACCCCGCAACCGGCGAGAAGAAGCTCATGGGCGAGTTCCTCTTCAACGCGCAGGGCGAGGACGTTGTTGCAGGCGTTCGTACTCCTATGCCTATCGCTCAGATGGCGGACAAGTTCCCCGAGGCTTATGAGGAGTTCGTAAAGGTTTGCGGCATTCTCGAAGACCACTATCGCGATATGCAGGATATGGAGTTCACCGTTGAAAACGGCAAGCTTTATATGCTCCAGTGCCGCAACGGTAAGAGAACCGCGCAGGCTGCTCTCAAGATTGCGTGTGACCTCGTTGACGAGGGTATGATTGACGAGAAGAAGGCAGTTTCGATGATTGACCCGCGCAACCTCGATACTCTGCTTCACCCGCAGTTCGACGCAAAGGCACTCAAGGCTGCTACTCCCGTAGGCAAGGGTCTCGGCGCATCGCCCGGAGCTGCTTGCGGTAAGATTGTATTCACCGCTGACGACGCTGTTGAGTGGAAGTCCAGAGGCGAAAAGGTTGTTCTCGTTCGTCTGGAAACCTCTCCCGAGGACATCACCGGTATGAAGGCTGCTCAGGGTATCCTGACCGTTCGCGGCGGTATGACCTCTCACGCTGCCGTTGTTGCTCGCGGTATGGGTACATGCTGCGTATCCGGCTGCGGCGATATCGCTATGGACGAGGAGAACAAGAAGTTCACGCTCGCAGGCAAGACCTATCACGAGGGTGACTGCATCTCCATCGACGGTTCTACCGGTAACATCTACGACGGTCTTATTCCCACCGTTGACGCTACAATCGCAGGCGAGTTCGGCAGAATTATGGCTTGGGCTGACAAGTACAGAAAGCTCAAGGTTCGCACCAACGCTGATACTCCTACGGACGCTAAGAAGGCTCGCGAGCTGGGTGCTGAGGGTATCGGTCTTTGCCGTACCGAGCATATGTTCTTCGAGGCAGACAGAATCGCTGCTTTCCGTGAGATGATTTGCTCCGATACAGTTGAAGAGAGAGAAGCTGCTCTTGCTAAGATTGAGCCGATGCAGCAGGGCGACTTTGAGAAACTCTATGAGGCTCTCGAGGGCTGTCCCGTTACCATTCGCTTCCTCGACCCGCCTCTCCACGAATTCGTTCCTACCGAAGAGGCTGACATCGAGGCTCTCGCAAAGGCTCAGGGCAAGTCCGTTGAAACTATCAAGAACATCATTCAGTCGCTCCACGAGTTCAACCCGATGATGGGTCACCGTGGCTGCCGTCTTGCGGTTACTTATCCCGAAATCGCTAAGATGCAGACTGCTGCCGTTATCAAGGCTGCTATCAATGTCAAGAAGGCTCACCCCGACTGGAACCTCGTTCCCGAGATTATGATTCCGCTTGTAGGCGAGGTTAAGGAGCTTAAGTACGTTAAGGATACCGTTGTTAAGACCGCTGACGCGATTATCGCAGAGGCAGGTTCCGACATCAAGTACTCTGTTGGTACTATGATTGAAATTCCGCGTGCCGCTCTTACTGCTGATGAAATCGCGAAGGAAGCTGAATTCTTCTGCTTCGGTACAAACGACCTCACTCAGATGACCTACGGCTTCTCGCGTGATGACGCAGGCAAGTTCCTCGGCGCTTACTATGACGCTAAAATCTTCGAGAACGATCCGTTCGCTAAGCTCGACCAGATTGGCGTAGGCAAGCTGATGAAGATGGCTATTGAGCTTGGTAAGGGCGTTCGTCCCGAAATGCACTGCGGTATCTGCGGCGAGCACGGCGGCGATCCCTCGTCTGTTGAGTTCTGCCACAAGATTGGTTTGGACTATGTATCCTGCTCACCGTTCCGCGTTCCGATTGCAAGACTTGCCGCTGCGCAGGCTGCTATCGCTGAAATGTAATTCGTTACATTGAACAAAATCGCGCCCCTGTTCCTTTGAACGGGGGCGTTTTTTGTGTAACAAAACGGCGGAAAACCGTTTTCCTTTATTTTTCGGAAAGGTCGCAGCGCCTCACAGCGTCCCTGACCTTCAGGACAAACGTCGGCGAAACAGAAAGCTCGTCGATTCCCATTCGCAGGAACTTCTCCGTGAGCGTTGTATCCGCGGCAAGCTCGCCGCAAATTCCTATCCAAGCGCCGTTTGCGTGAGCGTTTTTCGCGGACAGCTCGATAAGCCGCAGAATTGCTTCGTGATGCGTGTCGATAAACTGCTCGATTGCGGCATTCTGACGGTCGCAGGCGAGAGTGTACTGCGTCAAATCGTTTGTTCCCACGCTGAAAAAATCAACCATCGGCGCCAGTCTGTCGCTGATTATCGCGGCAGCGGGCGTTTCAATCATAATGCCAAGCTCCACCTTGTCCGAAATCTCAATTCCATCGGATTTCAGCTCGTTTCTGACTTCCCCGCAAATCGAAATAATCTGTTCAAGCTCCGAAACGCTTGTTATCATCGGGAACATTATCCCGAGATTTCCATAAGCGGAAGCCCGATAAAGCGCGCGAAGCTGCGTTTTGAAAATCTCCGGCTTTGTCAGGCAAATGCGGATTGCGCGATAGCCGAGCGCGGGATTTTCCTCTTTTGCGAGGTTAAAATAGCCCGCCTGCTTGTCCGCGCCGATATCGAGAGTTCGGATAATGACCTTCTTCCCCGCCATACTTTCAAGCACTTTTTTGTACACGGAAAACTGCTGTTCTTCTGTCGGGAAATCGCTGCTCTCGAGATAGAGAAACTCGCTTCTGAAAAGCCCAATCCCGCCCGCGTCGTTTGCAAGCACAGCGCCGATATTGTCAACGCTGCCGATATTCGCAAAAATGTTGATTTTCGTGCCGTCAAGCGTGACGTTTTCCTTGCCCTTCAGCTCCTGAAGCAGGCGCTTTTTTTCCTCGTCATCGGCGCGCTTCTTTTCAAGGCGAACCGTGTTTTCCTCATCGGGAGCTATGAAAATCTCTCCGGTATATCCGTCAACCGCTGCAAAATCGCCGTTTTTCACGGTTTTCATCAGCTCCTCGCCCACGCCGATAATCGCAGGAATATTCATATTTCTCGCGAGAATTGCCGTGTGGGAATTTGACGAGCCGAACGCCGTCACAAACGCAAGAACCTTTTCCTTGTCGAGCAGCACCGTTTCGCTGGGAGCAAGGTCGTCCGCGCAAATTATAACCTTTTCATCTAAGCCCGAGCTTTCCGCGTTTTCTTCCGAAAGGCAGTTTATAATGCGGTTTGAGATATCCCGCACGTCCGCGGAACGCGCCTGCATATATGCGTCGTCCATTGCCGCGAACATCTCCGCGAAATTGTCCGCCGTTACCGCCACGGCATACTCCGCGTTTACAGACTGCGTTTCGATAATGCTTGAGATAGAATCGTTGTAATCCTCGTCCTCAATCATCATCATGTGTATCTCAAAAATCTGCGCGTTTGCCTCGCCGACTTCCTTCAAAGCCTTGTTGTAAATCTCCCCGAGCTGCTTTGCCGCCTTTTCCTTCGCAGCGGCAAGCCTTGATTTTTCGGCTTCGATATCATCGATGTGCGTTCTCTTTACAAACGCTTCTTTTCTCGTGAAAACTGAAATCCGTCCGAGCGCAATCGCGCCGTAAACTCCCTTGCCCTTGAGAATTGTCATAGAAAAACCTCCCGTAAAGCCCCGTTATATATGGATAGTTTGATTTTCTCGCCGAGGACGTTTTCAAACGGCTTTATATGAAAATGCTCTGCGGGACGTTTAATCGCTGAACGGCAGCCGCTTTTCAGAGCGTTCTGAGCAGCTCCATAATTTTTCCCTTTTCGGCAAGTCCGTCCGAGAACGCCGTTGCGCCGCCTGCGGCTGTTCCGAGCTTCAGCGCGTATTCGTAACCGCCGTTTATCACGCCCGCGATAAATCCCGCAACCATCGAATCTCCCGCGCCAACCGAGTTCTTCACCTCACCCCTGCAAACGCCCAGGCGGTGTTTTTTCCCGAACTCATCGATAAGCATTGCCCCATCGCCCGCCATTGAAACAAGCACGTTTACCGCGCCCATTTCCTGCAATTTCCGCGCATATTCCTCGATTTCATCGTCCGTTTCAAGCACCGTTCCGAACATCTCGCCAAGCTCGTGGTTGTTCGGCTTTATCAGAAACGGTTTGTACTTCAGCGCGTTCATAAGCAGGTCTTTTGTCGCGTCAACAACCACTCTGATATTCTTTGCCGAAATCCTTTCAAGTATCCGCTCGTAAATATCCGAAGGAAGCGAAGCGGGTATGCTTCCCGCAAGAACGAGCGTATCTCCGTTTGACAGCCCGTCCAGCTTTTCAAAAAGCGCCGCGATTGACTTGTCGTCAATATCCGGCCCCTGACAGTTCAGCTCGGTTTCTTCCGCAGATTTTATCTTTACGTTAATTCGGGAATTTCCCTTTTCAAGCCGCACGAAATCCGCGTCAATTCCCATATCGGAAAGCCCCTTTTCGATAGCTTCTCCCGTAAATCCCGCCGTAAATCCGAGCGTTTTTGAAGCAATTCCCAACTCCCGCAGCACAATCGAAACATTTATGCCCTTGCCGCCGATATACATTTCCTCGCGCACGGAACGATTTGTCGCGCCAAGCTTCATTTCGCCCATGTGAATAACGTAATCAACAGCAGGATTGAACGTTACCGTGAAAACCATTTTCATAGCCCCTTGTTATTCGCTTTTCGTAAAACTTTTTGCAGATGAGATTATGATAACATATTGCAATTGAAATAATCAATAGTTTTGGAACAAAATCTTTCAGAAACCTTCAAATTTGTACAATTGTACATTTTAAGTCCGTTCATTTGTACGTTTTCACAATAGTTTGTGACTCAGAGATTTGTCCTATACGGCGAAATTTCCCGAAATGCAAAAAATCCCCGTTCCTTT
>SFJQ01000091.1 GCA_004555855.1 [Eubacterium] saphenum | reverse complement strand
TATCGGGAATACGGCTTGCTGCGATTTCCGGAAACCAGACCGCCGTTATTCCCGCGAATATCTGGGGCAAAGTCAAGACCGTTTTCACGATGATTGCGATTATCGCGGTACTTGCAATGCACATTCTGATGACATTCGGACTGCTTGTTGATTCAAACACGTTTGTTGTGACTGACGGCGGGACTCTTGTTGAGCTTGAAGGCAGTTTTGTGAGCATTCCCGTGCAGATAATTACAGACATTCTGATGTATTTAACGGCAGCGGTTACGCTGATTTCGGGCGTAAAGTATCTCTACGATTACCGCGAATATATTGACCCGAAAAAGTGAGGAAACGATGAGCGACAAAGTGTTAAATCAGGATTTAAGCGAAAAAGCGCCAAATCGTCCGCAGATGCTGATAGCGCAGCTGCTTTTCCGCGAGAAGCCCGAGGCTTGCTCGCTTGAAAAGGCGAAGGCTGCGGTGGAGGAATACTGCGGGGAGCTTGGAGAAATCAGCGAAAAGCCCGATTTTCTGATGTTTCCCGTGTTGAAGTACAAGGCAATGTTCGAGGACAAGCCGGAGGGCGTGCCGGTTCTTGCGTGTTTTATGCAGCCGTTTGAGTTCAAAATGGAGCTTGACGAGCTGACGCGCTCGCAGTTCTGGGATATGGAAAACGGCGCGGAGTTTGCGGACGAGGTGAAGTACGAGGTTTTGGTTCACGCGATGCTTTCGGACGCGCTTTCGTACACCGAGCAGGCGGAGCTTTTCATCGCGCAGCTTGACGCGGCGGTTGAGATGTACCCGACATGCGAAGCGATTTATGTGACGGGTTCGGGAAAACTCACGCCGACCGCAAAATTCCTTTCGGACAGGCAGTGGGACGCGGGCGCGCGTTTTATAAATGCCGCCGTGAACGTGCGTTTTTTCAACATTCAGGGCACGGGAGATATGCTTATCGACAGCCTTGGAATGTACACGCTCGCGCTGCCCGATGTTCAGATGCATTTTCGAAATCTTGACCCGAACGCTGTCGTGAGATATGTGTACAACATTCTCGATTATCAGTACGAGAACGATTTCCCGATTGACAACGGCGACAGCCTTGACGGAATAGGCGCGGACGGAAATATCAGCATTGACATTCAATGGCGTGCGCGTTACGAGGACTCGCTTATACAGCCGCTAAGACCTGTTCTTGACATCAACTGCGGAGAATTTGCCGCGGGAACGAGAGAATAAAAATAATCCCGAGTACTAAGCTCGGGATTGTTTTTATTCGGAAATGATTTTGTACATCTCGGGACGGCGGTCGCGGAAAACGCCCCAGCTCATACGAAAATCGCGGATTTCATCAAGGTCGTATTCGCGAAGCAGAACCGTTTCCTCGTCAGCGCCCGCGCAGGCTTCGATTTTGCCGGTTTCATCGGTGAGGAAACTGCCGCCGTAAAACTGAAGCTCGCTCTCCTGAAACGCATTTTTCTCATCGGGAACAACCTTTTCGATACCGATACGATTTGCGGAGATTACGGGAACGAGATTAGACGCGGAGTGACCTTGCATACAGCGCTGCCAGTGACCCTTGCTGTCGCAGTCGAGGATAGGCTCGCTGCCGATGGCGGTGGGGTAGAGGAGCAGCTCGGCTCCCATCAGCGCCATAGAACGCGCCGCTTCGGGAAACCACTGGTCCCAGCAAATCCCGACGCCGATTGTCCCGCAGGACGTGTTCCAGACCTTAAAGCCGGTGTTTCCGGGAGTAAAATAGAACTTCTCCTGATAAAAATGGTCATCGGGAATATGCGTTTTTCTGTAAACGCCGAGCAGCTTCCCACAGTCGAGAACGGCAATACTGTTGTACAAAACGTTTACATCGCGCTCGTAAAAGCTTATCGGGATAACCGCCGAAAGCTCCTCGGAAACCGCCAGAAATCGCTTTACAGCGGGGTTTTCGAGGACGGGAGCGGCGAGGTCATAGTGTTCATAGCGCCGTTCCTGACAGAAATATTTCGTTTCAAAAAGCTCGGGCAGGAGGATAATTTTCGCACCTTTCTCAGCCGCTTTTCGTACAAGCGCTTCGGCTTTATCAAGAGCCTGTTCGCGGGACTCGGGAACGCTCATCTGAATTGCCGCAGCAGTTATTTTTCTCATAAAATCACCTTTTTCACAAACATTTCTCGAAAATCCTGAAATAATGCTTATCCTCCATATTCCACGAAACGGTTTCCGAAACGCAGGTTTGAATCGTGCATCATTCCCGATTTTTTACAGAATACAATAAATAGCAATATTTAATATATTTTATCATATTTCGCGGTTTTTGTCAAGAGAAATCCGATATATATTATCGAAAAAAACAAAGCTAAGGTTATTGTGCTGCTGAAAAAATAAAGGTAATTTATGCCTAAAAAAATGCGCGGGATATGTCGGAAAATGATAATAATATATAAAAATGAAAGAAAATTTCGTAATAATTGCAAAAATTGTTGACAAGAGAGAAAAACTATGTTATATTATATAAGTGTAGATGCGGATTATTTATCCGGACAAATGAAAGGAGTTTTTCAAATGAAGAAAGTTTTAGCAGCACTTGCAGCAGCAATAATGGCGCTTTCGTGCGCGGGCTGTAATTCCGCGGGCAGCGAAAAGAAGAAGCTGAAGGTTGGTTCTGATGTCGCTTATCCGCCCTTCGAGTACATGGACACAGACGGACAGACTCCCATCGGCGTTGATATGGAGCTTGCGGCAGCGCTTGCAGACAAGATGGGCAGAGAGCTTGAAATCTGCAACGTTGGCTGGGATGGCATTTTTGCGGGACTTGAAAAGGGCGATTATGACGTGGTTATTTCCGCGGTAACAATCACTCCCGACAGACTTGAGAAGTTCATCTTCTCCGACCCGTACATTGAGAACTGGCAGTCCATTGTTGTAATGGCAGACGCTGCGAAGAAGCCTGCTTCTCCCGCTGAGCTTGACGGTCTGAGAGTCGGCTATCAGGAGGAAACCACCTCTGATATTTACCTCACGGAGTTTATTTCCAAGAACAATATCAAGGTTCAGACCTCCGAGTACGCGACCGTTATGAACGCTTACGAGGACCTTGCGGCAGGCAGACTTGACGCGGTTATTTCAGACAGCACGGTTGCTGCGCGTTATATTGCCGATACAAAGTACGTTCAGTCGTGGCTCCAGAGCGAGGGTGAACCCGAGCTGTTCGGCGTTTGCATTCCCAAGGACAACACCGCTCTCCGCGATGAAATCAACAAGGCAATGGCTGAACTCAAAAAGGACGGCACGCTCGACAAAATCCTCAACACTTATTTCTGATAAAAGAATAATTTTAAGGCTGGCGAGAAAGGTGCAGATACGAGGAAACGGTGCGTTGGCTAGGCTTTGTGCCTGCCAACGTGACGTTGACGAAGTAGATGTGCCTTAATCGACAGCCTAATTTAGGGCAGGCGCAACAGTCTGCCTTGTTTTAAGTTATTGAATTAAGGAAGGTAAAATATGAAGGAAAATCCCGCTGTTGAAGAGAAAAAATCAAATCCTTTTCTTCGGTTCGTGAAAAAGCACAAAATTCTTGTGATTGTGATAATCGCGCTGATTGCGATAATCGTGCCGCTTGTCTGCACTGTGCCCTCCGAGGCAGCACTCAAGGGCGCAATTCCGCAGGAATTTATCGAGCTTGAAGCGAAGAAGGATTCCGAGTCGTATCAGAATATCGGCATTATGTCGGCGCTTAAAATGCAAAAGCAGATTAACTCCGCCGATGTAAGACAATACTTGGTTCTCGGAGTAGCGGGACAGGTTATCGATACCACGGACAACGGTTTCGCGCAATTCTGGGCGAATTTCGTAAACTGGCTTCCGTCGCTGCTTAACGGCGCGAAGCTCACGATTTTGCTCACGATTTCATCGGTTGCCGCGGGACTTATTTTGTCGGTATTTCTCGCGCTCGGCAAAATGTCGAAAATCAAGCCTATCCAATGGTTTTGCCGCGGCTACATCTTCTTTTTCAGAGGAACGCCGCTTTTGATGCAGCTGTACTTCCTGTGGTTCGGTTTGCCGAAATTAATTCCCGCGATGACGATACCCGATAGATTCTTGGCAGCATTTATCGCGTTTACGCTCAATTCGGGAGCGTACTGCGCCGAAAATATCCGTGCGGCAATTCAGTCGATTGACAAGGGGCAGTTTGAGGCGGCGAAAGCGCTCGGCCTTTCCTACGCGCAGACGATGTGGAAAATCATCATTCCGCAGACCTACCGCAGACTTATTCCGCCGACCGCAAACGAGTTCATAATGGTTCTCAAAGACGCGGCGCTCACGTCGATTATCGCGCTGGACGACCTGTCGAGAGTGACAAACTCCATTATGACGTCCACGAACAACGTTTCGGTGTACATTGTTTCGATGATTATTTATCTTGTGATAACCGCGGTGTTCTCGAAGATTTTCGGAACGCTCGAAAAGCGGTTCTCGTATGAGTAAGGGGGCGATTTTATGTCGATGATAAAAACCGAAAAGCTCTGCAAGGATTTCGGCGATTTGAAGGTACTGAAGGATTGCTCGCTTACGATTGAACAGGGCGAGGTTGTGTGCCTTATCGGACCTTCGGGCGCGGGAAAATCCACCTATCTGCGCTCTTTGAACCATCTTGAAACGATAACCAACGGTAAGCTATGGATTGAGGACAAGCTGCTCGACGACCGCGTAAACGGCGTAAATCAAATCAAAATCACCCCTCAGGAGCGTCAGCAGGCGCTTCTTGAAATGGGAATGGTTTTCCAGAGATTTAATCTTTTCCCGCATTTGACGGTTCTGGAGAACATAATGCTTGCTCCCGTTACCGTGAGAAAGCGCGACAAAGCCGAAACCGAGGAGCTTGCGCGCGAGCTTTTGAACAAGGTCGGGCTTATCGACAAGGCGGACGTTTACCCGACAAAGCTCTCCGGCGGACAGCAGCAGCGTGTTGCGATTGCGCGCGCGCTTTGTATGCAGCCGAAGATGATGCTTTTCGATGAACCAACGTCTGCGCTTGACCCGGAGCTTGTCGGCGAGGTTTTGCAGGTTATGAAAAATCTTGCCGCAGACGGAATGACGATGATTGTCGTAACGCACGAAATGGGCTTTGCGAAGGAGGTTTCCGACCGCGTGGTGTTTATGTACGAGGGGGCAATTCTGGAGGTAAATTCGCCGGACGTGCTGTTTACAAACCCCGAAAACGAGCGCACCAAACAGTTTTTGCAGTCGGTTCTTAACGTATAATGAGCTTTGCAAAATTAAGGAGCAGCCTGCTTTTGCTGCTCACCGCGGTAGTCTGGGGAATGGGCTTTGTTTCGCAGTCTGCCGGCTCGGACAGTATGGGTGCGTTTACGTTCACATCTGCGCGGAGCATTTTGGGCTGCGTGGCGCTGATACCCGTGATTGCGGTAATCAGAGCACGCACTCCCGCCGAAAAGAAAAAGCCGATAGACAAAAAAATAACGATAACTGCGGGCGTGTGCTGCGGCTTGGCACTCACAACTGCGAGCCTTTTTCAGCAGTTCGGCGTTTCGATGACGACTGTTGGAAAAAGCGGCTTCATCACCGCGCTTTACATAATTTTCACGCCGATTTTGGGTATCTTCATCAAGAAAAAGTGCCCGAAAATCGTGTGGTTCGGGGCAATTCTGGCGGCATTCGGAATGTACCTGCTTTGTATGACAGAGGAGAATTTCTCGCTTGAAACGGGAGATTTGCTGGTGCTGATTTGCGCGGTATTTTTCGCGGTGCATATACTGGTTATCGACTACTTTTCCCCGAAAACGGACGGCGTGATAATCTCCTGCATACAGTTTTTCGTGTGCTTTGTGGTGAGTGGAATTCTGGCGCTGATTTTCGAGCAGCCGACCTGGAAACAGCTCACGGACGGCGCAATTCCGCTGCTTTACGCGGGACTTATGTCGAGCGGCGTTGGCTACACTTTGCAGATTGTCGGGCAAAAGGGGCTTAATCCGACTGTCGCGGCGCTTATATTGTCGCTTGAGAGCGTAACCTCGGCGATTGCTGGCTTTATCGCGTACAAAATCGGCTTCCTCGGCACCGACCAAACCCTCACAACCCGCCAGATTATCGGCTGCGCTGTGGTTTTCGCGGCGGTAATTCTGGTGCAGATACCGTGGGAAAATATTTTTAAGAAGCGCAAAAATCCTCGGAAAATGTTGAAATGAAATAGCAGCAGATTTTTCTCTCAACTTCAAAATTGCCGGAGGAATGCTTGATGAAAAACAGTGTGTTTAAAAAGCGACTGCTTGCCGCGATAATCGATTATGTTATCGTATTTGTGGTTTCG
>SFJQ01000090.1 GCA_004555855.1 [Eubacterium] saphenum | reverse complement strand
AGAAGAGGACGGTCCTTCGTACCGTCCTCAAGTGGTTGGGATAGCAGGATTTGAACCTGCGGGTGAGGGAGTCAAAGTCCCTTGCCTTACCGCTTGGCGATATCCCAGTATTTTATGAAAAGAGGTTAGAAGGACTTGCTTCTAACCTCTTGACTTCGTGGGGTGGGGAGTGGGAATCGAACCCACGGTCTTCGGGACCACAATCCGACGCTTTAACCAACTAAGCTATACCCACCATAGGAAAGCCGAAAATACGCGATTTCCGGTTCAAATGGCACGCCATAAAGGATTCGAACCTTTGACCTACCGCTTAGAAGGCGGTTGCTCTATCCAGCTGAGCTAATGGCGCTCATCAGCATAAAAATAAACGAGAGCCGTTCGAGAACCTGCTTCCCGTTTTTTTATTGGAGCGGGTGATGGGAATCGAACCCACGCGACCAGCTTGGAAGGCTGGGATTCTACCATTGAACTACACCCGCATTTCAACGCTTTATTATTATATCACTTTTTTCCCCGTTTGTCAAGTGCTTTTCGCAATTTTTTTCAAAAAATTTGATTTTGGGGGAACGTTGGACATTTTGACTCAACAAATACTTTCTGCTATTGCATTTTTCCGACTTCGAGTCGAAAAAATGCTTGGGGGAAAACTCTTGTTTTCCCCCAAACCCCTTTAGCGCTTTTGAACGCGTTTACCGCGCTTTGCGCGGAGTAGTCGCTTCGCTCCAGTGCCTCCGGCGGTTTAAAACCTTTTTCTGAAGAAAAAGGTTTTAAAATTTCCAAAAAGACTTTTTGCGCTTCGCGGCTCCACAGTCACGCGCTGCTAGTTTTACGGCTTTGAGCCGAAAATCGCTTTCCCGCCGCTGATTATATACAAATGCTCTGCGTTGCCTGCCGAAAAATCATTCGACAAATTCATCTCCGACCAATTCTTCCGGCAAATCCTTCCCTGCACCGTCATACTGTCGCCGTTCTGCAAGCTTCCGCTCCCGAATTTCATCGCGCACTTCGTATCACAATTCGTTCCGCTCGCAGCCGAGAAATTCCCCGAAACACTGCCTGTAAGCGCCGAATAAGAGCTGCCCGTAAGCGCCGCATAATCACAGAAGAACGCGAGCTGATTGTCGCCGTCATTAGTGAAGAAGTAGTCGATTTCAAGCCCCGACAAATCAATCGCCGCGCCCATGTTGTTGGTCAGCTCAATCGAAATCGGAATAGTATTCGCACTTCCGCTCGTCTGCTGCTGCGACAAATTCACGCGTATTCCGTTGTTCTCGCCGGACGGTTTTGTCGGCTGATTTGACTGAGAACTGCTCTGCGTTCCCTGATTTGACGAGGACGAGCTTGCCGAAGAACCGCCCGAAATCGGCTTCGTGTTCACCGCTTTACCGTCAGGCTCCGTGCCGAACACCAGCGTCTTCCCCTCATAAAGTCCCACGGAAACCGCTTTCACAAGCTCCGAGCCGTTTGTGCCTTTCAGCTCCTTATAGGACGGGTCGTTGTCGGGATTCCAGCCGGGCGCGCTCATTCGGAACTGAACTTCCTTCTTATACTCGCTCTGACCGCCCGGATAAATCTTCACGCCCGAAAAATCGATTGAAACGTAGTAGATATTTTTCTCCTTGTTCCACTCGTAGATACCGCCGAATTTCGCGCCGTCGTTATAGTTCATCGAAACCGTTACTGCCGACGGGTCAGCCTCCGACAAGTCCACGAAATAGCGCAGCTCGAGATTATCGGCAACTCTCGCGGGCCAGCCCGATTTGTTGTAAACCATCGCTTTTATCTCGGTGAAACCGTTTCCGGAAGCGTTTGTTCTGTACTCAACGTACATCTCCTCGCCGACCTGCTCAACAGCGCCGAAATTCTTGAGCGTCTGCCCGCCGTACTTCTTGTACATTTTGGCAAGCGCGCCCGTGAAGCCCGCGTTATAGTCGCAGGCAACCTCGTTTTTGCAGTAGTCGTTTACGCTGTCCGAATAGCCGTCGGACGCGTCGGGACCGCCGACAAGCGCTCCGTAAAGAACGTGGCGGTGATAATTCGGCTCGCTCATATTATTCGCCCATGAACCCTGCGCGGTACGATGATGCGGGTGCTCGGGAGGATTTACGCCAAATCCCACAACATAGCTTCTGCCGCTGCTTCCGAGAGCGTAGTCAATCTGTGTTTCGAGAAGCTTTGTGTAAGCGGCTTTCTTTGACGCGGGACACTGACCTCCGTCAACGTAAGAACCCGCGAGGAACGCCGCATTCGCTGCATAACGCAGACTTCCCCAGCTGTCAAGCCAAGCCAGACCTTTCGGGGAATATGTAATGCTTTCGCCGCCTATTCCGCACCACCAGTCGAGATTTTTCTCGAGAGCGGACTTATATTTCGCGCCGCTCGTCAAATTCGCGAGAAGGCATGCCGCGCCGTAAAACTTGTTATCCCAGCCGAGCGTCCACTTGTAATCCGGCTCAAAGCCGTCAAAATAGCTTTCGGCTTTCGTGAGGTAAGACTTGTCGCCTGTCGCGATATAGAGCCAGGTAGCGCTCCAGATAAGCTCGTCATAGAAGCCGCTGAAGGAGCTGTAAAAGCCGTTTGCCGCGGTGTAGCCCGAGTCGCTTTTCGTGGAATCGGCGAAATTAAAGAGCTGCTTCGCGTGGGAAAGGCACTTTTCCGAGTAACTCTTGTCGGTGTCCTTGAACACAACCGCTGCTGCCGCCAGAGCCGCCGCAGCCTCTCCCACAACCGTTGAGCCGGGAGCATTTTTATCCACCTTGTAAGCGGGACGGTTCATCTGCATAACCTCTGCCGGTCCCCACCAGGCGTGGTCGGCGTTTCCATCGCCAACCTGATAATAATACACGTCCGCAGACGGGTGACATTTTATAAGATAGTCGCAAATCCACTTGATATTCCCGAGCGCGTAATCGAGCTGACCGCTTTTCGTGTAGGCGTCCCTGTCCTCGTAAATACTCCAAGCGAGCATTGTCGATGTGTACGCCATCGGGAGGTTGAATTTCACGTTGTCGCCCGCGTCATAAAGCCCGCCCGTGAGGTCAAGTCCGACGTCCGCGCCATCGTTCATTCCGCTGTCGCCGCGCCAGTTGCAGCGCGCCGTTTTCTCGTCAATATCGCCGCTTCTCTGCAATTCATAGAACAAAATCGACTTCTGAAGCGCCTCGCCATAGTTGAAATTTCCCGTTGACTTTGTGCCCTCGGTCTGATTTCCCGTGGAGGTTGTTCCGCCGCCCGTGGGCTTTGAAGTATCCGCGTTTCCGCTCGGAGTTGAAGTCCCCGTGTTTCCGCCGGAATTTGACGTACCGGAAGAACCGTCCCCTGTGCCTTCGCCCGTTGAGTTATCGGACGAGCCCGTTGAAACTCCGGGCAGATTGTTTATTACGCTGCTCCAGACGCTGTCGTCCGACGAACTGACGGGATAATCCACGCCTCCCGAGGTGCTTTCGGAGGAATTTCCGCCGATTGCGTTCTCATTCGCGGAGCAGCCCGAAATCAGCACAGTCGCTGCCAGAACCGCCGCCAGAGCCTTTTTACCAAATCTCATAAAAACCTCCGTATGTCAAATCACGACTTCTCGTATCTGTCAACAAAAGTCCGCGCCGCCGCAAAAATTTTCTCATATTTCACATCGCCGCTTTCAACAACCGACTTGAAGAAATTGTACAGCTTTTTGTTGGTTTCGAGAGCGCAGACGCGGCGGGAAACGTAGTCGTGCGTTGCGCCAAGCTCGGGGTTCTCCATAATCGCAATCGAAAAATCCACGAAGCGCTGCGTGTCGGTAAATTGCAGGAAATTGCACGCCGTGACGATGCTCGCGTAGAAGTTCGGCGAAACGATAACCTCGCCGTTGCACTCGACATCGCCCGCAAGCAGGCAGTTCAGCTCCTCGTCCGAGAGCGACTTTATCGCATACGCCGACTCAACCATACTGCAGTCGGGCATCTGCTCGGATTTTTCGAGCACCGACAGCGGAAGAATGTTGTTGGTGACAGATTTTCTGCGAACCGTACCGAGCTTTGCCGTGAGCGTTGAGAAATGCTCGGGCTTATACTCGGGTCTGCCGCTGATAATCTGCCTGAGCATATCCTTCGGGAACATATCGAGCGGGATTTTCACGGAAGGGCTTCTGAAGCCGGTTATTCCCTCGTGTTCCACAACAGCGGCAACAGGTTCCGCGGGCTTCTCCTCCTCGGAAGCGTTCTCCGAAGCCGGTTTTGTCGCGGGAACGGCAGCCTCGGTGTACGGGTCGGCGATTTTTTCGATAACCGCGCACTTGAACGGAACGTCCTTTTCAACGCAGCTCACAGCGCCGTGATGACCTTTAAGCAGCGCCGAATGGAAACCCGAAAGATGATAGACAATACCCTCAATTCTGCGATTTTGAACCAATTCCTCCGTGTGCATAAGGACCTTGCTCTTATAGAAATCCAGCGGCTGAGTCGGAATTAAGAAGCACGGCTTGAAAACCTTGTCATCGCCGATTGTACGATTATGCTCGGCTGTTCCGCGAACCTCGTGGGAGATGTTATATCCGCCCCAGAAGAAAACGCCGTTTCCGTCGGTCGGGTAGTAGTCGGAAACGTACAGCTTGTAAACGCCGTCCTGAAGCATACTCAAGATATCGCGAAGCCCGACTGCAAGCGAGTCGCCGTTGTTCAGACGGTTATGGCAGGCGGTGATTACCTCGTAAATCTTTCTGTCATAGCCCTGAAATCCGGGGCAGAAGGACACGAGCTTATCGGTGGTTTTGTTGCCGTAGCTCGGGCAGATAAAGTCGATAATCGGATCTGAGCCCATGAAAAAGAGTCGGGTATCGTTGCTGCGGTTGCCGCTGTGGTCGGCGTGGCCCGCATTACAGGTGCCGATAACGCCCTCGCCGTTTTTGACCGAAACGAGAAGCACGCTTTTTCCGTTTAAATCAATGGTTTCCGTTTTAATATCCGCAGACACTCGGTTTCACTCCCAACAATTATTTCTGTTCCAGATTTAACGCAATGATATCGGCAATGCCGCCGATGAATTTCTTGTCGAACGCCTTTTTCGGGATATAAGCAGTCGGCGTGTTATTTTTGTAGATGATAAACATTTTATCGGATTCTATAAAATAGTCAACCTCGTCCCACGGCACAAGGTCCCTGCCCTCATAAACGCAGCTTTCGCAGGCGGCAAAACCCAGCTTGCTTACGACGAAAACAATCGGCTGACGGGAAGCGAGGTCGCCGTCGGCAAGCGATTTAAACCTGCCTCTTGCGATGGCGTGAGCGATGATGTTGATAATCAGCGCGGCGATAGCTCCCGCAGCTACTGAAATCGGGATAAAATAGAGGATATTGTCGCGGGTGATGCCGACGGTGAAATTGAGAACTCCGAACGTTATCAGAGCAATCAGCAGCGCCACCAGCCACAAAAATTTCATCAGCCTGAAATTAAGCAGCATAATGAACGCGGCGGCTGTTTCGGCTTCATCGAGAAGTCCCTCGCCCGTGTAGGTATCTTTTCCGGGAGAACACTCCCGGTACATCGATTTAAGCGGGAACAGGCGCTTTTCGTGCTGATAGGAAAAGCCCAGCTCCTTCTGGCGGCACTCGATAATAGCGACAGCTCTCAGCTCGTCCTCGACAGTACTGAACATCTTATGTGAGATATTAAAGCTGTCTTTTCCGACCGTGAGGACAATTTCCCTTCGCGTGACGGACGCGTTTTTAATCATATCCCAGCTGTAAACCAAAGGCGTCGGCGAGCCAACCTTGTACACGGCAAAAACGCTTCCTATGATATATGTACAGCCCGCCTTGTCATCGCTCGCCGAAACGGGCTTCAAGTCGCTGAACGCCATTTTTGCACCCTCCCTGTCAATATTTTCATATTCATTTTTTATTATATCATATTCCGCTGAAAAAAGAAAGAGGTTTTTTTAAAATTTTTGTGCAAAATCGCGGGGAATTTGATAATAGCGCTTCGCGTCGTTCGGAACACGCTTTGCAAAAATCTCCTCGCTCTTGACAGACAAATGCGGGAGCTTCGCCAAAAGCTCCCGCAAAAATTATCAAATTGCACCGCCTTGAAGTATGATGCAATATAAAACCCGCCTAAAGCAGGGTGGGTAAAATCGCCCAACGTTTTCACGCTCCCGCCAACAATTCCCGAAGGAAAAGGAGGTCTGCAATCCGCCGCCGGAGTCGAAATCCCTTTTAAAAAATGTTCGGATTATAATAAGCACACATTCGCTAACAAGGCAGTAAGAGTGTCATCGCTTAGTATCGCGGCGTCCGTGCCGCTTTTCGGGCGATGACCTTGCAACGTCCTGTTGCTGTCATCGCTTAGTAGATGACCTTGCAACGTCCTGTTGCTGTCATCGCTTAGTATCGCGGCGTCCGTGCCGCTTTTCGGGCGATGACCTTGCAACGTCCTGTTGCTGTCATCGCATCTGACGATTTCTCGCCAGCCTTAAGTTCCTTTTTACTCAGCACCGTCCAGCTTTTCCAGCTCTTCGATTTCGTCCATATCCAGCTCGGGCATTTCCGAAAATCTCTGCAGGAACATCTCGCCGGCAGCGTTGTACTCATCGTCATCGTCAACCGTTGCCAGAACAGACTCCCCGTCAACAATTTCCTCTTTCAGCACCACAAACTCAGCCGTTCCCTCTTCATCGTCAAAATCAGCGGGAATAAGCGCGTAGTAAACGGTTCCGTTAAGCTCGGCGCGGTCTACAAACTCGAAGCGCTCAACGTTTCCGTCCTCGTCCTCAAGCTCAAGAATACCTTCCTCGCTGTCAACAAATGCGTTTTCGTTCTCATTCATATCAACCGCACCTCGTTTCTTCAAAATAAATTGTTTGCATTAAAATTATGCCCTCAACATTCTTATTTTACACCAAAAATCGCTCGCTGTCAATAGGAAATTTCTGATATTCACACGGTTTTCACAACAATCATTAAGAATTGCTAAAAACCAAGCTGAAATTATATACAAAATGACTATGGAAAAATTAAAAATTTCTATTGACTTTTACCAAAAAGTATGGTATTATATAATCAAGGAAAGGGAAATGACACGCCATACCCGACAGGCTCGGATAAACGGCTCTCCCGAACCTAATTCACCGAAAGGAAGGTCATTCCGATGGGTTGCTGAACTTGAAGAGAACGGAAGTCCACATATTCCGCGATTTTTGAAGGGAGTTACTCCGATGGCTTGACAGTCGAAAAAATCTTGCGAAAGCAGAAAGGAAGCGAGTCCAATGGAATTGAATGAACCTTTTTCTCAAACGTCTGCGGAATCGCATCCGCTGAACGCAGAGATTTAAAATTCCGGCGATGATTTGCGGTGAAAAACGCAAAATCCGCTGCGGTGAGGGCGCTTAGCCTATTGAAAAAATCCTCGCGTGAAGCAGTCCGCAGACATTTCTCCCGCGATGGCGGCAGGTTTAGCCGCTTGGAGCGTTTACATAGATTATTCCATCAGAAATGGGTGATTAAGATGTGCGCTTTGATGAAACGGAAAGGAAAATACGGCTGAAAGGATTGATTCCGATGTCCGATAAGGTTTGCTCGTAGAACAAATTTTATTGAGAGGTATAGTCCGATGTAATACTGATTACATTACAATTGAATATGACGCTCCCCCGCCGGTTAGGACGGGGGAGATTTTGTATTGCGCGTTAATACAAGTCCTCGGGAATGTCCGAGATGTAATAGGGCTTGCCGTTTTCCACGCCCATTCTTACAGTTACGCCTAAATCCTCGTAAACGCTTTTATACTCAAAATCCTTCGGTTCAGCAGCCATAATATATTCGGCGAGCGCGTCTGCGGCTTTTCGGCTTTCCTCGTCGCGGACATCTCCGCCGATTGCGGGACCCGACGGACCGTAATACACCTCAAGATAAGTCGCATTTCCGTCCTTGTCCTCGACCCAAACCGCTTTGCTGAACAAATTCTCATTATCTTCTGTAACGTAATCCGGCTCTCCAAAACGGCTTAAAACCTGCCCGACAAAGAGGCTGTGATATTCCGCCGCCTTATCGTCATACAAATTGCGGATTTTTGAACTGCCGCGGGGGAGCAAATCGGGGCTGCACGGCTTGAAATTATACATAGAATTTTCCTCTTGCGTATTCTGCGAAAGGTCGCGGATTTCGGGCGCGTTTTTGCAGCCTGTTATTGTGATAAGTAATAAAAATAATGCCAGCGCTCTCTTTTTCATCACGTTTACCTGAAACATTTACAGCATTTTCACAATCTGCGCGTTCTCCAAAATCAGCACGGCATACGCGCCGATTCCCTCGCCCGCAAGACCTAAGCCTTCCTCGGTTGTCGCCTTGACGGAGATGTTTTCGATATCAGAAGCGAACGCCCTCGCGAGATTTTCGCGCATTTTTTGGATATACGCGGCAAGCTTCGGCTTTTCGGCAACGATTGTCACGTCAAGATTGCCAAGCGCAAAGCCCTTTTTCCGCATAAGTTCAACCACAATTCCGAGCAGCTTCATACTGTCCGCGTCCTTGAAACGGCTGTCGCTGTCGGGGAACAGCTTCCCGATATCGCCGAGCGCAAGCGCCCCCAGAACCGCGTCCATAACCGCGTGCACAGCAACGTCCGCGTCCGAGTGCCCGAG
The DNA here is from genome assembly GCA_004555855.1 of [Eubacterium] saphenum. Lineage (GTDB taxonomy): Bacteria > Bacillota > Clostridia > Oscillospirales > Ruminococcaceae > CAG-115. The sequence continues at coordinate 3,489 of SFJQ01000090.1, read as the reverse complement.
CAAGCCCACTTCGCTCGGTATTTCCACGCCGCAAAGCACCAGCCGCCTTTCGGGAACAAGACGGTGAACGTCATATCCAAAGCCGATTTTCATCATTTCACCTCGCGACTCTCAAAAACCGCTCTCGCCGCCGCCAAATCATCGGGACGCGTGATTTTCATATTACACGCCGAGATTTCCGTGATTTTCACGCGCTCGCCGCAAATTTCCAGCACAGACGCGTCGTCCGTGACCTCGTTTTCACCGAGTTTCTCCGCGCACTTCTCGAACAAATCCCGCCGAAAAGCCTGCGGGGTCTGCGCATAGAAAAGATTTTCGCGCGGCGGCGTTTTCACGATAAATCCGCTCTCATCGACAACTTTCACGGTATCGACAGCCCGACAAGCCGCGATTGCCGCGCCATATTTTTCAGCGTCCGCAAAAACCCTTTCGATATCAGCTGTATCGATAAGCGGCCTTGCGCCGTCGTGAACCGCGATAAAACCGCAAGTTTTACTCACGGCAGAAAGCGCGTTTTTCACAGACTCAAAGCGCGTTTTCCCGCCGCAAACCACGCATTTCAGCTTTTTCACGCCAAATCTCACGGCAATCTCCCGATACTTTTCGCAAAGCTCCTCGGGCGCCGCGATGATTATTTCAGCGGTTTTTTCGCACCTGTCAAACTTCAGCGCGCTCATAATAAACACAGGCACGCCGCCGATTTCGGAAAGCTGCTTGTTCACGCTGCCCATTCTCAGAGAAGCGCCCGCAGCAAGTATGATTACAGAAAACATTTTACCCTCTGTTTCGGGAGAAATTCCCGTGGAACTTGAAATAGTTCAGCTCGCTTTCAAAGTTGCCGAGGAGCTTTCGCACAACGGGCTCCTTCACGTTTCCGTCAAACTCGATGTAGAACATATAGTCGTCCGGGAACCTCATCTTAACATCGGTCGGAAGCGGTTTTGACTGGATTTTCGACATCGACAGCCCGTTCACGGCAAATTTCGTGAGCAAACGGTAAAGCGCGCCCGAAATATTCGGAATCGACAGCGAAACCGCCACGGTATCCGCGCCGTCATAAACCTCGACATTCTTGGAAATGCAAATAAAGCGCGTGCGGTTGTCGGGGTCGGAGGCGATTGCGTCGCGGACGATATCCAGCCCGTGCATCTCCGCGCACTCCGCCGAGCAAATACACCCAAGCTCGCCGCTTTCGTTCTCGGAAACCATTTTCGCAGCGGCTGCGTTGTTGTGATACGGGATAACCGTGAGGTTCGCGCGGCTTTCAATATAGCTCGTGCATTGACGGATTGCCTGCTCGTGACCGAAAAGTATCTTCACATCTTCCTCGCGAACGCCCTTTTTCGCCGCAAGAACGTGCGCGCACTCCACGTCAACCGTTCTGCAAATATAAACATTGTGCCGCTCAAGAAGCTCCATATTTGCGGTAACTTCGCCCGCCGTGCTGTTTTCAACCGGCAGTATTCCGTAATCCACATCGCCGTTCTCGACAGCCTCGAAAACCTCCTTGAACGACGCGAAAAAACTGATTGAACCGCTGTCGAACAGCTTTTTGCAGGCTGCGTGTCCATAAGCGCCCTCTATTCCCTGCACGGCAACCGACGCTTTTTCCTTGATTATATCGGTGAACTTTATCTCAATATCGGGACAAATCTCGTTTATCTGCGCGCATTTCGAGATGTCCATAATATTCATAAAGAGGAACGCGGCGCTTTTTTTGAGCGATTCGGGCGAGTTCTCACGAACATTGTCGATGATGAACTTCTCCCTGTCGCCCTGAAAAACAACCATATTGTTCGCCGCCTTGAACTTCGCGACATCAAGCGCGAGGTCCATTCTCTCGATGAACAAATTCAGAATTTTATCGTCAATAGCGTCGATTTTTTCACGAATTTCGCTTAAATCCATTTTCAAAATCCCCCGTTTGCTCCGCGAAAATCAAGTTTCCGCAGGGCTTTCCGTTTCCCTTGAAGAGTCTTCCTCAAAATTTTCGGCAATATACACAATAACCATTTCCAGCTCTCCAACCTTAACAAGGTCGCCGATTTCCTTGTTGCATTTGAGAACATAGCCGTCGGGAACATCGTTGCTCTTCTTCTTTTCAACCTGATATTTTATGTTCAGATTTTCAAGCTCTTGCGTATAAGCCGCCTCGTCCTTGCCGGTATAATCGGGGAGCGCGACAATATTCTTGCCCTTGCTCACCTTAACCTTAATCTGCGTTCCGAGCGGTACGGACTCGCCCGGTTCAATCGACTGCCAGAAAATCATACCGTTACTGTATTCGTTGGAATAGTCATAGGTAGGCACAAAAACGAGCTTTCCGTCATAGCGCTCTGCCGTTTTTTCATAGCTGCAGTCGGTGAAATCGGATACCTCAATCGTCACGACAGGCGGCTCGGAGCTGCTTTCGGGCAGGCTGCTCTCATCGGAGGACGAGCTTTGAGATGACGAAGAGCTTGTCGTTGACGTTGACGACGACGTTGAAGAAGAACTGCTCTCGGAATTATCATCGGAGCCGCCTTTCCCGAACACTCCGGAAAGCGCCAGCGCAAAAGCAATCGCGAAAACAATCAGCACAGCTCCCACGCCGATAAGCACCGCAAGCGTTTTTCTCTGCTCTTTCTGCTTTTTCTCGAGAATTTTCTCCTCGCGCTTTGAAAGCGGTCTGCCGTCGGAAGCGTGGCTTGCGTCGCTGCCGATATACCTCGGCGGCGCAAACAGCTTATCCACAAATTCCGTGACGGTGCGGATACGCGTTTCCGTGGACAATTTCATTCCGTTCATGATGACCTTGGAAACGTTCTGAGGAATATTTCGGTTTATCATCATCGGCTCAAGAATAGGGTTTCCCGAACGCGCGATAGCCTCAGCGGGAACGGTTCCCGTGAGCACGCGGTAAAGCACTGCCGAGATGCCGTAAACGTCCGTCCATGTGCCGTTGATTTCGTTCGTGTACTGCTCGGGCGCAGCGTAGCCGCTGAACATCTCGCAGGCAATCTCGGTGTTGGTTGTGCGCTCCGCCGATATGCAAAATCCAGCGAGCTTCAGCTCCATTTTATCGGTAACAAAAATCGTCTGCGGGGAAATTCCGCGATGAATAATTCCTGCCGCGTGAATAAGCGAAAGCGTTGTGAGAATAGGCGGGAAAAACTCCTTTACCTGCTCCCACGAAAGCTCGCCCGCGGAGTTCTCGAGAAACGTTTTGAGCGAAATTCCGCTTATGAATTCCAGCACGGCATAGCAGGTTCCGTTCTCGTAAAAAATATCCAGAACAGCCTGAATATGCGCCATTCCGCTCAGCTTCATAAGACTCCGGTGCAAGTCCGCAAACTCGGACATATAGGTCTTGTAAAGTGCGCTGTTATCGGCGTTCACGGAGATTTCGGTTTCACCCTTCATTCGCGAACAAAGCGTGTCGGGCATAAATTCCTTTATGGTTACGCGGGTGTTTGCCACGGTATCGTAACCGATGTAAACCGCGCCCTC
>SFJQ01000089.1 GCA_004555855.1 [Eubacterium] saphenum | reverse complement strand
CTAAAACTAACGAAAATGCCCAGAAAAAAGAGGTAACAGCTGTTGTTGACTGTCGAATTGACCTGAACATCGATTCCGGCGGAAGAAGCGTTAATCTCACCATTCACCCGCCCATAAACGGCGGAAAAGAACCGACAGTTCAGATGGTTAAGGAAGAACTGAAAAAGAATAACATCGTCTTCGGTGTTGAAGAAAAGATTATAAATAAGATTGTCGAGGAGCGGCTTTTTGGCGTGCCGACAAATATTGCCAACTACAAGTCACCGAAAAAGGGCGCGAACGGCTACATCAGCTTCCGTTTCGATAAGGAACACAAGCTGAAGCCTGTTCAGGACGAGTTTGGAATTGCCGATTACCGCGAGCTGAACTCTATCGTTCCCATTCGCAAAAACGAGGTTATAGCCGATGTTGTTCCGCCCGAAGAGGGAACGCCCGGAAAGAATGTTTTCGGACAGGAAATCCCCGGCGAACCCGGTGTTCCCGCGAAAATTTCGCTCGGAAGAAACACGCTCGTTACCACGGACGGAAAAAATATTGTGTCTGCGTGCGACGGGCATATTGTGTTTGCCGGCGGCTGTTTTCACGTTGAACCGGCTGTTACCATAAAGACCGACCTTGACATTTCCGTTGGAAATATCAGCTTTTTCGGCGATGTTCATATTAAGGGCAATGTTATGGAAGGATTTTCCATAAACGCGGGAAAGAGCGTGAAAATCGATGGCAGCGTTTTCGGCGGCGAAATCAGCGCAGGCGGAAGTCTTACGATTGTCGGCGGGTGCATCAATTCAAAGGTTAACTGCAGCGGCGACGCCGATATCGGATTTTGTGAAAATTCGGAGATTTTTGTAAAGGGCGACATTACGTCCAAGCAGTTCGCATTCTGCAATGTTTTCTGCTACGGAAAGCTCACGACAAAGGGTCCCCGCGGGGTTATCGCAGGCGGAAAAATCACGTCGATGCACGACATTAACGCGGGAACTATCGGTTCGGAAAAGTACACTCCCACAGAAGTTAACATCGGCGACGGCTCGGTGCTTTTTGCAAGAAAGCGCGAGGCTGAAGCGGATTTGAACGAAGCAACCCGAATTTATGACCTCTCGATAAAAAATCTCGCGTTCCTCAAGAACCGAAAGGACGCGCAGGGCGGCACGCTTAATGATGAACAGCAGCGCCAGCAGCGAATTGAAATGCAGAACAAGCTGTTTTACGCGATGAGGAAAACGGAGCTGCAGGAGCTTATCGCAAAGCTCGACGAGGACATCAAGGACAGGGATAACCTGAGCGCCGTGTGCAACGGAATGATTTATCCCGGAGTAAAATTCTGCATAAACTTCCTCACTCTCGATATCGTGGAAGCGGCAAAACATTCCCGAGTGACGATTGTAAACGATGTTTTGACGGTTTTGCCGATGTAAAATTTTCTTTAATCGAAATATTTTATCGGTTGTGTTTCATACGATAATACTAAGCTTGAAATCGAGAAAACTTTTTAAGCATTTCAGCCGGGAGAACAAATGAAGAGTAATATTTTAATTATTATTGCCGTGATGCTGGCGGCGCTTGGAGTTATCACGCTTGTGATAATTATCAGCCAGCCGTCCGACAGCGGCTCGCCTTCCGATTTTTATAACACGTCGGACAGCGTAAGCGCGCCTTATGACAGCGATAATTCCCATAAGCCCTCCGAGAGCAATTCAAATCATCGTCCCGGTGACGGTCAAAGCAGCGAGGCGGCGAAAAATATTGTTGCGATGGCGTTTTCGCTGATAAATACGCCCTATGCTGAAAACGGAACAACGCCCGACGGTTTCGATAATTCCGGATTTATCTATTACGTTATGAGGAAAAACGGCTTCCTCACTTGTCCGAGAGGTACTCTCGCGCAGTCCGAGTGGGGTGCAAGACAGACTTACGAAAATCTTGCGGCAGGGGATTTGGTGTTTTTTTCCGATGACGGTCAGTCCGAGGTGAGCTTCGGCGGAATTTACGTCGGAAACGGCGAGATGATTGCCTGTATAATGCACGACGGCGAAAGTAAGGTCTGGTGCGTAAGTATCAACACGGATTATTACCGAAGAAATTTCGTTCGGGGAATTGCCATAAGCTGAGAAATGATTTCTCGGGAGTTTTGAAAGGATTTTGAAAATGAAAACGGTTATCGCCGACAACAGCCTTTGTGCAAACGCTATTTTTGACAATGCAAAAAGAGAGGATATCTACAACTATATCGAAATGCTGGCGGCGGCGGGCGTGAAGTATGTGGAGCTGGATTTCCGCACGGTTATGAAGATGCGCGAGCTGCCTCGGGGCGTGGGATATATTTTCCGCCTTGTAGACCCGATGTTTATGCGGCTTACGGAAGTTTTTGACTTCGATTACCTGCTGATAACCTTTCCCGATTTAAAGAAGAAAATCTCGACAAATATCCCGCTTATGCTGGAGCTGCCTGTTATGGAGAGCCTGCCGGGGCGCGCGGTTCGGTTCGCGCAGTCGCAGGTTGACGGGGAAATCGCGCTGGTAAGGCTTTGCGGAAGCTACGATATGTTCACGCCCGCGGAGGCTTCGGCTTATGTGATGCGGGTGAAAAACGACGTAACCGTTCCCGTGGATTTTTGCCCGATGAACGGCAAAAAAACCGCCGTGGACAGCGCAGTGAGGTTCGCTTTTGCAAGCGCGGACAGTCTGACTCTTTCGATGGGCTCAAACGGGAGATTTGCTTCGTTCGAGGACTTCGTGTTTACGCTGATGTCGGTTTACGACACAATTCCGTCCGAGCTGAACGCGGGCGCGATGTGTCGGGCTTCTATATATAATAAGTATATCTTCAAAAATTCCCGCAAGGACAGCGTTCTGCAGCTTATGGAAATTCTTGACAACGATATAAGAATGCTGACAAACGGCGACACGGGCGAGCGCGTGAAAACGAGGGTTCGTATGAAGGACGCGCAGTTTATGCGGCAGAGCTTCGTTTCGGCGATTGAAAAGATGATGAAAAACGAGGATTTGCCCGCGGATATTTCCGATGAGCTGCTCAGGGCTGTAAAAAGCACGGGCGCCAGGGTTTTTGCCGATGATATTCTCACGGTAAAGCACAAGGGACTTTTAAATTGAGATAAACAGGAGATTTTTATGATTAAACTGATAGCTTCGGATATGGACGGGACGCTTTTAGATGATGAAAAGCGGCTTCCCGAGGATTTTTTTCCCGTTCTTGACGAGCTGATTGAAAAAAAGATAACTTTTACCGTGGCGAGCGGACGGACTTATACCGCGCTTGACCACATTTTCCCCGAAAAATATCGCGACAAGCTCTCGTTTATCTGCGATAACGGCGCCTGCACCGTCTTAAACGGCAAATTCACAAACGTTTTCCCCCTGGAGCGCGATGTGTACGAAAGGCTGGTTTCCGTCTGCGCGAAAACGGGGGATTTTATTCTGGTGGTTTGCGCGCAAAGCGGCGTTTATCATCTTGATATGGGTGAGGAGTTCTCAAACGAGGTCGGCAGATTTTACAAATTCCACACGTCCGTCACCGATTTTCTTGACGTAAATGACACGGTTTACAAGATTGCCGTGTGCGATAAAAAGGGAACTCTTCACCACGGAAAGCCGTTTCTCGAAGGGATTTTCGGGGACGAGCTGAACGTTCAGGCTTCGGGAGAAATCTGGATGGACGTTATGGCGGGCGGCGTGAGCAAGGGCACGGCTCTGCGGGCGCTTCAGAAAACGCTTGGCGTAACCGGAGCGGAAACGATGGCGTTCGGGGATTACTTCAACGATGTGGATATGCTGGCGGCGGCTGATTTCAGCTTTTGTATGGAAAACGGTCACGAGGACGTGAAAAAGCTCTGCCGCTTTATCGCGCCCGACAACAACAGCGGCGGAGTGACGCGCTGCATAAAGAAATACGCGCTTTAAGGAGAGTGCTTTTTGACCTATGAGTGCAGGAAACATAATAGTAATAGTGGCAATGATAATGTTTTCGGCTTTTTTCTCGGCGTCGGAAACGGCAATCTCAAGCGTTAACCGAATACGTCTGAAAAATATGGCGGACAACGGTCATCGCGGCGCTGCGAGAGCGCTGCGAATACTCGGGAAATACGACAAGGCGCTTACGACAATCCTTATCGGCAACAATATCGTAAACATCGCCTGCTCGTCAATCGCGACAATCGTGTGTATAGCGCTGGTCGGCGAGAAGTACGGCTCGCTTGTTTCGACGATTGCGACAACGGTTGTCGTGCTGATTTTCGGCGAGGTTATGCCGAAAAGCATCGCCAAAGACCACGCCGAGGGCGTCTGCATCGGAGTTTCTGCGATTATTTCGTTTCTGATGATTATTTTCACGCCGTTTTCTGCGCTGTTTATTTTGCTGAAAAAGGGCGTTGCGAAGCTGTTCCGCAGCAAAAAGTCCGTGAGCGTAACCGAGGAGGAGCTTATCGCAATCATCGATGAAATCGAGGACGAGGGCGTTCTGGAGCAGCAGGAGAGCAATCTGGTGCGCTCGGCTTTGCAGTTCGATGAAACAACGGTTGACGAGATTATCACACCGCGCGTGCGGATAGTTGCCGCCGAGGTTAACGAAAACGCAACCGATGTCTGCAAAAAGTTTCTGAACGAGCAGTATTCGAGAATGCCGGTTTACGAAAAAACGCTTGATAATATAATAGGTGTAATCAACCAGAAGGATTTTCTCAAGGAATACGTCGAAAAGCGCGACAAGCTGATGGTTCGCGATGTTGTACAGGAAACGGTTTATTTCCCGCACATGCTGAAAATTTCCGAGGTTCTCAGGACGATGCAGAAGAAAAAGTGCCACATGTGCGTGGTCCTCGACCAGCACGGCGGAACGCTCGGAATTGTCACGATGGAGGATTTGCTCGAGGAACTTGTCGGCGAAATCTGGGACGAGAGCGACGAGGTGAAAAGCCCGATAACTTCGCTTTCGGACGGCGTTTTCGAGGCTTACGGGGAGGTTTCGCTGGGCAGTCTTCGCAGATATTTCGCGGACAGGGAAATCGAGGTTCAAATCGACAGCGAAGCGCACACGGTTGCAGGCTGGGTGCTGGAGCTGTTCGGGACAATCCCGAAAAACGGTGATACAACAAGCTCCGATGGGTTCAGAGTGACGGTGCTGGAAGCGGCTGAGCTGCGGGTTAACAAGGTGAGAATTGAGCTTATTCCCGATGAGGTGAAGGATTGAGACCGTTTTATATCGTGCTGATTGTACTGTCGGGCGTGTATCTTCTCGCACACGTTATGGCGAAGGTGTTTTTCGGGAAAACGCTTTTCCCCGATACAAGCGAACTTTTCACCAACAAAAAGGAGAAAAACCTCTGGCAGACGGTGTTCCCGAAGAATATGCTGCGGCTGGTAATTATGGTTTTTACCGGCTCGCTGAGCGGTTTGTTTATGGACTTGGCGGGAATGACGGGCTGGATTTCGCTGTTATTTGCGCCGGTTGCGGGGATTTTCTTCAACTTCATGATAAGCACGGTTTTTTCGCCGATTTATCTGAAATTCCACAAGAGCGCCGAGCCAAACGACGAGGAACTTTGCGAGCTTACGGGAAAGGTTCTCGAGGACATTGAAACGGACGGCTTCGGGGTAATCGAGGTGCGGCACGGCTCGAGAAACTACATTTTCCGCGCGGTTTCGGCGAACGGTCGGTTTATCCCGAAGGGCGAGAAGGTCGTGGTGATTTACGCGCAGGACGCGTGCTGCTTTGTTGAGAGCGAGGAGCATTTGTGCGATATTTTGTTTGAGGACGACGGCGAGGAGGAAACCGAAGTTGACGGGGAAACCGCCGGAATTGATGAACAAATTCCCGAAAATACCGAGAAAAACTAGCTTTTTTCGGAGAAAGATAAAAAAATTTGAAAAAATACACAAAAAGTGCTTGACAAAAATATTACAATGTGTTATAATGAATATACCTCGAATGGGGTATATTTTTTTGTGCGTTTTTTTAAACGCGATAAACCCCAAATGCCGCCGCAAAGGGCTGCGGTTTATGAGGGAGGCAATATGAAAACAGGAGGTGCCGAAAGTGAGAGTAAAAATTACATTGGCGTGTTCGGAGTGCAAGCAGCGCAACTACAACTCTATGAAGAACAAGAAGAACGACCCCGACAGACTTGAAATGAACAAGTACTGCAGATTCTGCAAGAAACACACTCTTCACAAGGAAACAAAGTAACACGGGAGGAATTCAAATTATGGCTAAAGATTTGGAGCTTGAAAAGAGCTCTCCCGAGAGTGAAGAGGCAAAGGACAAGTTGAACAAAGACGACGAAAAGTCCAAGAAGATCGATAAGGGAGCAAAATCCGAGAAGGCTGACAAAAAAGACAAGGACAAGAAAGCGGCGAAGGGAAAGAAGAAGAAAGGCCCGATTAAGTACCTGAAGGACGCGAGATCCGAGTTCAAGAAGGTTGTCTGGC
>SFJQ01000088.1 GCA_004555855.1 [Eubacterium] saphenum | reverse complement strand
AAAAAAATTATATTTCTTGCCGAGTGTTCGGCAATGATATCTAATACCATATTCTATTATACAAAATTTCCGCGCTTTTATCAAGATACTTTGTCAATTTTTCGCGGAGATTTATGTAAATTTTCTCACGTTGATTTTGTGCATTTTTCACAAAGTAGTGCTAAAAAAGCCCATTATATATGGAAAATCAATAAATTTAAACACAACATTTTGTACTTAATATATCGATAAACCAATGTCAAAAGCTATTTTTTGAACAATTTCACAAACCAGAGTTCCTCGGGAGCTGCAACCGAAAATTCCTTTCCATTTAAATAGGAAAGCACGCCCGCTTCCGTTGTAAAGCGGAATTTCAACTTATACGAGCAAAGCGCCTGCGTTTTCGCGCCGTACTTCTTATTAAGCGAATTGTCGCCGTATTTGCCGTCGCCGAGCAGCGGGCAGCCGATGTGTGCAAAATGCGCGCGGATTTGGTGAGTTCTCCCCGTGAGCAAATCCACTTCAACCAGCGAAAGTTCGCCGCGGCTCTCGAGAACGCGGTATTTCGTCTTGATGGTCAGGAAATCGGGCTGCGGCTTGTCCAAAATGAGAACGCGGTTCTCCTCGGAAATCTTCTTCAGATACGCAGTCATTACCGCTTCGCGCGGCTTCGGAGCGCCGAAAACCGCGCATAGATACAGCTTTTCCAGTTCCCTGTCGCGCAGCTTTTGGTTGAGAATACGCAGCGCCTCCGCGTTTTTCGCAGCAATCACAATCCCGCTTGTGTTGCGGTCAATGCGGTTCACAAGCGCGGGTGTGAAGCTGTTTTCGTCCTCGGGCACAAACTCGCCTTTCCGGTAAAGATAGCTCAAAATACGGTTTATCAGCGTATCCGCGGAGTTTTCGTTGTCTTCGTGAACAACCAGTCCGCACGGCTTGTCGCAGAGCAGAATGTTCTCGTCCTCGTAAATTACGTTTATTTCCGCGGAAATATCCCGAAAATCGTTCGCGCGTTCAAGCGGCTTCTTCGAGAGCAGCTCATCGCTCAGATAAAACCTGAAAACGTCGCCCTCTTTCAGGATAACGTTCGGCTCAACCCGCGCTCCGTTCAGCTTTATGCGCTTTTTCCTCATCAGCTTGCAGACAAGCGATGACTTCAAATTCGGGTACGCTTTCGACAAAAATCTGTCGGCGCGCTGTCCCGCGTCGTTTTTCCCAATCGTGATTTCGGTCATTTACTTAAATTTGCGCGGTGAACATAGCACCTCGCAGTTTCCTCTTCCTTGCCATCTTCGCGAACCATACACAAAAATTCCCAGCCGTATCTCTCGTAAAACGACGTGTGGTCGGTCAAAAGGTAAAGCGTGTCAATCCCGAATTTTTCCATATCCTTGCAGACAAAATCCAGCAATTTCCCCGCAATTCCCTTACAGCGATGCGCTTCTTCAGTATAAACCGCGCAGACGTTCGGCGCGAGGTCTTTTCGCTCGTGGAAATCGTTTTCGATAACTCCAAGACCGCCGACAATCTCGCCGTTTTCCATCGCCAGATACCACAGAGGAACGCTTTTTTCGCGTTTCAGGCAGTCATTTATACTTTCCTCATAAGCGCTCTGCGGTATCCCTCACTTTGAGTGAAACCACTCCGCCGCTCTTTCTGCAAGCTCGGGGTGTTCTCTTATCATAAGAATATCCATAAGCGTTTCTCCGGAAAATTTTTACTTTTTCAGCTTTGCCTCTGCTTTCAGGCGCAGGTCGCGCTCAAGAATTGTCTTTCTGATACGGATATTTTTCGGAGTAACCTCGACAAGCTCGTCGTCCTGAATAAACTCAAGGCTCTCCTCAAGGCTCATCTGCTTGCACGGAATAAGCCGCAGAGCGTCGTCCGAACCCGAAGCGCGCGTGTTTGTGAGGTGCTTTTTCTTGCAGACGTTTACTACGATATCGCCCGCTTTCGGTGATACGCCGACAATCATTCCCTCGTAAACGGGAACGCCCGCTCCGATAAACAGCGTTCCGCGCTCCTGAGCGTTGAACAGACCGTAGGTAATCGAAGTGCCGGTTTCCCACGCGACAAGCGAACCTACCGTTCTTCTCGGAATTTCTCCGTAATACGGCTTGTAGCTGTCGAAAACAGAGTTCATAACGCCCTCACCCTTGGTATCGGTCAAAAACTCGCTTCGATAGCCGAAAAGTCCGCGCGACGGGATAAGATATTCCATTCTGGTGCGGTTTCCGACAGGGTGCATTTCAACAAGCTCGCCCTTGCGCTGTCCCATTTTCTCCATAACCGAACCCACTGCCGTTTCGGGAACGTCGATTACAAGACGCTCGACAGGCTCGCATTTCACGCCGTCTATTTCCTTATAAAGAACGCGCGGCGTGCTTACCGAAAGCTCATAGCCCTCTCGGCGCATTGTTTCAATGAGGATTGACAGGTGCATTTCACCGCGCCCCGCAACATTCAGCGCGTCTGCGGTATCGCTGTCCGATACTCTCAGCGAAACGTCTTTCAGCGTTTCACGCATCAGGCGCTCGCGGATTTGACGGGAAGTGACGAATTTTCCCTCACGTCCCGCAAACGGCGATGTGTTAACCGAAAACGTCATTTCAACGGTAGGCTCGCTGATTTTAACGAACGGCAGCGCCTCGGGAGCGGAAACGGACGTGATTGTCTGACCGATTGTAACGCCCTCGATACCCGAAAATGCGATAATATCTCCGACTGTCGCGCTTTCAACGGGAACCTTGTTCAGTCCCTCGAACTGATTAAGCGACACGATTTTTGCCTTAAAGGGAGCGGTTCTGTTGTGGTAATCGCAGACCATAACTTCCTGATTTTGCTTGATTACGCCGCGCTCAACGCGTCCAACGGCAATTCTTCCGACATAATCGTTGTAGTCGATTGACGAAACGAGAACCTGAAGTTCACCCGTTTCATCGCCCTCGGGCGCGGGAATATGCTCGATAATCTTCTCGAAAAGCGGCTTGAAATCAGTACCCATTTCATCGGGGTTGTAGGACGAGCAGCCAAGTCTGCCCGAGCAAAAAACAACGGGGCTGTCGAGCTGTTCCTCGGTTGCGTCAAGGTCGAGCAAAAGCTCCAGAACCTCGTCCACAACCTCGTGATTGCGCGCGTCGGGACGGTCGGTTTTGTTCACGACAACAATAATCTTGTGTCCCAGCTCCAGAGCCTTCTGAAGCACAAAGCGCGTCTGCGGCATCGTTCCCTCAAAGCTGTCCACAAGCAGCAAAACGCCGTTCACCATCTTGAGGATACGCTCAACCTCGCCCGAAAAATCCGCGTGGCCGGGGGTATCGACGATGTTGATTTTCACGCCGTTGTACATACAAGAGGTGTTTTTTGCAAGGATTGTAATTCCGCGCTCGCGCTCGATTGCGTTGCTGTCCATAACACGGTCGGCAACCTCCTGATTTTCACGGAACGCGCCGCCCTGCTTGAGCATCTCGTCAACGAGCGTTGTTTTTCCGTGGTCAACGTGCGCGATTATCGCAATGTTCCTTAAATCTTCTCTTTTCAAATTGTTCACTTTCCTTCATTCATTTAAATTGTGTATTTAACCAATTTATTATTATACAACTTTTTCCCGTCCACTTCAAGAACCTTGTCAAAAAAACGTGTTTTTAATTGCATTCAGCCAAAATCAAGGCGAATTTTTGTGCATTTTGACAACTAAGCTGCGGCATTTTCGAGCTTTTCGGTCTTGACTTTCAGAAAAGCTCCGTCGCTTACGATGACGATATTCCCATCGGCAGCGGTTGTGTAGATTTCCTTGCAGCCGACTTGCCCGAGCCGCTCGAAAACCTCGGCGCGCGGGTGTCCGTAATCGTTCACCTCGCCGACCTCAATCACGGCAATCTGCGGCTTGACCTTCTCCAGAAACGCCTTGCTGCTCGCGCCCGCGCTTCCGTGATGACCGATTTTCAGCACGTCCGCGCGAATATCCAAGCCGTTGTCGAGTATATCCAGCTCGGCAAGGCTCTCGGCGTCGCCCGTGAACAAAAACGAGTTCTCGCCGTGAGTGTACCGCGCGACAATCGAAAAATTGTTCAGCTCCTCATAGTTGTCATAGAGCGGCGCGATGATTTCAAGCGAGGCTTTCTCGGCAATTTCGTACATTTTCCCCGCCTCGGCATACTCGGTTTTTATCCCCTTTCTGTCGATAACTTCAAGCATTTTCTTATAGAAAACGGTTTCGGGGACAAGATTTTCGGGCAGCTTCGGCAGAATAACCGTTCCCACGTCAAACCTCTCCAAAATCCTGTACATACCGCCTATGTGGTCGGAGTGCGGGTGCGTGGCAATCACATAGTCCAGCCGCTCCACGCCGGAATAATTGATAAATCCCACAACCTCGTCAACACGTTCATCTTCGCCGCAGTCAATCAGAATGTTGCAATCCTTCGTTCGGATAAGCTCGCAGTCGCCCTGTCCTACATCGAGAAAATAAACGGCGGCTTCGCTGTCAAGCGGCTTTACATAAGGCTTCCCGCCGCCTCCGAAAAAGTGTACGATATCCGCTGAGGTCGGGATAAAATCCCACTTGATAAACCGTTCGTTGATGAAAATAAACAGCGCGGCTGTCAGAATTATCAGCAAAAGCGCCGACAAAATGTTGCTGAAAACACGCTTAGCGCCGCTTTTCCTTTTTCGGTAAATTCTTGCTTTTCTTGTTTTCGCCATTTCTATTCCTTTCGGGTTTTGCGGCCTTTTCGGCAGTCTTGGACGGCGCAATCAGGCAATCCTTCCCAAAGCCGATTAAATCACGGCGTTTTGCTATCGTCAGCGCTTTCTCGACAAGCGCGCGGTTTTTCGGCATAAAATACTGCAAAAGGGCGCGCTGCATAGCCTTTTGCTCGGTTGTTCTCGGAACAAAAACCGGCTCGAGCGTGTACGGGTCAAGCCCCGTGTAAAACATTGCCGTGGAAATCGTGCCGGGGGTTGGGTAAAAGTCCTGCACCTGCTCGGGACGAATGTTGTGCTTTTTTTCGAAAAGCGCAAGTTCAATCGCGTCGTCAAGCGTGCAGCCGGGGTGCGATGACATCAGATACGGCACAAGATACTGCTCTTTTCCGCATTTTTTTGTTGACGCGTAAAACCGTTTCTCAAACTCCTCGTAAACCTCGATATGCGGCTTTCCCATATAATCGAGAACGCGGTTTGAAGCGTGTTCCGGAGCGACCTTGAGCTGTCCGCTGACGTGAAATTCAACAAGCTCGTCAAGAAATTTGTTGTTCTTCTCGAGCAGCATATAATCAAAGCGTATCCCCGAACGAATGAACACCTTCTTCACGCCCTTTATCGCGCGCAGCCTCCGCAAAAGCGCGATATAATCGGAATGGTCGGCGTTGATGTTCTTGCATGGCGTGGGCGCAAGGCACTTTCTGCCCTTGCACAAGCCGTGTTCCTCCTGTTTATCGCAGGACGGGTGACGGAAATTCGCTGTTGGTCCGCCGACGTCGTGTATATATCCCTTGAAATTCGGCTTTTCCGAGAGCATCACAGCCTCGTTGTACACGGAATCCTCGCTTCTCGTCTGGATTTTGCGTCCCTGATGAAGCGCGATTGAACAGAAATTGCAAAATCCGAAGCAGCCGCGGTTGTGGGTTATCGAAAACTCGACTTCCTGTATCGCGGGCACGCCGCCGTCCTTCTCGTACATCGGGTGATACGTCCGCATATACGGCAGCTCATACGCGTAATCGAACTCCTTCTGCGTTACCGAGCGCTGCGGCGGGTTCTGCACAAGCATCATATTACCGTGGCGCTGGACAATGGTTCTTCCGTAAACCTCGTCCTGCTCGTCGTACTGCTTTCGGCAGGATTTCGCGTAGGCTTTTTTGTTTTCGCGGACAATCTCGTAACTATCGCACTGAACCGCGCCGAGCGGCGTGTTTTCGGGCTTCGTGAGGTAACAAATTCCGCGCAAATCGTGCATATCCGCGAGCTTCTGCCCCTGTTTGAAGCGGTTGAGCATCTCCGAGAGCGTGACCTCGCCCATTCCGTACATCAGATAATCCGCGCCGCTGTCAACCAAAATTGACGGCATAACGCTGTCGCTCCAGTAATCGTAGTGCGCGAAACGCCGCAGCGACGCTTCAAGACCGCCGATTTCGATTTCGGTATCGGGAAACAGCCGCTTCAGCGCACGGCAATATGTGATAACCGCGCGGTCGGGGCGCTTTCCGCCTTTTCCGCCGGGTGAATAAGCGTCATCGTTGCGCTTTTTCAGAGCAACGGTGTAGTTTGACACCATACTGTCGATATTTCCTCCCGTTACCATAAAGCAGTGCTTGGGCTGTCCGAGAGCCATAAAATCCTTGTCGCAGAGCGGCTGGGAAATTATACCAACAGAAAAGCCCGCCGCTTCAATCATTCGCGAAATTATCGCAATTCCGAACGTCGGGTGGTCGATATAAGCGTCGCCAGTCACGCAGATAAAGTCAAGCTGCTCTATCCCACGCTCCTCCAAATCACTTTTGCAA
>SFJQ01000087.1 GCA_004555855.1 [Eubacterium] saphenum | reverse complement strand
TTTTCGTTCTCGCCGTAATAAGCGTAGAACCGCCAAATGCCCTTTTCCTTTTCCGAAAGGTCAAACGAAAAATCCTTGCCCTTGCCGGAGATTGGCTTTCCGACATAAACGTAAACCCCGTTCACCACGGGCTCACCGTACCACACGATTTTCCTGCCTGTCGGGTGAACGGTTTCGCACAAAATATCCAGCAGGGTATAAAACCGCCTGTCGTTGATGAAGTAATAGCGGTAAGTGGTTTCCGTGCCGTTTTCGTCGCGCCAAGTCAGCCGAAATTCACTCCTATCGCCGCCGTCAAGAACTTGAATTTTGTCGGCTTTCGGAACGGTATTTTTATTCAAAAAGTCGCCAAAACTCATACACATTCCATTGACCTTAGGCGTAGGTTTGCACTCCTCGAAAACCTTCAAAAGCGGGTAAACCGCGTCAACAGCTCGCTCAATTTCAGCCCACTGCGCGGGTTCAAGCGGCTTGTGCTCGATAACAATTTCGTCCCTTTCATCGCCGTCATAATTGACCGTTCCTTCCCACGGGAAAAAGCTCGCGTAAACAATTTCCTTATCGGTGAGTTGAATTGTGATGTCTTCGCCGTAAACCATACCGTTTGAACGACTGTATTCCGCTTTGCAAAGCGTTAATCCTCTGTTTTCGTTCAAATTTTTCACCCCTGTTTCGTGCAAATTCCGCTTCGATAATTCCATTGTATCACTTTTTTCCGGCATTGTCAACTTTTTCTGATGCCGTACCGAAATAATCGCAAAAATTGTTGAAAAAATACGCAAACCCGAGAAATCCCGAAAAAGTCAACGGGTGTACATTTCTGCACACCCGTTTGAATCTCAGAAACGACCAACGCTCTTTTTCAGTATCATAAGCGCGTCTTTTGCGTTAACTACATTGTCGCCGTTGATATCCGCAGCAAGCGGATTTTTGCCCTTAATCAATCCAACAGCGTCCTTGAGTACCGCCAGCGCGTCCTTTGCGTTCAGGATACCATCGTTGTCCATATCGCCGGGAAGGTCGCTGAACTCGCAGAGCATTACAACATATTCGCCCTTTTCAAACACTCCCGAAAGAACAACCCTTCCGTCCTTGTCAAGCTTCGCGCAGGTCACGAAAACAGGCTTCCCGTCAACGAGCTTATAGAGATTTGCGAATTTTCCCGCATTCTCCGCATTGAACGCGAGCGCAAGGTCTGTCGGGATATTCGTGTCGTTTATACTGAACCGCATTCCCTCAACGCCGCGCAAACCGCTTGTGCTTTGCGAAACAGCCTTGTTGAAAGCAAGGTCAGCTTCCACGGGATTTTCTATCTTTGCTCCGTCCGTTTTCCAGCTCTTAACTCTGTCAACTACAAAAGTTACCTTGAGGTCACGCTCGTCGATAACCTTGATAACCTCAACAGGAACAGTTGTAATTCCGTTAAGTTCGATTATAACTTCAGAGCCTCTCGGGAGCTTTGCAAGGTCTGCGGCGATTTCGCTCCAGCTCTTTGCCGAACCGTTAATTACAGGCTCGGAGCTTGACGGTGTGGAGGGATAATATCCTCCGCCTCCGCCGCCTCCACCTGTGCCGCCGGAAGATTTTTTCGTAAACTTTGCGGAAGCGATGTCGCTCTGTGCCATTCCAATCTTGACGGCAATCGCCTTAACGGTAGTTGTCGCGGAAACCGTGAACGGACCCGTGTATTTGTTTTCGGGAGAAATTGTCGGAGCTTTGCCGTTCGTGGTGTAATAGATTTCCACATCGCTTGTGCGGCAGGTTATCAAAACTTCCTGCGTTTCTGCGAAGGTGCTTCCTCTCGGGAAAATCTGAGGTGTTGCCACAGAGCCGGTTTTCGACTCAATCACATATCCGCAGACTGTGCAGATACTTGCAGATGATGCCGAGGCCGCTCCGCTCGGAGTGTGTGCGGCCAAATCAAGCGGCGCGTGGCAGTCCGCGCATTCGTGCCAGTGACCTGTCGCATTGCACGACCAGCTTCTTGACGCGTTTTTGTGATTGTCAACATTAACCGAGCCGTACTCCTGATTGCAGACGGTGCAGACAGCCTTTGTTGTGCAGGTTGCCGTGCCGCCCGAGTGCTCCTCGGCGTTGATTCTGGCGCCGCACGTTTCGCACCCATACCAGTGTCTGCCGTTGTCATTCATCAGAGTTTTTACTTCGTGAGTGCATTCGGTAACGACTATTACTGCCGTGCCTGTTCCCGAGAAATAGTCTGCGGTGCAGGAAGTTGTCGCGGTGATTGTGATAACTGTGCCCTCCGCAGTTTCTGCGGGAATATCAAAAGTGCCGTTTTCAACAGGAGTTGGCTCTCCGTTGCCTATCTTATAGGTCAGGCTTGCCGAGGGCAGGTCGGTCATAGCGTTGTTGTTGGGATTTAAAACGGTGGCTGTAACCGTGATTGTGCTTCCCGCAGTCGCCGTAGAAGCGCTCGGAATTACAGCTATTGTCGGTGTTGCCTCGGATACTGTCAAAGGAATTGTTCTTGTGATTAGGTGAGTTGCGGAGTTGTAACCTTCAACCGATGAATAATCATAATTCGCGTCATCAACAGGCTCGTTTGTGACAGCCTGAAAACCGCTGTTTGAAACCGAAGGAGTTGTGAAAGGCTCAACCCAGCTCCAGCCCTCGCTAAGCTCAGAGTAATAGAGCGGCAAGCCGTAGCCGATATCCGAAGCTGTCGGCGATGTAACAGCAGGAGCTTCTGCCTTGTTGATTGTGGTTGTGCAGGAGCCTTTCGCGCCCTTTATCCACGGAATTGAACCGGTGAACGAAACATCGACAGTGATTTCTCCTGCACCGACTTTTTCCGTGATGACAAAGATGGGCGTTCTGCCGCTGATATTGATATAGCCGATATCCTTGCCCAGCATACTAATCCAAATCTTGCTTCCCGTAGGGGACAAATCAAAACGGAAAGTGTAGTTGTTGTCAAGCGTTCTGCCGTTGTGCTTTATCACAAGATTTAAGCCCGCAAGCAAGCTCGGGTCTCTCATATCGAATGTTTCGCCCGAGGAATAGCATTTTCCGTCAATCTTAAGCGCCTTGTCAACGGAGAATTTGAGCTCATCGCCGTACTTAATGGGCAAAGTGTTTTCGTTTTTGATAATTAACGCAGGAGTGTAGCTTACCTTCAGCTCATTTGCCCGGATATTTTTAAGCGTCGGGTAGTACAGAGTGTAATTTGTGTAATTATTTGCCTGCTTTTCCCATACAGTCGGGTCGCCGGGCAGGAAAGTGTCTGCTGTAATTTCAAGCATTTTCTTACCGCCGTTGTAGCCTCTCTGGCAAGTGGTAATATCCGAATTGAAACAGCAGTTCTCGACATCGTTCGTTGAAATCATTCTGCCATCGCCGTAGATATTATCACAAGAAGTGCCGCTGACATTGCCGAGATTCATACAGTCCTGAACCTTTGCGGCGCTCTCGTTTTTACCGACAATACCCGCAGCGCGCTCTCCCTTGACCTCGCCGACGTGAATGCAGTCCTTGATTGTACCGCCGTTATAGCCGCAGATACCGCCGCTGTATTTTGTAGCGGTGACATCAGCTTTAACCAAGCACTCCGAGATTGTCGTGCCGCCGTTGTAGCCGCAGATTGCGCCGACGTACTGCTTGCCCTTGAAGGTGGAATCTGCTATGCAAAGCTTTTCGATTTTGCCGCCGCTTGAATAACCGAAAAAGCCGACATTGTCTGCGCTTTCGTTGGTGAAATTCAGCCCGCTTATCGTATAGCCGTCGCCGTTGAAGCTGCCGCAGAATGGGTTAGTTTCCGTGCCGATAGAAGCCATAACGATGTTTTCCATCGAAATATCGTTCATAAGAATCGCGCAGACATCTGTGAGTCTGCCGCTGTTTACACATTCTGCTAACCATAACAGATGGCTCTGATTGCTTATCTGATAGTATCCTTCTGAGTTTATCGGCGGCTCGGAAGGCAGAACCAAATTGCACAAATCGCAGAATTCGCCGCTGTGGTTATGGTAAATGTCCTGCGCGAAATAAACCCCATTTGAGCCGGTTTTTTTCACGGGCAAATCGTCTTTATCAGCGCCGCTGAGCTTCTGTCCCCATACAAGCGTTGACTGGTTTCCGTTAAGATTATAGGCGACCTTGCCCGATGTGAAATCAGCGCTTTCAGCGGCAAATCCCGCGTCGCTTGCGCCGGTAACATTGCTGCCGAGATAATAGCTGTTTGTCACCGAGCCAAATGTTACATCGATTTTGCCGACAAGTCCGCCGACATTGGTGTTGCCGCTTACCGCTGCCGTGCTGAAGCAGCCGCTTATCCTGCCGGAGCAATAGCTTGCAATACTGCCGACATAGTCGTTGCCGGTAAAGGTTGAATTGATGATGCCGACATTTCTGATATCTCCTCCGGAATAAACAATGCCGAACAGACCTACATAGTCCTTTCCGGAATCGGTAAACCGAAGATTGCTGACGGTATGACCCTGACCGTCAAAGTATCCCTCGTATGGATCCCTTAAATCTCCGATTGGCTCAAAAATTATGCCGTCGGGAATGACGATATCTTCTGTCAGAACGCCTTTTATACGGACAGCGCCATTGTTTACATATTCGCTGAACCAACGCAGCTCGCGTTCGTTTGATATCTGATATACGCCATCGATACTTTCGGGCTTCTTGGTGCAGATTGTACATTCTTCGGCGGTGTGATTGTGATACTGCCCCTGTGCAAAATATACCACATTTTCCTCGGTTTTTTCTACGGGAATAGCATCTCCGTCAACGCCAAGCTTCTGTCCCCATACAAGCGTTGTCTGATTGCCGTTGAGCAGATATGTAACCTCGCCGCTTGCAAAGGCGCTGATGTCTTTGCCGATTGTGCTGTCGGCAGGAGCGCCCGAAACCCTGTCGGTAAGAAACGCGCTGTATGTTACTCCGGTCGTGCCGCTTCCCGCGATACCGCCGTAGGTTGTTCCGCTTACATTTGCCATACTGAAGCAGCCGCTGATTTTACCGTCATTCTTTGCAGCGATACCGCCTGCTTGTGTTGCGTTGATATAACTATCAAGAACACCGACATTTGAAACCTTGCCGCCGCTGCCGATTACACCGAACAAACCGCCGTACATTTCCGACGGCTCGGACAGATACAAGCCCTTGATGTAATGACCGTTTCCGTCAAAGCTGCCCTTGAAAGGATTACTGTCTGTACCGATAGGCGTCCAGCGCGAGAATATACCGACAGCAGTGCTGTTCAGAGCGCCGCTATCCAAAACGCCCGAATTTACAGTAATATCGTTCAAAAGAACAGCCTTTGCGTCTGTGTTACCCTTAGCTACATAATCCGCAAACCAGTACAAATGCTTTGCGAGTGAAATCTGATACACCCCATCGGAAACGGGAGGCTTTTCGGGAATATCCATATTACAGTCATCGCAATGTGTGAGGTCTGCGGCGTGATTGTGATATGTGCTTCCATAGTAAACCCTGTTGGTGCTGTTTATGCGAACGGGCTTTACGCCACCCGGCAAAGTCTGACCCCAAACAGGAACAAACTTGTCGGAATTGAGATTATAAGCCGCATAGCCGCTTGCAAGCTGTTCAGCTGTCAGCGAAAGCGTACTGTCGGCAGCGCCGTCAACATCGCCATAATAGAAGCTGTGGTCAACAGTGCCGCTGTTTGTCGCGGAAATGCCGCCCGCTCCGTTCGTTGCGCTGATTGTATTGTTATAGCCGAAGCAGCCGGAAATTGTGCCCTTGTTCTGACCTGCAATCGAGCCGACATTATTGTTGCCTGCGAAAGAGCAGTTCTCGATGCCTAAATTCATCACCTTGCCGCTTGAGCCGATAACTCCGAAAAGACCGATGTTATCGGAAGAACCGGATACATTCAGCCCGCTGATAGTATAGCCCTGTCCGTCAAATGTACCCGAGAAGTTCTTTGACGAAGAACCTATCGGAATCCAGATATCGGAATTGGAAAAAGCAATGTCATTTATCAGAACGCATTTTGCGTTTGTGCCGAAATTTGCAATCCAGTACAGCTCCGCCTTTGTTCCAACCTGATAAACGCCATCTACAAGTGCTGGCGGCTGAGGGTCGCTGTCCGAGCAAAGCCCACAGTTCATGCTGCCGTCCGGATGGTTGTGATAACCGGAAGGTCCGCCCTTGAATACAAGGTCGGTGGTGTCATCATCGCCCAGATACGGTTGGTCGTGAGTGCCGATTTTCTGCTTCCAGCGTTTGTCGCCCGTAGCCTGACGAAGCAGAAATGCAACCTCGCCGTTCATAAACTCAATGGTGGATTTCTTTACGCAAAAGTTAGCATACTGATAGACATTTTTGTCAATATTATAGTAGCAATCATGTATTTGGTCGCTGCCGGCGGAGCCGAGTCCATAAAAGGGATCATTTTCAATTCCGCCGTAAATATTTGCGTCATTATAGCAATAATGAATATTTCCGTAGTTCACATAGCATATACCGCTCATGCTTATATTACCCGAGCCTGTTAAGTCCTGCGTATTATAGCAGTTCTTTATTGTACCTTCGTTCAGCGCACAGAGACCTGCGACTTTTATGGTATCGTTGCCGGTATTTTCCATAATGATG
>SFJQ01000086.1 GCA_004555855.1 [Eubacterium] saphenum | reverse complement strand
TAATAATTCCGCCGATAAATCCCTCAACGGTTTTTTTCGGGCTGATATCGGGACAGAGCTTGTGTTTTCCCAGAAAAGTTCCCACGAAATAAGCTCCCGAGTCGCCGAGCCACGCGCAGAACAGCAGATATACAATCATAAACACGCCCGGATAATAGCCGCCTTCGGCATACCACGATAAATTTCTCACGAAGATTATACAGCTGAGTGAAATCGGTATTGCAAGCGCAGAACCGCCGCAAGCCGCAACTTCAACGAACTTTATCGTTTTGTGCTGCGCCAGCATTATCAGCAGCATTACCATTATAAACACAAGGCACGCCATAACCCAAAAAGGTTTAAACACGGGGAAAGTTAAAAGCGACGGCACGCCGAGCGAAAAAATCACGCAAAAACAAGTGAGAAACTTGTGGTTGTGGCACTTTATCGCGCGGATAAGCTCAAATGTTCCGATTGCGCTGAAAAGCGATATCAAGACCAGATAAACTATAAGATTGTCTATAATTAGCGCAGATATGCCGATAACCATCGCAACCAGCGCTGAAAGTATTCGTTTAAGCATAAACAGCCTTTCCGGTCATATACGTCAAATTCCGCCGAATCTGCGGTTTCTTCCCGCATATTCCGCGATAGCATACTCCAAATCTTTTTTTGTGAAATCAGGCCAGAGCACGTCCATAAAAACGAACTCGGCGTAAGCCGCCTGCCATATCAGAAAATTCGACAGGCGCTTTTCCCCGCTCGGTCTGATAATCAAATCAAGCGGCGGCATTTCGCTTGTGTAAAGGTGCTTTTCGACAAGTTCCTCGGTGATGTCGTCGGGGGAAATTTTCTCCGATACGCACTCTTCCGAGATTTCCCTCATCGCCCGCACAAGCTCCGGTCTTCCGCCGTAATTCAAGGCTATTCCCACGGTAAAGCGTGTGTTTTTCTTTGAGGTTTCCTGAAGGTCAATCAAGTCGTTTCGGATATCCTCGTCCAGCCGCGAAATATCCCCGAGAATTATAACTCGGTTCTCTTTTTCCACGGTCTTTTTGATATCCTTAATATACCGCCTTAACAGGTTCATTATTCCTTGAATTTCATCGTCGGGACGGCTCCAGTTTTCGGTTGAAAACGCATAAAAGGTAGCGCATTTCACGCCAAGCTCTTTGCACCAGTCGATGCACTTCTTGAAAACGTCCGCACCCTTTGAGTGACCGAAATTTCTCGGCATAAGGCGCTTTTTTGCCCAGCGACCGTTTCCGTCCATTATAAAGCCGATGTGAGCCGGAATTTGATTTTTTTCCATTAAATCGACATAATTTCCTTGTTCTTTTCTTCACCGATTTTGTCAATCTGCTCAATAAACTTGTCGGTGATTTTCTGGATATCCTTCTCTGCCTCTTTAACGTCGTCCTCGGTGATTTCGTTTGCCTTTTTCTTAGCCTTGATTTTATCCATACCGTCGCGGCGAACATTTCTTACGGCAACCTTGCTCTCCTCGCAGGTCTTGCTAACGGTTTTGCAAAGCTCTTTTCTGCGTTCCTCGGTAAGCTGCGGGAAGGTAATTCTAAGAACTGTACCATCGTTTGTGGGATTAATTCCAAGCTCAGAAGCCTGAATTGCCTTTTCGATAGCCTTGAGCTGGGATTTATCGTAGGGAGAAACCACGAGTATTCTCGCTTCGGCAACCGAAATCGACGCCATCTGATTGATAGGAGTATCGGCTCCGTAGTAGCTTACCGTAATTCTGTCCAGAACCGCAGGATTTGCTCTGCCCGCGCGGATTGACGCAAGCTCGCTCTGAAGCGCATTTATGGATTTCTCCATTTTCTGCTTGGTGTTGTCGATAATTTCTTTCATAAGATTTGCTCCCTTCGGTTAATTCAGTTTATTTACAACAAGTGTTCCGACGCTCTTTCCCATAGCCGCGTCGTAGATATTGTCCGGTCTGTCGAGGTTGAAAACGATAATCGGGATATTGTTCTCGGTGCAGATAGCCGCCGCAGCGCTGTCCATAACCTTGAGCTTTTTAACCAGAATATCGTGATGAGTGATGACGTCAAATTTCACGGCGTCGGGGTGCTTTTTCGGGTCTTTATCGTATATTCCGTCAACCATTGTCGCTTTGAGAATTATATCGGCTTTCAGCTCGGCTGCTCTCAATGAAGCCGCGCTGTCGGTTGAAAAGAACGGGTTTCCCGTGCCGCAGCCGAAAATTACAATTCTTCCCTTTTCAAAGTGGCGAAGCGCTCTTCCCAGGATAAACGGCTCGGCAACCTGCTGCATTGTAATCGCCGTTTGTACTCTTACAATACAACCCAAGCCCTCCAGAACGTCCGCTACAAAAAGCGCGTTCATTGTTGTCGCCAGCATTCCGATATGGTCGGCGCGCGCTCTGTCCGAGCCTTTGCAGTCGCGCCCTCTCCAGAAGTTGCCGCCGCCTACAACAATTCCTATCTCCGCGCCGGCGTCTGCGGTTTTCTTGATGCTCTTGCAGATGTTTTCGACGGTCGGGAAATCAAGTCCCTGACCTTTGTCGCCCGCAAGCGCTTCACCGCTCAGTTTCAGCAAAATACGCTTGTACTTAAGCCCCGAGTTATCACTCATAAAAATCCTCCCCGTTATTGAAAATGCTATCAATAATCCAGAACTCTAAGTCTTCCGAGAACCTCAGCGCCCTCGGAAAGCCCGTTCAGAGCGTCAAGAGCCGCCTTTTCGGTCATAACGCCCGTAACAAACGCAAGCTCATTGTCCGCCTTATTCTTTGACGTAAGATATTCAACATCGCCGAAAGCGTTCTTAACGGCAGCTTTTGTTTCTTCGGGATTTTTGGCAAGAAGTCTGATGTAATTTCCGCAGGTGAACTGCTCGAAAGGTCTGATAAAGGACTGCTCGCTGTCAGCCCAGTCAAGCGAACGGCTGGTTGTCGTGTGCTTAACAGCCGAAACGATATCGGAAACCACCGCGCTTGCTGTCGGGAGCTTGCCTGCGCCCTTTCCGTAGAACACAACGTCACCCGTTGCGTCACCGCGAACCAGAATTGCATTGAATACGTCGCTTACACCGCTTAACTGGCTCTCGTCCTTGATGACCGCAGGGAAAACACCGATGGAAATCTCGTTGTTGTCCTCGCGGCGAGCGCAGCCGATGAGCTTGATTTTCGCGTTGTAGCTGTCCATATAATCAACATCTTCGGGCGTAACTTTTGTAATGCCCTCAGTGTGTACATTTTCGGGATAAACGTGCCTGCCGAACGAAAGCGACGCAAGAATGCAGATTTTTCTGCAAGCGTCCATGCCCTCGACATCAGCGGCAGGATTTCTCTCGGCGTAACCGAGTTCCTGCGCAATTTTGAGCGCCTCGTCAAACGCCATTCCGTCACGGAACATCTTGGTGAGAATGAAGTTTGTCGTTCCGTTGAGAATACCGGCGATTTCCTTGATTTCATTTGCCTCAAGGCACGCGTGAATGGGCTTTATAATCGGAATACCGCCGCCGACGCTTGCCTCAAAGAAAAAGTTTACGTTCTTTTCGCGAGCGATTGTGAGGAGCTCCGCGCCCTTTTTAGCAACAAGCTCCTTATTTGACGTGACAACGCTCTTTCCTGCCAGAAGCGATGATTTCACGAAATCATACGATGGATTAATTCCGCCGATTACTTCTGTAACAACCGTTACCTCAGGGTCGTTCAGTATCACGTTGAAGTCCTTTGTGAACTTATCTGCATAAGGGCTGTCGGGGAAATCGCGTAAATCAAGAATATATTTAATATCCAGCGGTTCGCCCGCCTTCTTTTCCAGATTTTCCCTGTTCTTGTAGAATACCTCAACGGTACCCGAACCAACGACGCCGTAACCCAAAACGGCAATTTTTGCCATAAATAACATCCTTTCCGATGATTTTTTCCTATCCTTAATAGTATATCACATTTCGGAATATTTTTCAAGTGTTTTTTGATTTTTAGTTAACTTACTTTAAAAAAACCGAAAAAACCGCGTACGAAAAGCTCCGAACGCGGTTT
This sequence comes from [Eubacterium] saphenum, assembly GCA_004555855.1. Lineage (GTDB taxonomy): Bacteria > Bacillota > Clostridia > Oscillospirales > Ruminococcaceae > CAG-115. Next base: position 2,590 of record SFJQ01000086.1, on the reverse strand, counting down.
TATATAAAATTTTGTGAGGAATTATCCACCGCAAAGCTCTGTGTAAAGACCGATGTACAGCTTAGCCGAGGTATCCCAGCTGAAATCAGCCTTCATAGCGCGTGTAACGAGCTTGCTCCACTCTGTCTTGTTCTTGTAGGCTTCTCTTGCGCGCTTGATTGCACCGAGCATATCGCCCGCGTTGTAGCTTTGGAAGGTGTAACCGATACCGTTATCGCCCGCGTCAATGATGCTGTCGCGCAGACCGCCCGTTGACCTTACAATCGGCACGGTTCCGTATCTTGCGGCAATCATCTGTGCAAGACCGCAAGGCTCGCTCTTGGACGGCATAAGGAACATATCCGCGCCCGCGTAGATTTTCTTCGCGAGAGTCGGGTTGTAGCCGCGGTAGAAGCCAACCTTGTCGGGATAACGCCAGTGCATTTCCTGGAAGAAATCTTCGTACTGCTTCTCGCCCGAGCCAAGAATAATAACCTGCATATCCTGAGCAACGATTTCATCGAACACATATCTTACCAAATCAAAGCCCTTGTGGTCGGCAAAACGTGAAATCATCGCAATTGTCGGGATATCATACTTCGGCATACCAAATTCCTCGAAAATTGCCGCCTTGCAAGCGTCCTTGCCCTTGTGGTTTTTCGCGGAGAACTTGCTTGCGATAGTCGGATCGGTTTCGGGGTTGTACAAATCAACATCAATACCGTTCAGGAAGCCGGTTGTCTTGTACTGCTTTGTGCGGAGAATTCTGTCCAGACCGTGACCAAACCACGGGTCGAGAATTTCTCTCGCGTAGGTCGGAGAAACGGTGGTAACCTTGTCCGCCATCTCGATTGCGCCCTTCATAAAGTTGATGTCGTGATCGTATTCGATAATATTTACATTGCGCGGAGGTATTCCAACGATATCCTTTACCAAATCAAGACCATACTGTCCCTGATAACCGATATTGTGGATTGTGAATACGTTCTTGATATCGCCGAAGCCCCACTCGTTCTTGTAGAACAAATTATGGTAAACGGGAATAAGAGCGCACTGCCAATCGTTTGAGTTGATAATCTGCGGGTGGAAGTCAATGTGACGGAGCATCTCCAACACCGCTCTGCTGAAGAAAACATATCTCTCAGCGTCGTCATAATAGCCGTAAAGACCGTTGTCGCGCTTGAAGTAATACTCGTTGTCGAGGAAATAGTATGTAACACCGTTAACTTCCTGCGTGAAAACTCCGCAGTACTGATGACGCCAGCCCACGGGAACGGTAAAGTTGGTGATAAAGCGCATTTTTTCCTTTTGCTCGGGTTTGACTGTGTTGACATAATAAGGCATAACAACGCGCGCGTCGTGTCCTGCCTTAACAAGTGCCTTGGGAAGAGAACCTGCTACATCTGCGAGTCCGCCGCTTGCCGCAAAAGGCAGTGCTTCGCTTGCTGCATATAAAATATTCATAAACAAAACCTCCACAAAAAATCATTCATTTGCACAATTATAATATACCACATTCTGATATAAATTTCAAGTGCATTTTTGCAATTTTTCCCGAAATATCAAAAAATAATAAAATTCCCGCAGAAATTTGCGGGAAAATTATTCTATAAGATTTTTTAAGCATGTACAATTGAAAGCGAATCGGCAAGCTGGTTCTTGGGCATTGTCTGGAGGTAGATTTTGCCGGGACCGGTTACAACCGTGTTGAAGAAGCCCTCGCCGCCGAACAGCGAATTTCCGATACCGCCGACTTTTCTGAAGTCCATCGTGCAGGTTCCGGACATTGCCGCAAGATAACCTGTATCGATAATCATTTCCTGACCTGCCTGAAGCTCATACTGAACAACATATCCATCAATTTCCGCAAAAGCCATTCCCTTGCCGTGAAGGCGCTGCATAATAAAGCCCTCGCCGCCGAAAAAGCCTGCTCCGATTTTCTTTTGGAACGCTATAGAGAACTCAATGGACATTTCAGACGCAAGATATCCGCCCTTTTGGACAATCATATCGCCTTGGCTGATATCAAACGGAATAATCGACCCGGGAACGCTGGAAGCAAAAGCAATCATACCGGGACCGCCCTGCGCGGTGTAAGTATTTTGGAACATTGATTCTCCCGAGAACATCTTGCCGAACGCCTTTCCGATTCCGCCGGTACCCGTGGACATAGACATATTCGGAGTCATCCAGCTCATTGCGCCTTTCTGACACATAACCGACTCGCCCGGTTCAAGATAAGTAATCAGCACGGGAAGCGGCTCGCCCTTAATTTCGTATCTCATAGTAATTCTCCTTAAATATATTTTTGCACATTTGTGCTTGTTTATATTATACAATAATTTTTTCCATTTGTCAAGGAAATTTTATCTGTTTTTCAAACCAAACGAAGCGATTAAATACACAATCGTCGTAAGCAGCGTAAACGAAGTGTTCCCGCCGAAAAAAATCATAAAAGCAACGCTTGCAGCAGCAGCAGAAATTATAGTCGCAGTTCTCATTACTAAATCAACATTTTCCGCTTTGCAGCGCTTTATCACAAAATCTTCAAGTAAGGCTGCTCCGTCATATTCGCCGATGGGAAAAAGGTTGAAAACACCGGTAAAAAGGT
>SFJQ01000085.1 GCA_004555855.1 [Eubacterium] saphenum | reverse complement strand
GTAGCAAATAAACCGAAATGCTTGAAACGCTTTTTTCATCACCCCTTTCTATTTTGTTATAATTAAATAGCACTTCATTTGTATAAAAAAAGAGACTGAATTTAATCAGTCTCAAAAAATGATTGTATTATAGTAATTCCCCTCTGATTACAATGGGTGCTTCAGCTAAGTTGATATATGCTTCAACAAAACCCTCAAAAGCGTTTTCCGTAAAATATGACTTATTCCCACAAGGTCTGTATTTAGTGAACCTATAAGGCACATTTATTTGTAATAGCCTAAGCCTTCGTTCTATTCCTTTCTTTGTATACACACTATACACTCCACATGCGGGGTTCTCGGAAATAAATCGAACGGCTGCACGATTTTCGGCACATAGCCCATTTCGTTCAGCAATTTGCAGTCGCGCGCCGCTGTTGACGGGTTGCAGGAAATCATTACAATCCGCTTCGGATTCATCGCCGCGCAGGACTTCAGCGTTTCCTCATCGCTGCCCTTTCGCGGCGGGTCGAGCAGGATTACATCGGGCAAAATTCCCCTCTCGCAGAGCGTTTTCGCAGCAACCTTCGCGTCCGCCGAGATAAACTCCGCGTTCGTTATCCCGCAGTTTTGCGCGTTCTCCCGAGCATTCTCCACCGCTTCGTCAACAATTTCCGCGCCGAGCAGCTTTTTCGCATTCTTCGCCATCGAAAGCCCCACCGCGCCTATCCCGCAGTACAAATCGAGGATTACCTCGGCTTTTCCCGCGAAATCCGCCGCGCGCCTGTACAGCTTTTCGGCAGCGTTTGTGTTCACCTGATAAAATGACTTCGGCGAAATTTTAAGCAAAACGCCGCACATTTCATCGAAAATCTCCGCGCGCCCACAGAGCAGAATTTCCTTTTCACCGAGAATTACGTTGGTTTTTTCGGGATTTATGTTCAGCACAACGCCCGTTACCTCGGGAAATTTGTCCGAGATTATTCTCGCAAGCGCCTTGAATTCGGGGACGTTTCTCCGCGCAACCAAAACGCAGCAAATCCCGCCGTCCGCTTTGTTAGCGGCTTTTCTGAGGAAAATGTGCCGAAAAACTCCATCGTGTTTTTCCTCGTTATACGCGGAAATTTTAAGCGCCGCCGCTTCCTTTATGATATATTCCGTGATTTTTGAGAATATTTCGGGCTGGAGCTTGCAGTCGCTCACGGGTATCAGCCGATGACTTCTCTGAGCGAAAAAACCCGCCGCGATTTTCCCGTCAACCCTTGCCACGGGCATCTGGAGCTTGTTTCGGTAACGCTCGGCGGTTTCTCCGCACTCAATCGGTTTGAACTCGGGATTTAGCTTTCCTATCCGCTCAAAAGCGTCGCGGACGATGCCTTCTTTTGCGCGAAGCTCCGCTTCATAGCTGATGTGCCGAAACACGCAGCCGCCGCATTTCCCGAAAACGGGACAGTCATTTTCTATTCTGTCCTCGGACGGCTTTATAATGCGCTCGATTTTCGCGTAGGCGTAACTTTTGCAGTCCTTCAGCACCCGCGCTTCAATCTCGTCGCCGACCGCCGCAAACGGCACGAAAACCGCTTTCCCGTCATATCTCGCAATCCCGCTTCCCTCGGAGGTAAGTCCCGTGATTATAAGCGGAATTATTTCGTTTTTCTCCATAAATCAGATTTCACCGAGGCTCTTTGCCTTGAGGAACGCGTTGATAAATCCATCGATATCGCCGTCCATAACCGCGTTAATATTGCCGCTCTCAAAGTTTGTGCGGTGGTCTTTCGCGAGCGTGTACGGCATAAATACATACGAGCGGATTTGGCTTCCCCACTCTATTTTGAGCTGTTCGCCCTTGATATCGCTGATTTTGTCGAGATGCTCCTGCTCCTTAATCTGAATGAGCTTTGACATCAACATTTTCATCGCGAAGTCCCTGTTCTGCACCTGTGAACGCTGAGTCTGGCAGGCAGTAACGATACCGGTAGGCTTGTGTATCAAACGAACCGCGGAACTTGTCTTGTTGATGTGCTGACCGCCCGCGCCGCTTGCACGGTAAACTTCCATTTCAATATCCTCGGGACGGATTTCCACGGAAACGTCCTTCTCGATTTCCGGCATTACCTCGACAGAAGCGAAGCTTGTGTGACGTCTTCCCGCAGCGTCAAACGGTGAAACGCGTACCAGACGGTGAACGCCGTGTTCGCTTTTGAGGAAGCCGTAGGCGTTGTAGCCCTCGATATGGATAGACGCGCTTTTGATGCCCGCCTCGTCGCCGTCAAGTATGTCGAGAATCTCGGTTTTGAAGCCGTGTCTGTCTGCCCATTTTGTGTACATTCTCACCAGCATCGAAACCCAGTCCTGCGCTTCCGTGCCGCCTGCGCCCGCGTGGAACGACAAAATCGCGTTGCAGCTGTCGTACTCGCCTTTGAGCAGCGTGCTGAGCTTCTGCTCCTCATAAGCGGTCTTGACAGCATCGCCGAGCGCTTTCACCTCGTCCGCCATCGACTCGTCGTTTTCTTCCTCGGCAAGCTCAATCATCGTCAAAACTTCCTCACGGTCGTTTTTGAGTTTCTCGAAATCGCTTATCATCTGCTTGTACCGACCGATTTGCTGCATAACCGCGCCCGATTTTTCCGCGTCGTCCCAGAATTTCGGCTCGGTTGTTTTCATTTCAAGCTCATCGAGCTTTATTTTTATCCCGTCAAGGTTCAAAGCGCCGCGAAGCTCCTCAAGCTGCGGTTCAAGCGCTTCCATCGCTAACCTTGTTTCATCATACTGTACCATAAAAATCCCCTTTCACATAGATAATTTATTATACCATATTTTAGCTGTTTTGTCAACTTGATTTTTATGTAAAGATGTGCTATAATTTAATTCAGACAATTTTATATTAACCATAAAAGGAAGAAATTATGAAAGTTTTGAACAGCAAGCCGCGTGACGATGGCTTTTATATGCCCGCGGAATTTTCGCCGCACTCGGGCTGTATCCTGATTTTCCCCGAGAGAAGCGACTCTTGGGCTTACGGCGGCTACAAGGCGCGGAAAGCGTTCGCAGAGGTTTGCAAGGCTATCGCAAAAAGCGAGAAAGTCACCGTCTGCGCGTCCTTTGAGCAATACGAAAATGCACGGTACCTGCTCCCAGAAAACATTCGCGTTGTCGAAATGTCAAGCAATGACTCCTGGGCGAGAGATTACGCGCCGACTTTTGTCACAAACGGCAAGGAAATCCGCGGTATAAACTGGAGTTTTAACGCGTGGGGCGGTCTTGAAAACGGGCTTTATTTCCCGTGGGACAAGGACGACAAAATGGCGCGGAAACTCTGCGATTTGTTTGACGTCGATATGTACGATATGAGCGGGTTTGTCCTTGAAGGCGGCTCAATCCACACGGACGGCGAAGGCACGCTTATCACAACCGAGGCTTGCCTTTTGAGCCGCGGCAGAAATCCCGAACTCACCAAAGCCGAGATTGAGGAAAAGCTTGCCGAGTGCCTTGGGATAACGAAGGTGATTTGGCTGAAAAACGGCATTTTCCGCGATGAAACCGATGAGCACGTCGATAATATCTGCGCGTTTGTGAAGCCCGCCGAGGTTGTTCTCGCGTGGACCGATGACGAAAACGACCCGCAGTACGCGCTCTCGAAAAGCTGCCTTGACATTCTCGAAAACTCAACCGACGCGAAAGGCCGCAAAATCAAGGTTCACAAGCTGTATCTCCCGAAGCCGATTTACGTCACCGAGGAGGAGTGCGGAGGGCTTGATACAATGGATTTCGAGCCAACACGAACTGTCGGCGAACGGCTTGCCGCTTCCTACGTCAACTTTTACATCGCGAACAAGGCGATTGTGATGCCGTTTTTCGGTGACGAGAACGATGAGCGCGCGCGGAAAACTCTCGCGGAGCTGTTCCCCGAGCGCGAAATTATCCCGATTTACGCGCGCGATATCCTCACGGGCGGCGGCAATATCCACTGCATTACTCAGCAAATTCCCGCGGTGAAATAAACGAAGGGCAAAGCCGAAAAGCCGGTTTTGCCCTTTTTTTATTCGCCGAAAATCATCGGTGTAAAGCGAACTCCCGTGACCGTTTGCTCGGTGTCGGTTGCGCGAAATCCGAGATGCTCGTATATCGGGACAGCGTAGGGCGAGGAATTTACGGTAATCGCGCGGTTCGGGTACTCGCGCTTGACTGCCTCGAACAGCATTCTCCCGTAACCCTTGCCGTGGCAGTCCGCTTTGACGAAAAATCCGCCGAGATGACACGGCTCGCGAACCGAAATTGTCCCGACAAGCCGACCGTCCTCAAACGCGCCGAACCAGTCAAGCGAAGCCGCGCGCTCCTTGTCGTCAAGCGACTCGCGAAACGTGCGGACGCCCTCCTCGCTGTACTCGGGCGCTTCAAACTGCAAAAAAACCTCCCAGCTCAAGTCAATCGCTTGAGCTATCTCATTCCCCGAAATTCTGCGGATTTCTATGTTTTTTGACTGCATACTAAACCTCGATTTCTTTCGCCTTTGAAATTACGGAAAGTCTTTAGGTATGCCGTATTCAAGAGCGAAACTTGCCGAAACTGCCACATTAACAAAACACTCCGGAAGACCTGTTGCAACCGTCATTTCTGATATCTCTCTCAAAACGTTTTTACACAATTCCGGATAAGAATTATATAAAAGTCCCGAAATATCTCGCCTGACCGACACGCTTTCGTCGCTGAGATATGAGAGCAATTCTTCTTGCCTGTCTTCGGAAATCAACACTCGTGCTAACTTACGCATTTTTACAAAATGTTTATTATAAACCCGCACCGATTGCCCCTTTTTTAACACTTCTTCTCTTTTGCGACAACACTCTAGGATTTCCGATGTCAAGTTTACGTTGTTCTGCATTTCTCAGCTTACCCCCTCAAAAACCGCCGATTTCCCTCACTTCACCTCGGCAAGCTCCTTCTCTTTCTCCGCGACCGCCGCGCTTTTTATCACATAGCTCTCGACATTTTTTATGGTTTCGCCGTCAACCTGAAGCGCTGTCGGGCGGTCAAATTTCACCTCGATTGTGTGTCCCGTGAGGATTTCAACCATTTCCGTGTGCTTGACGTGTTCGCCCTTGAAAATTGACGGGAAAACCATCAGCGTTTTGAGCTTGCCCGAGCCGTACATCAAAACAACCGACAGCTTTCTCTCCGCGTTCAGCCTGTCCTGCTCGGGAGCAATGCACATTCCCCCGCCGTAATATCTGCCGTTCATCGCGGGCGCAAGCCACGCTTTCTTGAACTTGTGCTCCTTGCCGTCAACCGTCACCGTGGCATTCGCGGGCTTGAAATGAAACAGCAGTCCCTTAATCGCGATAGACGTGTAGTTAATCTCTTTGCCGGGATTTTTCGCGCGCTGCTCATCGCCGACCTCGCAGCAATACCCGTCAATTCCGTACCCAACTCCGTTCAGCACCTTGTAGCTCTTCCCCTTGACCTCAACCGTCGGGAGATTTTTCAGATACGGATTGAGCAAAATCACACCGTTTTCGCCGATATCACGCGTGAAATCGTTGCCCGAACCCGCGGGATAATAATAGATGTCGCGCTCGGGTTCACCGAAAGTGTTGACAAAATGACTGATTGTGCCGTCGCCGCCGCAAATCACGATTTTATCATCTGCGGGGATATCGGAAATTTTCGTTTCGCGGATATCCTTGAACGAAATCTGCTCGTCGAGAACCTCCGCGAGTTTTGCCGCATTTTCACGTCCGTGACCGTTGCAAGCAAGCGGATTGTAAAGTGCTGTTGTCATAATAAATTCCCTCCGTTTTATGTTTTTGGTTTATTTTTTCCCCGCAAGAAACCCCTCAATCTTCTCCCTTACCAGCTCCGACAGCTCCACGGATTTGCGCCCCTCGGGGCTTAACACATCAATGATATCGAAATTAACCTCCGTGCTGAGCCACGGCGTGCGCTTGTGAGCCTGCTTTGTTCCGCGAATTGCCGCGACAACAATCGGGCAGCCCGTTTTCAGCGCGACCTTAAAGCACCCAGCGTGAAATTTCCCGAGCGTTTTCCCGTCACCGCGCGTGCCCTCGGGGAAAACGCCGACCGACAGCGCGCCCCGCTTTATGTAATCCTCCGCAAGCTCCACCGCGCCTTTTCCCGCTTTCAGACTTTTGCGGTCAATCGGCATATAACAGCACCGCGTTATCGTTCTGCCGACAATCGGGATTTTGAACAGCGACTGCTTGGTGATATACGCAAGATTTCTCGGCTTCAGCGCAAGGCACTGCACCATATTGTCCAGCTGTGACAGATGATTTGACACCAGCAAAAACGGCTCGTCGGGCAGCTTTTCCAGACCGCTCGTCTTTATCTTCAGCCGCGCGCCCTCGCAGATGTACGCGTAGCCGAAGTTCAGCATTCCGCTGTAGAATTTTGACGGCTTTTCATAAACCTTTTTCTTGTTGACGAAAAGAGACAAAATCCACAAAATCCCCCAAAGCAAGAGGTTCAAAGCAAGCGCAAAGCCGCAGAATATCGGGAAAAGCAGCGGAATAATTCTGAAAATCGCGCAGAGGGTTATCGCACCTGCCGCGCTTATTGCCAAAGTTACCGCAATTGGACGCATATCTTTCTCCTAAACGTTTTTCTTTCATTATAACATTTTTCGACAAA
>SFJQ01000084.1 GCA_004555855.1 [Eubacterium] saphenum | reverse complement strand
TCCGTGGGCGCTGGATGATGGCATCGGCACAATGCTCCCGGTCATGCAAAGTGATATTACGCTGACTAAGGGTAGTGAGGTTCTAATCATTGACGCAAAGTATTATACGCACACCACACAGGCAAAGTACGATGTGCATTCCTTACACTCCGGTAATCTGTACCAAATCTTCACCTATGTTAAAAACAAAGATACGGAGTTCGGCTGTGAACCGCATCGGGTATCCGGAATGCTTCTGTACGCAGCGACTGACGAAGCAATCCAGCCGGACAATAGCTATCAGATGAGCGGTAATAAAATCAGTGTGAAAACGCTGGATTTGAACCGATATTTTGTGGAAATCGCCGCACAGTTAAATAAGATTGTGGATGACCATTTCGTGTGATGGCAATTTATAAAGAGAAAGGTGAAAATAAATGCTTGGTGCAATAGTTGGCGATATTGTGGGTTCCGTTTATGAGTGGAGCAACATTAAAACTAAAGATTTCCCACTATTCCAAGACAACTGTTTCTTTACAGATGATACAGTTATGACCTGTGCCGTGGCAGAGGCTGTAATGAACGGCGGCGAAAAAGATGACTTTATCAATGCCATGAAGAAGTATGGTAGAATGTATCCTGATTGCGGATATGGCGTTAATTTCAGAGCATGGCTGTTATCTGATGACCGTGAGCCGTATAACAGCTTTGGCAACGGTTCGGCAATGCGTGTTTCACCATGTGCATGGGTAATGGATTGCGGATTTTGCGCCAGAACCGGAATGTGGCCGTCCAATGGAAGAGCTAGGGCGAGGCTGTCAGCAGAAGTAACACACAACCACCCGGAGGGTATTAAGGGCGCAATGGCTACCGCCGATGCAATTTTTATGAGCCGTTACTACTTTGGCGGGTACTATGGCGATTATGAAACACCGATTAGTGATAATCCGTCAGAGTGCAAAAAGCGCATCAAGGAGCATATTGAAAAGGAATATGGGTACAATTTATCCAAAACTCTGAATGAGATTCGCCCTATCTACAGTTTCAACGAAACCTGTCAGGAGACAGTTCCTCAAGCTATTATCGCATTTTTGGAAAGCACGGATTTTGAGGACGCAATCCGAAACGCTATTTCTCTTGGCGGTGACAGCGACACCTTGGCGGCTATCACGGGAAGTATAGCTGAAGCTGCTTATGGCATACCCGATTGGATCAAGGAAAAAGCCTATTCCTATTTAGATGAACCGTTGAGAAAGGTTATTAGGCGTTGGAAAAAGTATATTGTTTCACATGATGGAAACTATCAAACCAGTTAATTATCCTTGAACCTTTTAACGATAGGTAAACCTTTTAACAAAAGGTCAGAGTCGTGTGCAAATTGTATCAAAGTAGGTCACTCTTTTCATTGGACCTCGGGCTTTGCCCGAGGTCCTCAGCGTTTTTGGCGTTTTTGCACAAGCACAAAAACGCCAAAAGCCGCGGGTTGCGAAAGACTTTACTATGCTGAGGACGGTTCGTTAGGACCGTCCTCTTCTGCGTTTTATTTGTAAAGAGCTTCGACTTTAGGCGAAACTCTAGTGCACAAGCACGAAATCACAAAAAGCCGCAGGCGGCTCTCCTATTTTAGGGGGGCGATTTCCCGAAATCTATTTGGTCACAATTCCGCACTAATAGTCGGGGTTTCTGCCCTGCTTTTCTGCGTTTTTGCGGCAAAAATCCGATATCCGCCGCGTGCCTTGAACTCGCATAAAAGCTCCGTTGAGGAAGTGCGTGCCGAATAAAATGGCTTATGTTCCTGACGATAACGTCCTGCTCCGGTCTTGTTTTGTCAAACCTCGCTGTTTCAGCCGCTGGGAGAAAATTCGCCTTTGTGGACGGCGGACAGCCCGACAAACATCAAAACGGCGAATGTCTTTGTTCTCCATAATAGTACCTGCGTGATTTTTCAAACATTTCTGTGTGCCTGATAATTAATCCTCCCACAACAGCCTCAAGCTCCTCCTCGGATACCTCGCCGCTCTGCTTTGTCTTTTCAAGCAGTTCTTTGTTTTTTTCGTTTTCCATAATGACTCTTCCTGCTGATTTATTACGTTTTGTCGGCTCTCCTTGTGTGGTTTTTTGCCTTCTGTTCTTTTATACAAAGGATTTTCAAAAAGGGATAAATATTTTGAGCTTCCGGCATTTCCGGCTCTTTGGCAAAATATAATGTGCAATGCGATTTTCTGCACGATTGTTTCAGGCATTAAAGCTAATTATGCCGCTTCATAACAAATTTATGACAGTCATTGACAAAAGATATCGAAATGTGGTATAATGAATATATAAATTCAGCACGTTAATGCAAAACAATTGTTAATGGGGTGAGTATTCAATGTATCAATGTAAGCTCAACATAATCGTTGTAAGCGGCAATATCGCAATTCAGGCAGCTATAAAATCGGCGGCTCTTCCGGAGGACTGCGAAATCACCGTAAGCTCCGTTCCCGAAATTACCGAAAAATACGATAAATTGGACGGAGCGGTAATTTTCGGCGGAATTGACGCATATCAGCAGGGTGCAGGTCTTGTCGGCAAAAAAACGCTCCGCGTTCTGCTGATAAGCAGCGACAAGCTCCCTTCGGTTAACGAAATGCCCAACAAGCCCGACGAGCTTTGGACTGTGACCGAAGACAGCGACAACGACAGCCTGCTTGTATTTTATGCTGAAAAACTCATAGCCCGAATGAAGCAGTCTTTCGATTTCCGTTTACAGACCGTTTGCTTCAGAACCGTCTATGACAGTATCCCCGACCTCGTCTGGTTCAAGGACATAAAGGGCGCTCACCTCATTGTGAACAACGGCTTCTGCGAAGCTGTCGCAAAAACAAAGGAGCAGATTTACAAACAAGGTCATTACTATATCTGGGATATTCCCAAAGAAGAATATGAGCAGGGCGAATATGTTTGCCTTGAGTCAGAGGAGGTTGTCATAAACGCGCGCGAAACCTGCCTTTTTGACGAGAAGGTCAAGACCAAGAAAGGTATGCGGCAGTTCAAGACCTACAAATCTCCGCTGATTGACGAGGACGGAACTATTTTCGGTACCTGCGGCATCGCCAACGACGTAACCGCGCAGCACAACATTAACTCCGAGCTTGAGGTCATCCTCGACAGTATGCCCTTTGCGGTAATAGTTAACGATGAAAAAGAAGATGTTCTTGCGGCAAACCGCCTGTTCTTCAAATACTTCCCCGATTACAGCGAAATTGTGGGAACAAATCTTTCTTCCTGGAAGAACAGCGTTCTGCGCGGAAAACTCGAAGATGACGAAATTACGCTCGAAACCGAGCAGGGCTTAATCACCCTTTCCTGCAGTATTAAGCCGATTTACAGCATTTTTGAGGAAATGATAGGGCAAGCGATAATCCTCACCGATGTCACCGATGAGAGAAAACGCCTTGAGCAGACCGCCTACAACGCAAACACCGATTTCCTCACCGGTCTTTCCAACAGAAGACGTTTGTTTGAGTATTTCGACAGCATAAAACACACGCCCAACGTCGCCACAATCCTTATAGACCTCGACAATTTCAAGAGCGTAAATGATACATACGGTCATAAGGCAGGCGATGAAGCGCTGATTTTAACGGCAGATATCCTGCGAAAAACCTTCCCGATTGACTTTATTGCAAGGCTTGGCGGCGATGAATTCATCATCGTCATCAACGGCGAGCGCTCCATGGAAAATCTCAAAAAGCAGGCTGTCGAGCTGCTTTCCGCTGTAAACAAATCCTTCGCGGAGATAACTGAATTCGGCACGCTCGGAGCAAGTATCGGCGCCGCAGCAAGCACGGTTTGCGACGGAAACGCCCACGACCTTGAGGATTTGCTGAAAATGAGCGACAGCGCGATGTATCTTGCCAAAAATTCCGACAAAAACAAAATCTGTTTCTATGAAGGATAACGAAAAGCGGAGAACGTGAAAATTCTCCGCTTTTTCTCGTCAGTTTGACGCGATTTAATAAAAAACCAAAACTATTTTCTTCAAATTGTCAAAGCAAAATAAACCGATTTTTCTCAAACCTTATCATTCCCTCATCGCGCATTCTGCAAAGCTCATTTGAAAGCGCGCTGCGGTCAACGGACAAAAAATCCGCAAGCTGCCGTCGGTTGAACGGAATGGAAAAACTCGCGCTGTTTTGCTTTTTTGACTGCTCCGATAAATATGAAATCAGTTTTTCCCGAGTGGTGCGCTTTGACATAAGCCCGAGCTTCTGCACAAGTTTTCTGTTTTTCTCGGAAATTGCAAAGAAAAGATTTTGCACGACGGTTTTGTGAAACCGACAGCCCGACGAACAGGTCGTGAGAATGCGATTTACGTCAAAGCGAAGGACAGCGCTGTCCGTTACGGCAACCACGTCGTTCGGCAAAGCGCAGCTCTCCGCGGCGGCATACGCTTCTCCGAACATCTCGCCCGCGCAAATCTCCCCGAGAATGCTTCGATTTCCCCAGTAATCGTCGCTTTGAATATGCAGATTTCCTTCAGCCAAAACCATAATTTTGCCCACCCGCTCGCCTTGTCTTAACACAAATTCGCCTTTTTTATAAAATCGCAGGCTTGCTCCGAGGCACGAAAACATCGATGAAATATCCTCGGTATCGACTCCCGAGAACAGCTTTGTTTTTTTGAGAATTGGCAGAAATTGTTCCATAAAAACAGCCTTTCCGTTGTAAAAACAACCGACTTTTTTCAAACAATGTTGTATAATTTAATCAGCAAGTCAAGGGCGCGGGATATGAAAATATTCTGTCGCATGACAAACAATTTATTATCCAAAAGGAGAAAATTTATGATAAGAAAAATCATCAGAATAGACGAAGAAAAGTGCAACGGCTGCGGCGCTTGCGCGAGCGCGTGTCACGAGGGCGCAATTGAAATGGTTGACGGAAAGGCTCGGCTTACCCGCGAGGATTACTGCGATGGGCTGGGAGATTGCCTTCCCGCGTGCCCGACAAACGCGATTTCCTTTGAGGAACGCGAAGCGCCCGCTTATGACGAGGCGGCGGTTCTCGCGGCAAAAGCGAAAAAGCACGGCGATTTGCCCTGCGGCTGTCCGGGAACGCATTCAAAAGCGATTAAGCGCGAGGAAAGTCCTCTCAAAATGTCGGGGGCGCCTGCCGCAAGTCAGCTTTCTCAGTGGCCGGTACAGATAAAGCTTGTGCCGATAAACGCGCCGTATTTTAACGAGGCAAATCTGCTTGTTGCGGCGGATTGCACAGCGTTTGCTTACGGAAATTTCCACAGCGATTTTATCCGCAGCCACGTCACCCTGATAGGCTGCCCGAAGCTCGACGAGGGAGATTATGCGGAAAAACTGACGGCGATTATCGCCAACAACGAGATAAAGAGCGTAACCATAGTTCGTATGGAAGTGCCTTGCTGCGGCGGAATTGAAAACGCAGTAAAGCGCGCTCTTCAGGCAAGCGGGAAGTTTATCCCGTGGAGAGTTGTCGTGATTTCAACGGACGGGAGAATTTTAGATACGCTCTAACAGGCGAAAAACCGCCCCGAAGCTGTTCAGCTCCGAGGCGGTAAATCTGTTTTGCCGCATATTTATTTGTTTTCCAATACGCTCCGAAGTACCTCGATGACATCTTCCATATTTATCGGCTTGGAGATAAATCCGTTCATTCCGCATTCTGCCGCGGCTTTCCTGTCCTCGTCAAAGGCGTTTGCCGTCATCGCGACAATGGGAACAGATGAAAGCTCCTTGTTTTCCAATGCTCTTATGCTCCTCGTTGCATCATAGCCGTTCATAACAGGCATCTGAATATCCATAAGCACAAGGTCATAATACCCGTTATCCGAAGCGGCTATCTCATCAACCGCTTCCTTGCCGTTTTCCACGGTTTCCACAATAAACCCGTATTCATTCAGTATCTCGAATGCAATCTCACGGTTAAGGTCGTTATCCTCAACAAGCAGCAAACGCTTTCCCTTGAAATTCTCCTCTTCGGCAAATCCGGATATATCGTCTTTTGTTTCGTTTTCGCCAATAGCTGTCAGCAGCGTTTCGCGCAGGTCGGACATAAACATAGGTTTCGCACAGAATGCGGTTACTCCCGCGGCTCTTGCCTCGGCTTCGATATCCGTCCAATCGTATGCGGTCAGAATAATTATCGGCGTGGTGTCACCAAGAGCGCGTATCTGCCTTGTAACCTCGATACCGTTCATATCGGGCAGCCGCCAGTCTATGATATATGCACGGAAAGCGTCGTCGATTGCAATGGCTTGTTTCGCGCGGAGAACCGCTTCCTTACCCGACAAGGTCCACTCCGACCTCACACCTACACGCAGAAGCATTCTTGAAACGCTGTCACAGGTGTCGAAATCGTCATAGACTACAAGAGCCTTCAAGCCCTCAAGGGACTTTATCCTGACGTCGTGCTTAGTATCAGCCTGCAGTCGCATTCTGATTTGGATAATAAATTCTGTACCCTTTCCCTGATTGGTATGCACCTCGATAGTGCCGCCCATCATATCGATGATATTCTTTGCGATAGACATACCAAGACCTGTACCTTGTATCTTCCCGACGGTAGAGGAACGCTCGCGCTCAAAGGGATTGAAGATACGCTCGGAGAACTCCTGCGGCATTCCGATACCCGTATCCTTGACGCGAAATTCA
>SFJQ01000010.1 GCA_004555855.1 [Eubacterium] saphenum | reverse complement strand
GTAAACGTTTCACACGCGCCGCATTTCAACCAAATTTTTCTCTGATTTTATGTTGATTTTGACGAAAAATTTTTTTTATGTTGTTACCGCAAGTTTAATATGTTATAATAAGAAATATTACGCGTATATTTAAAGGAGAAATTATGTTTGAACTGAAAAAAAACGAAAAACTCGCGCGGCGCGGCGTTCTGCACACGGTTCACGGAGATATCGAAACTCCTTTTTTTATGAACGTGGGAACGGCTGCGGCAATCAAGGGCGCGGTTTCCAGCATCGACCTTCGCGGCATCAAAACTCAGGTTGAGCTATGCAATACCTATCACCTTCATCTGCGCCCCGGTGAGGACGTTGTGTACAAAATGGGCGGTCTGCAAAAATTTATGAACTGGGACAAGCCTGTTTTGACAGACTCGGGCGGATTTCAGGTATTTTCTCTTGCCAAGCTGCGTAAAATTAAGGAAGAGGGCGTGTATTTCGCTTCGCATATCGACGGCAGACGGCTTTTTATCGGTCCCGAGGAAAGTATGCAAATTCAGTCAAAGCTGGCGTCAACTATCGCGATGGCGTTTGATGAGTGCATAGAAAATCCCGCTCCCGTTGATTATGTGAAAAAGTCGGTTGAACGAACAACGCGCTGGCTGGTGCGCTGTAAAAACGAAATGGCGCGGCTCAACTCGCTTGACGAAACCATCAACAAAAAGCAGCTTCTTTTCGCGATAAATCAGGGCGGAACGTATGACGATATCCGAATCGAGCATATGAAAACAATCGCCGAGATGGATTTGGACGGGTACGCTGTCGGCGGGCTTGCCGTCGGAGAACCCGCCGAGGTTATGTATCACATTCTCGACGTCGTGATGCCCTACGCTCCCGTCAATAAGCCGCATTATCTGATGGGCGTCGGAACTCCGTCAAACCTCATCGAGGGCGTCCGCCGCGGTATCGATATGTTCGACTGCGTTATGCCGAGCCGAAACGCCCGTCACGCAACGCTTTTCACATGGAAAGGAATCCTCCACGTCAAGAACGAAGCGTACAAAACCGATGAGCGCCCGATTGACGAGGACTGCGGCTGTCCTGCGTGTCAAAATCACTCGCGCGCTTATATCCGTCATCTTTTCAAGGCTGACGAGCAGCTCGGCGGCAGACTTTGCGTTCTCCACAACCTTTACTTCTACAACGAGCTTATGGAAAAAATCCGCGAAGCTCTCGACAACGGCTGCTTTGAGGAATTTGCAAACAAGTACTCAAAACTCCTCGCTCAGCCCGCCGATGAGTAATTTCGCAAAAACGCAGCCGATTGAATAAGCATTCGGGGAAACTGCGCTTTATCAAAAGCGTCACGGCGTTTTCCGCAAGATTTTTCAAAGTGTTATATCACGAACACAAAAAACTATGACGTAAAATCCAAGCCGAACTCGCTCAAAAGCATAAGTCGGCACTATGCGATAATGCCGAACAAAAGGTGGTTTTATGTCCTTTATCGAACTTTTTCTTGTCGCCGCGGGACTTTCCGCAGACGCGTTTGCTGTGGCGCTTGCCGATGGCTTCAGCCTGAAACGCCGCCAAAAAGGCGCGCTTATCGCTCTTATGTTCGGGCTTTTTCAGGCGCTGATGCCGATTGCAGGGTACTTTCTCGGGCGCGGCTTCGCGGGGCTGATTTCGTCCGTTGACCATTACATAGCGCTCGGCGTGCTTGGGTTCATAGGCGGGAAAATGATAATAGAGAGCGTCCGCGAGCTTCGTGAACACAACTGCGAATGCGAAGAAAAAAGCCTGTCTTTCCCAACAATCCTGCTTCAAGCCGCCGCGACAAGCATTGACGCGCTGATGGTTGGGGTATCGTTTGCGGCAATTGGCGTGAAAATCGTCCCCGCAGCCGCTTTTATCGGCACGGTGACCTTCGCGATTTCACTTGCGGGCGTTTTCGGCGGGCGAAAATTCGGGCTGCTGCTCGGCGCAAAAGCGGAACTTTTCGGCGGAATTGTGCTTGTGATTATCGGCGTGAAAACGTTTCTGGAACACATTTTGTGAGGGGATTTCTATGATAAAAGCCGCGATTTTTGACCTTGACGGAACGCTGCTCGACAGCACGGGAATGTGGGAAAATCTGGGAGAGCGATTTCTGATTTCACTTGAAATTGAGCCGAAAGACGGGCTTCGTGACGAGATTTGGGATATGTCGCTGCCCGAGAGCGCGGCGTTTTTCAAGCGGGAGTACGCGGTTTCGTTGTCCGAAGAAGAAATTATTGCGCGGCTGAACGAGCTTTCCGAAAGCGTTTACACAAAAGACGCGCCGCTCAAAAGCGGAGTGAAACGGCTGCTCGGCTCGCTGCAAATGCTTGATATAAAATGCGCGCTTGCCACGGCAGCCGACAAAAATCTCGCCGAAGCAGCCCTCGCTCGAACAGGCATTTCCGAGTACTTTTCGGGGATTTTTTCCTGCTCGGAGTACGGCGCGAAAACCGCTCCCTATATCTTTCTGAAAGCTGCGGAATTTCTCGGCGCAAGCCCGCGCGAAATCGTTGTTTTCGAGGACTCGCTTTCGGCTGTTCAAACGGCGAAAAGTGCCGGTTTTATCACGGCGGCGGTGTTCGACAAGAGCGAGAAAAATCCCGATTTGTTGCGTGAAACAGCCGATTTTTATGGAGAAAATCTTGACGAACTGAGAAAACTGATTTTTCTGAAATAACATAATCCCGAAAAGAAATCGCTCTTTTCGGGATTGCATTTTTGAGATTTGAATTAACAAAAAAGCCGCTTCCACAACGAAAGCGGCTCTTCTTTTTAGGCTAATTCGGGATTATTCCTCGGTTGCTTCCTCAGCAGGCTCAGCGTCCTCGGAAAGCGCTCTGATGGAGAGGCTTACTCTCTCGCGCTCCTCGTCGATTTCGATAATCTTGACGTCAACCTCCTGTCCAACGGTGAGAACAGACGCGATGTTTGCAACTCTCTCGGTGGAAATCTGGCTGATGTGGATAAGACCGTCAACGCCGGGGATAATCTGTGCAAACGCACCAAATTCGGTAATCGAAACGATTGTCGCCTTGATTACGTCGCCCTTCTTGTACTCGGAAACAAACTTTGTCCAAGGATTGTCCTCGGGGTCCTTCGCGGAAAGCGAAACGCGCTTCTTCTCGGGGTCGAACGACTTTACGATAACGGTAATCTTGTCGCCAACCTTAACGATATCCTTCGGGTGACCAACGCGGTTCCAAGTCAAATCAGCGGTGTGAACAAGGCCGTCAACTGCGCCGATGTCAACGAACACGCCGTAGTTCTCGATAGAGCGAACCTCGCCCTCAAACTTCTGACCAACCTCGATGGTTTCCCAGAACTTTGCCTTTGCAGCGTCGCGAACTTCCTTGTTTGCCTGACGGATAGAGCCGACAACTCTGCCGCCGCGCTCGTTGCTTACTTCGATAATCTTGAACTTAACGGGCTTCTTTACGAGGTCCTCGAGCTTACCGCCGCGCGGAATGCCGGTGTGCGAGCCGGGAATGAACACTCTCGTGTTCTCGTAGATTACGATTACGCCGCCCTTTACAACCTGAGCTACTGTGCCCTCGATTGTTTCGTTTGCGTCCTTGACAGCCTGCAGCTTCTCAAGACCGAGAGCCGCGTCAACACGCTTCTTGGACAGAGCGACAGTACCAACATTGTCGTCAACCTTGATAACAACTGCGTCGATAACATCGCCGGGCTTTACAACGTCCTCAACCTCAGCGTTGGGGTCGTTTGTGAGCTCTTCGCGGACTATGTAGCCTGTCTGCTTTGCGCCAACCTCGACTACCGCTTCTTTCTTTGAAACGCTTACGATTGTAGCCTTAACTCTTTTGCCGGTATATAATCTCGTAAAAGACTGGTCCTGCTCGAGCAGCGAAGCAAAGTCCTCCTCATTTTCATTTGTGGTTTTAATCTCCTCGTTCATTATCTGATGAACCTCCTTAATGATATAGCCGGGTGTGGAAGCTCCGGCTGTTATACCGACTACGCAGTCGGCAGGCAGATTTTTTGCAATCTGCTCGGGCATCTCGGCGGCGTTTGTCACGAACACGGTTTTTGTGTATTCGCGGCAGATTTCCGCAAGACGCTTGGTGTTTGAGCTGCTTTTGCCTCCGACGACAACCATCAAAGCCGCTCTTCCGGCAAGCTCCCGCGCGCTTTCCTGACGCTCTGCGGTAGCGTTGCAAATTGTGCTGTATATTTGAACGCGAGAGTATTTTTCCCGTATCCTTTGGGAAATATCCAAAAATCTCTCGCGGTCGAAGGTGGTCTGAACGACAAGCGAAACCTCATCGTTTTCGCCTATCGCGCCGCTGTTAAACAAATCCTCGACTTCCTCAAAGCTCTTCGCGGCAAACGCCTTTGGGGAAGAGTTGCCCATAATTCCGACAACCTCGGGGTGATTTTCATCGCCTAAAACGATAACCGAGCCGTTTTCCGAAAGCCCGCCGACGATGCCGTGAATTTTCGCGACATAGGGGCAAGTTGCGTCAAAAACCGCTTTGCAGAGCCGATTTGCCTTTTCCCTTTCGGATTTCGGAACACCGTGAGAGCGAATTATCAGCACCTCTCCCGCTGCCTCGTCAACCGAATTTACCGCGCAAACGCCCTTTTTGTGCAAATCCTCGACAGCCGCCTCGTTATGTATAAGCTCTCCGAGCGTGAAGACTTTTCCGTGAATTTCGGCGGCTTTCTCGGCGATTTCAACCGCGCGCCGAACTCCGAAGCAAAATCCCGCATTCTCGGCTGTTTCTATCCTAATCATTCTATCAATCGAAATCGGGAGCGTTTTCCTTGAGTCTGATAATTTCTCCCATAATCATTTTGCTGATTCTATGTATCTCGTGCCTGTCCTCGATGTTGATGGAGAAGCTCTCCGCGGGGAGCAGCCCGCCTATCGACACGATAACCTTTCTGCGAATCGCGCGCTTTTTCCCATACTTTATAAATACGGGTGCAACGGGAACTCCCGCCTGCGCCGCAACCATCGAAACGCCGCTTTTCGGTTTACCGAGCTCGCCTGTTTTGGAGCGCGTTCCCTCGGGGAAAATCACGAAATTCCAGCCCTTTTTCAGTCCCTCGAGCGCCTTGTCGATGCCCGAAGAATCCCTTGCGCCGCGCTTTATCGGGTAAGCGTGAAGGTGGCGCAAAACCCACGAAACCAGCTTGTTCTTCTGAAACAGCTCTTCCTTCGCCATAAAGGTGCAGACGCCCTTGAAGATAATCCCGACCATCGGCGGGTCGAAGTTGGAAACGTGGTTTGAGGCGATGATTATGCCGCCTTTTTTCGGGATATTTTCCTTGCCGATGACCTTTATCTTAAATTTAATGTGGTAAATGAGCCACAAAACCGCGCGCCCAATCCAATAAAACATATCACAAACGCTCCTTAACCGCCTTGCAGACGAACTCCACGCTCTCCTCGAAATTCATACCCGTGGTATCGGCGAGAATTGCGTCGTCCGCTTGCTTCAGGGGCGCGTTTGCCCTGTGTGAATCGTTGTAATCGCGCTTGTTCAAATCCGAGAGAACCTCCTCGAACGTCGTCGTGCTGCCCTTTTTGAGCAGCTCTTCATAGCGCCGTTTCGCGCGTTCCTCGGGTGACGCAGTGAGGAAAATCTTCACATCGGCGTTCGGCAAAACCACCGTTCCGATGTCGCGTCCATCCATTATCACATCGTTGTTTTCGGCAATTTCGCGCTGTAAACCGAGCAGCGCCGCTCTTACCTCGGCAACTGCGGAAACCGCGCTTGCAGCCATCGATATCTCGGGCAGGCGAATTTTCTCGGAAACGTCGCGCCCGTTAAGATAAACGTGCTGCGTGCCGTCAACGAGGCGAATTTCCGCCTTAATCCCGCCGAGCGCGTTTGCGATTTCGCGGGGATTGTCCAAATCCGCGCCGTTTTCAACGCAGTAAAGACCGACCGCCCTGTAAAGAGCGCCTGTATCGCAGTAAATGAACCCGAGCCTCCGCGCACATTCGCGCGCAACCGTGCTTTTTCCCGCGCCGACAGGTCCGTCAATCGCGACAGAAATATGCTTCAACTTATTTTTCACTCCGAACCGGAAAATTTAAAGGATAATATTTTGACGAAATGCAACAAAGTGTTGAATAAAACCAGTCTATAATCCTTTGTAATCACTTTATTATAACACGTTTTTCAGCAAATTGCAAGAGTTTTTTATAGGTTTTTCGCGCAAATTTGAAATCTGAACATATTTTCCGCAAATTTTGTAGACACGCACAATATACTTGGCATTTTTTCATCTATTTTGACGAAAATTCACGCGCTTTCACCGGCAATTTTTGCCGTTGCGAAGGCAATCTGGAGGTTAAACCCACCCGTGTAAGCGTCTGCGTCGATAATTTCGCCCGCGAAAAACAGACCTTTTGCGACGCGGCTTTCCATTGTTTTCGGGGAAATTTCGCTTGTTTTCACACCGCCGCGCGTGATTATCGCCTCATCAATCGGGCGGAAACCGCTTATATGCAGCCGCAGATTTTTCAGCAGATTTAATAAATTTTTGCGCTCGGATTTGGTGATTTCATCGATTTTCTTCTCGAGAGAAATCCCCGCCAAATCCGCGAAAATTTCCACAAGCTCCGCCGGCAAAAGCTTCCGCAAAACCTCGCGAAACGGCTTTCCGCGGTTATCCGAGAACTCGCGCAGCAGCCGCGCGTCCAGCTTTTGCTCCGAGAGCGCCGGCTTCAGGTCCAGCGCCACGGAATAGCGTTTTTCGCGCATTTCGGGAATGTGCGCCGACGCGCTCAAAATCGTCGCGCCGCCCAGCCCATCTGCGGTGAACGCGACCTCGCCGAAGTCCTCGTAGATTGATTTTTCACCGTCAAACAGCTTCACGGCGGTGTTTTTCAAGGTCAGCCCGCACGCGCTTTTCACCCATTTTTCCTCGGTCACCAGCGGCACAAGCGACGGCACAGGCTCGATTATCGTGTGTCCCGCCTGCCTCGCCAAAGCGTATCCCGAGCCGTCCGAGCCGGTTTTCGGGTAGGATTTCCCGCCCGCTGCAAGGATAACCGAATTTGCCGAAAAATCGCCGCCCGCCGTTCTCACGCCTTTGCAGACGCCGTTTTCCAAAATCAGCGAGCGCGCGTTTTCCCGAAGAATTTTCACGCCGAGCCGCCGAAGCTCCTTTTCAAGCGCCGCGACAATATCTCCCGCCTTGTCCGATACGGGAAAAACACGCTTCCCGCGCTCCGTTTTCAGCGGCACTCCAAGCCCCTCGAAAAACGCCATCGTTTCGCTCGGCGGGAATTTCGTCATCGCGCCGTACAAAAATTTCGCGTTTCTCGGAATATTGCTCATCAGTTCTTCGATTTCGCAGTTGTTCGTGACGTTGCAGCGCCCTTTGCCGGTTATCGCGAGCTTTCGCCCGAGGCGGTCGTTTTTTTCGAGCAGCACCACGCTTTTCCCGCGCCGCGCCGCCGTTATCGCCGCCATCATTCCCGCAGCGCCGCCGCCGATTACGATAACGTCACACATCTTTCTTGTACACGCCGTTGCTGTCCCAGAGCTGCTCCAGTTTGCAGAACGTGTTCTCCACGCGGCAGCGGTTTGAGCTTGAAACAGCCGCGATAATCGCGTTTATCAGGCTCATCGGCGCGACAAGGCTGTCCACAAACGAAACCATATCCGAATAAGCGTAAAGCCGCGTATGCGCATACTGGACAAGCGGCGAGCTTTCGCTGTCGGTTATCGCGATAATCTGCGCGCCCTCCTCGCGTGCAAAACGGCACGCCTCAATGGTACTTTTAGCGTAACGCGGGAAGCTCATCGCAATCAGCAAATCGCCCTCTCCGATGTGTATCATCTGCTGATACAATTCGGTTGTGCCGACGCTTCCGACAAGGGTTACGTTATCAAAAATAAAGCGCAGATAGTAGTTCATAAAGTTCGCAAGAATACCCGAGGACATCGCGCCCTGAATGTAAATCCGCTTCGCGCTGTTGATGACGTCAACCGCGTTTTCAAAGCTCTGCATATCGATATTTTCGAGCGTGTGGCGGATTTTCTCGATATCCTGATTGAGCACGCCCACAACGGGATTTTCATCGCCTATTCGGTTGCGGGTGACGTCCATACGCTGAACAGCGGTAAGGCGGTTTTTGATGTGGTTTTGCAGGGAACGCTGGAGCTGCGGATAACCCTCAAATCCAAGCTCAATCGCAAATCGCACCACCGTGGACTCGCTTACGCCAACCGTTCTTCCGAGCTTCAGCGCGGTCATATAGGCAGCTTTTTCGTAATGCTCCAGAATAAAGTTTGCGATAAGTTTCTGGCTTTTTGAAAATTTCGGTATCAGTTCTTCAATTCTTTTAAGCAAATCATCGTTCATAAAATCAGCCTCCGCTTCTGTTGTTCCTGAATTTTGCGTAAATTCCCGCAATTCTTTCGATATATCTCTTATTTATAATACTACTTTTTTTGAATTTTTGCAAGTGCTTTTTTCAAAACTTTCAAAAATTGTGCAGTTTTTTGCAGTTTTAGCTGTGTTATTATCAAGTCAGCGGGAAAGGAACAAGAAAATTCCCGCAAAACCAAGAAAAGGAGGAATAGAATTTGAGCTTGAAAAGTTTGCTCTTCGGCAGACAAAAGCTCTCGGACAGCTCGGCGCTTTCGCTGTTTTATACAACGGAGCTTGCCAAGTGGAACGACATCTACCGCGGCGGCGGGGACTGGCGCTACGTCCGCAAGGGCGGAATGAACGGCGGTATGCGAAAAATGGCGTCGCTCGGCGCGGCAAAAGCGGTTTGCGCGGAGCTTTCAAGGCTCTGCTTTACCGAGGGAACGGAGATAACCTGCCCCGATAAGGAAACGGAAAATTACCTCAAAAAGGTGTTCTCCGAAAACAGTTTTTCCGAGAGATTTTCGGATTTTCTCGAGAAGATGTTCGCGCTCGGCGGCGGAGTTGTCAAGGTCTACTGGGAAAACGGCGTGAAACTCGATTTCGTTTCCGCGGACGCTTTCGTCCCCACGCAATGGGACAGCAGAAGCATCTCGGGCGGCGCGTTCGGTTCAACGATTTCGCGAAACGGCAAAAACTACATTCTCGCCGAAACTCAGGAAATCACCCCCGAGGGCTTGCTCACGCAGAACAAGCTGTTCCGTGAAAACGGCGGCGAGGTCGCGCTCTCGGAGTGCTTCCCCGAGATGACCGGGAAGAGCCTTGTCGAAGGGCTTGCGAAGCCGCTTTTCGTGTACTTCCGCGCGGGTTCGGGTATTCTCGGACAATGCGCGCCGCTCGGTTCATCGGTTTTCGCGGGCGCTGAGGACACGCTGAAAGCAATCGACACGGTTTTCGACTCGCTTTCAAGGGAGTTTATCCTCGGTAAAAAGCGCATAATCGTGCCGTCCTACGCGGTTCGCGGCGAGTATGACGAGAACGGCGAGCTGAAGCGTTATTTTGACGTGAACGACGAGGTTTTCGAGGCGCTTTCCGCGTCCGATACCGATGAACTCAAAATCTCCGACAACACCGCCGAGCTTCGCGTTCAGGAACACGTTGAAGCGCTCGGGGAGCTGCTCGATTTGCTTTGTATGCAGACGGGGCTTTCGGAGGGCGCGCTGTCCTACAAGAACGGCACAATCCGCACGGCAACAGAGGTTGTTTCGCGAAACAGCCGAACCTACCGCACAACGAGTTTCTACCGCAAGCTGATTGCGAAAAATCTCGAGCGCGTTGCCGAGAACGTATGCGTGCTTGCGAAAATGTCCGGCGAACTTTCCGCAGCAGCTTCGGAGAACGTGCAAATCCGCTTTGCGGACGGCGTTTGCGAGGACGAGGGAACCCGCGCCGAGCGTGCCGCTTCGCTGTACAAAAGCGGTCTGATTTCAAGAAGCCGCGCGCTTTCCGAGATTTACGGGATATCGCTTGACGCGGCTCGGGCTATGGAAATGGAGGATTTTGATGGAAACGGAAACTCTTGAACAGGAGGCTTTGGAGAACGCTCCCGAGGTCGCCGAAACTGACGAGCAGCAGCTTTTGCTCTCGGAAAAGGAAATCGAGATTGACGCGCTCAAAAAGGAACTTGACGAAAGCGCAAAGCGCCTGCTTAACATCAGCGTAACGCTTTCCGAAACGGAAACCAAGCTTGCGCTGCTCCTTGCGGGCGCCGCGAAGGAAAAGCTCGCGGAGGCGGTTTCGCTCACTTCAATGCTGTGCAAATCGGGCAAAACTCCCGAGGAAGCGGCTTCGGAAATCATCGCGGCTTATCCGCACTTGAAGGCGGTTCAGCGGGAAATTCCGCAATTCTCGGCGGGAAGCTCGGGAACAAACGACGGTTTTTCCGCTGTTCGCAGAATTTTCTCGGCAAAGTAAGCCGAGGGGCGGGACGGTGGGTTTAATACGCCGAAGCGGTGCAAGCCGGAAGGGTTACTTGGGTTAAACGCACGGCAGCTTCGGCGGAACAGTCGGATTTCGGCGTTGGCAGGACAAAATCCGCGTGAGCTTGAAAGAGGTTATCTTTATAAAAAATACTGCACGACAGATTTTGTCCGAACGTCTTATTCAATTACACAAAAACAATTTTTGAAAGGAAGTATTTATTATGGCAAACACAATCGAATATGCAAAGGTTTTTCAGACGGAGCTTGACAAGCAGATTTGCGAAGGCTCTACATCGGGCTGGATGGAGGACAACGCCGCGAGAGTTATCTACAACGGCGGCAGCGAAATCAAGATGCCCAAAATGTCGCTCAAGGGGCTTGCAAAGTACGACCGCAACGACGGCTATGTGAACGGCGCAATCACCTATTCCTACGAAACCATGACGATGAGTCAGGACAGAGGCAGACGTTTCCGTATCGACGCGCTCGATGTTGACGAAAGCGGTTTTGCGCTTGCGGCGGCAAATGTCGCGGCTGAATTCCAGCGCACCGAGGTTATCCCCGAAATCGACGCTTATCGCTACTCAAAGCTCGCAAACGAGGCTTCCATCACCAAGACCTACTCCCCCGCGAAAAGCTCCGTTTTGTCCACTCTTATTGGTCAGATAAGCGAGGTTCGCGAGGCTGTCGGCGGCGACGGAGAGCTTGTCGTAACAATGGCGCGCTCCGTTTACGATATGCTGATGTTGTCGAGCGAAGTCACTCATTCCATCGACGCTGGCACCTTCACTCAGGGCGACCTCGACCTCAATGTCAAGACAATCTGCGGCGCGGCGATTATCCCCGTTCCCTCCTCGAGAATGAAGTCCGCTTACACCTTCAGCGATACCGACGGCTTCACTCCCGCCGAGGACGCGGTTCAGATTAACTGGATTATCTGCCCGAAGGACGCTCCCGTTGCCGTTTCCAAGACCGACAACATCAAGATTATCACCCCCGAACAGAACCAGTTCGCGGACGCTTGGGATATCGATTATCGTAAGTATCACGACCTCTTTATCCCCGACAGCAAGAAATCCGCAATTGCAGTCTGCAAGGCGGGCTAATCCGAATTAAACTGCGGCGGGCGGCAAAACGCTGTCCGCCGTTTTTATTAAACGAAAGGAGTTTCTATGATAATAACCGCAAACGAATACAAGGAAATGGGCTTTGACGCGACAGACGAGGCGCTGCTTGAAAAGTGCATAAAGCGCGCGGAATTTGTCCTGAACGGAATAAGCGGCGGAAGAGCTTCGGCAATCGCTCTCGGGGCAACTCCCGCGGCGGATTTCGTAAAGCAGGCTTGCGCTTTTCAGACCTGCGCGATTTATCGCGAGGAAACCGCGCTTCTTGCCGAATCGAGCGAGCAAAGCGGTTCTTCGTCAAAAACGGACGAGCGCGTCACAATCGGCGACTTCACCTACTCCACCGGCACTTCTTCAAGCAGTTCCTCGGGAAGCTCTTCAAAAAGCTCCTCGGCGGCAAGCGAACCGCTCGACATCAACCAGACCGTTGCAAAACTGCTTCGCGCGGCGGGCTGCTTTTATGGGGCAGCGGAGGTGAAAGAATGAACGTAAAGCCTATTCCGAACAGCCTTCTCGGCGATGAATTTTACCTTTATGTTCCCACGGAAAGCGGCTGGAGCAGAAGGCTCATCGAAAACGTCCGCGTTGAACGGAAAAGCGCCGTGAGTTCCCCGACAGCCGCGAACACACGCGATATTTCTGAAATCACAATCTGGTACGATTACGAAAATTCTTATCCCTACGAGGACTTTTCCGCGGGAATGCGCGCGAGATATCAGGGAGAGGATTTCGAGATAACCGAGGTGAAATTCTTCCGTGCCGAGGAACTTCATCATTGCAGAATAAAAGCCGTGAAAATCGGCTGAAAGCAAACGGAGGTCAGATTATGACAATCACAATAAACCAAACAGAATTTGATAACGTAACCGAGCTGAATGTCAGGCGCGAAACCCGCAAAACCGATATCCGCTACAACACGCAGGGCGATATGCTCATCGACCTTGTGAACAGAAAATATGTTCTCGAGGCAACGTTCGGGCTGCTGTCCGAAAGCGAGATGAAGGCGCTTCGCGAGCTTTGCGATGAGATTTTCGTATCGGTCACTTTCCCGTCGCCCGAGGGTACGATTACCGCAGATTTCCACATTCCCGAAGAACCCGCGCCGGTTGTCACGGAAACAAACGGCGTGAGGACATACGGCGGAGTTAAGCTGAAATTCTTGCAGAAATGAGGTGAAAAAACTTGGTAAATGTATCGGAAAATTACCAAAAACTCGCCTTGAATGCGGGGCGAAGAGTTTACTGCAAAATTCTCATAGGCGAAACGACAATCGGTGACGACAAGCTGCTTGAATTTGACTTCGACGATATCGTTCATCCGGACTGGGTGACTTTCGGAACGGCTTGTGCAAACCGCTTTGCTTTTTCGATAAGATATGAGAGTGAAATCGGGGTAAACGCTGAAGTCAAGCCTTTCATCAGCTTTGACGGCGAAGAATGGTGTCCGCTGGGTGTGTTTTTCGTTGAAAGAAGATATGTCCGCGGAAACTACGCTTCGATAATCTGCTATGACAAAATGTACTCGCTCGATGCGGAATACACAAGCTCGCTTTCCGCACCGACAACAACCTCTGCGCTTCTTCGCGAAATCTGCTCGAATTTCGGGATAATCTGCCGTGATTACGGAAGCGATTTCAAAGTGGAAAAAATCCCGGAAACCTGCACGGTAAGGGATATGATAGGCTATATTGCCGGAATGTACAAATGCTGCGCGAAATTCGACAGGAACGGAGAGCTTTGTTTCAAGAGATACCACGTCCTGACGGAGTTTTTCCTCGAAAGCTCAAACTGCATGGTGTACAACAGAAATATGGAGTACTCGATAATAAAGCGCATCACGGTTGATACGGGAGAAGAATTTCTTGAAAGCGGCGACGGCGGTGTTTTGAGTACAATCGAGCTTTACAATCCGCTGTACACTCAGGAGCATCTTGACTTGGTCTGCACGCAGATTAAAGCCCTGCGTTATTACGGAGCTGAAATTGAGCTGCCGGGGCTTCCGTTTCTGGAGTCGGGAGATTATATCCTGCTGATGGAACAAAACGCGTATCTGTATATGATTGCGCTGAGTGAAATCAAGTACCATTACGACGGCGCGCTCACGGCAAAGCTCAGCTCCAGAAACCGTTCCGACTCCGACCCTACCGTTCACAAAAACGACCTTGAAGCGGCTCTGGAAGACCTTCGGGCAACTCTCGGGAATATCTATAAAAAGCAGATTAACGAAGCGGCGATTACGCTTTCAACAGCCGAAACAACCGCCGCGGAGTTCTCGTTTGAAGCGAAAAAGCCAAACGTTTTCGCACAGGTCGATATGAATTTCACCGTTGACGGAGGCGGCTCAAACACGCTTCTGGCAACGGTTTACGTCAACGGCGATAAGGTGCGCGAGAGCGTTCACACGGTTAACGGAAGCGCGCGGGAGCTGATACACTTCTACTATCTCGCGGAAAATCTCCGCAGAGGCAAAAACACAATCACTGTCACGCTCAAAACAGCAAGCGGACAGATGACAATTCAAAGCGGGCAGCTTATCGCGACGCTGGTTGGCAAGGGAATGGCGGGAGGGGCGCAAAGCGTGCACGACAGGCAGACGATTTTTGACAGTATGCCCGTGGCAAAAATGAGCTACGGCGGATTTAAAATTCTCGCATTAACCGAGAATATGCAAACGGAATGACAGGAGGCATAAAATGCACGGAAAAGCAACTTTAATTCTCACGGACAAGGACACGGGGCGGGTTGTGAAGCGGGTTGAGGAACACAATATGGTGACGAACGCACTGAACAGCATTTTCGCGCTCCCGCCCGCGATGTCCTTCGACACGGCAAACAAGTACATCTTCAACGGCTTTCTGCCGATGTACAACAACGTTCTAAAAGGGCTGGTGCTGTTCGGCGAAAACGTTCCCGAAAACGAGTACGGCTATATGCTCGGCGGGAAATATCCGGTTCTGGCAACGGCAGGCGACGAGTATTCCGGAACGGACGCAATGCGCGGCACGTTCAACGCAAGCTCCTCGGGCGAAATCGAAAACGGCTATCGTTTTGTGTGGGATTTTGCGCCGGAAAAGGCTCTCGGGACAATCAAGGCGCTGAGCCTCACGAACAGGCTTCTCGGCAACCGCGGCAACCTCTCGCTTGCGGGTGCAGACAGCCCTTATATGATAAACCCGTCCGACCTCTCAAACGGCAACGCAAACAGCGCTGTCCCGCTTTTGAGCGGCACGGGAACGTTCTTCCTGCAAAGGGGCAGAAACACGTTCTACGCCTATGTTACGGGCAACAATTTAATCAAGATTTTGCGCTATCGGATAAGCGACCCCCTCGCGCTGAAAATCTGCGACACGGTAACGGCTGTCCTTGAAAACGAAACAACGATAAGCCTCGGATTTACGCCGAGCATTTCCAACGCGCAGGTTTTCTACGACCCGACAAGCGAACGGCTTTACTGCGCGCATTATCTGTACAACACGGTGAGCGGCACGCAGTATCTGAAATTCCGCTATGCCGTGATAAATCCCGTAACCAGCGAAAAGGAGCTGGAAACCGATTTCATCGCAACCGAAATCGCCTTTTATCAGGCAATCAGAACCGCGTTTTACGGCGGGAAACTGTATATCTGCGGCAAGGACAACAGCATTTACGTTTGCTCGGTTTCGGGAAGCGTTGAACAGACGTTAAACCTCGGAATTTCCACGTTTTACAATTTCGTCACGCTTGACGGAAAACTCGCGGTTGACTGCAAACTTTCGTCCTCGGGAAGGCGCTGCCTGTACCTTTTTGAGGAAAATCAAACCGTGCTTATGCAGTACACAAACCCATACACGCCGATTTCAACCGAAATCGTGAAAGCGCCGTACTGCCTTGCTTCGTACAACGCGAACACGACCGGAATTGTGTACATTATGCTCCGCACGGACTATCTCGCGACAATAAACAACCTCACCTCGCCGCTCGAAAAAACCGACCAGCACGCGCTTCAGGTGAGGTATGAGATTACGAATGAATAAAAATCAGTCCCCGAGATTTCGGGGACTTTTTTCATTATTTTTGCTCAAAATAACGGCAGCGCGAAACGGAAGAAGCCCGCGCGCGCGACAAATCCTCGAGAGTACACAAACCGTCGTTTTGCCAGCGGCAGCACTCCGAGCAGGCAATCAAATTCATAAAATTCCCCCTGCGAGTATTTTTCTAAAAAAATTTCAGTTTATTCATTGTTGACAAAATGCCGCGCTCGGTGTATAATAATAAAGTATATAGGAGAATTTATGAACACTCTGATAAGAATACTCAGCCTTTTGGTGCTGTGCTTTACGGCAAACGCGCCGTTTATCCTCGAAAACGCACCGCTCGGCGTGAAAATTTCATCGTGGATAATTCTCGCGGCATTTTTCATTTTGTACAACATTTTCCCTACCGTGAAAAAATTCCCGACAGCGCGTCTGCGGATACTCGGACAAGGCGCGGAGCTGATACTCGCGTTTTGGATAAGCTGCGCGGCGGCTGTTCCCGCTGTGATTTCGGAAATCATTTCCATAGCGAACGGCGAAGCTTTGTTTTCGCGATATCTCTTGCATTTTATCGTGCTGTTTCTGATGGAAACCGTGATTTTCTGGAACGGCATAATCCGCGTTTACATCACGTCCCTGCGGCTCGGCGTGAAATACCGCATACTCGGGCTGATTTTCGGGTACATTTTCCCCTTAAACCTCGTGATGCTGATGATAATTTACGTCAAATGCGCGGGAGAAGTTCGGTTTGAGTGCAGGAAATTTGCCGTTGACGAGAAGCGCAAGGACGAGAAAATCTGCGAAACAAAATACCCGATTTTGCTGGTTCACGGGGTATTTTTCCGCGACAGCAGACTGTTCAATTACTGGGGGAGAATACCCGCGGCTCTTGAACGAAACGGCGCGAAGATTTTCTACGGCGAACAGCAAAGCGCGCTGTCCGTTGAGGAAAGCTCGAAGGAGCTCGCCGAGAAAATCAGGCAAATCGTGACCGGAACGGGCTGCGGAAAAGTGAATATAATCGCGCATTCAAAGGGCGGACTGGACGCGCGCTGCGCGATTTCAAGGCTCGGCTGCGCGGAATATGTCGCTTCGCTCACGACCGTCAACACGCCGCACAGGGGCTGCCTTTTCGCGGAAAGTCTGCTTGAAACGACCTCGCCGCGCCTGAAAAAATTCATCGAAAAGGTGTACAACGGCGCGTTTTATCGGCTCGGCGACGACGCTCCCAACTTTATGGCGGCGGTTAAGGATTTGACTGTGAGCTTTTGCGAGGAGTTCAACAAAAACACGCCCGACGCCGACGGAATTTTCTATCAGTCAATCGGCTCAAAAGCGAAAAGTCGGCGAAGCGGGCGGTTTCCGCTGAATTTGAGCTATCCGGTTGTCAAAAAATACGACGGCGACAACGACGGGCTTGTTGCGCTTCCATCGGCAAAATGGGGCGAGCGTTTTATTCCGCTGTATCCGAAAGGTCGGCGCGGGATAACTCACGCGGACGTTATCGACCTGAACCGCGAGGATATCAAGGGCTTTGACGTGCGGGAATTTTATGTGGAGCTTGTCGCGGACTTGAAAAAGAGAGGATTTTGAAATGTCTGATTTATCGATAAAATTGAACAGCGCGGAGGAAATCAGCGCGGTTTTCGGCGACTTTGACCGAAACATAAATCTCATACAAAAAGCGTTTTCCGTGACGATTTTTTCGCGCGGGGACGAGGTTAAAATCAGCGGCGACAGCGAGCCTTCCGTAAAGAAAGCGGAAAAGGCGCTCAGAACGCTCTGCGGGTATTTTCACCGCGGTGAAACGATTGAGGAACAGCAGGTGCGATACGCAATTGCGATGGTAAACGAGGGCGCGGAGGAGGAAATCTCGGCGGCTTCGGGGGACTGCGTTTGCGTGACTTGCTCGGGAAAGCCGATTAAGCCGAAAACGGTCGGGCAGAAAAAGTACTGCGATATGATAAGAAAGCGCACGATAACGTTCGGCGTAGGACCCGCGGGAACGGGAAAAACCTACCTCGCGGTAGCGCTTGCGGTGACTGCGTTCAAGCAAAAACAGGTGCAGCGGATAATCCTCACAAGACCGGCAGTCGAGGCGGGCGAAAAGCTCGGATTTCTCCCCGGCGATTTGCAGAACAAGGTTGACCCGTATCTCAGACCGCTCTATGACGCTCTTTTTGAGATGCTCGGACAGGAGAGTTTCGTGAAACTCCAGGAGCGCGGGACAATAGAAGTCGCGCCGCTTGCGTATATGCGCGGAAGAACGCTGGACGACAGCTTCATCATTCTCGACGAAGCGCAGAACACAACGCGCGAGCAGATGAAAATGTTCCTGACGCGGCTTGGGTTCAACTCAAAAATGGTTATCACCGGCGACATCACGCAGATTGACCTGCCCGAGAGCAAAAAATCGGGGCTTGTCGAGGCGCTGAAGGTGCTGAAAAACGTGGAGGATATCGGCGAGAATTACTTCACGGAAAAGGACGTTGTTCGACACAAGCTGGTGCAGGATATCGTAAACGCATACGAGCAGTACAACGGCTCGCGGCGCGAGAGGAGAACGAAAAATGGCTGACTGGAACAGCGCGCAGTATCTGAAATTCAAGGCGCAGCGCACACAACCCGCGATTGATTTGGCGGCAAGAATTGACATAAATCCGCTTGAAATAATCGACATCGGCTGCGGTCCCGGAAACAGCACGCGCGTTGTCAAAGACCGCTTCCCGAACGCTCGGGCAATCGGCGCGGATTCAAGTGAAAATATGCTGGAAACGGCGCGCCGCGACAACCCCGACTGCGAGTTCATTCAGCTTGACGCGGGCGGCGATTTGTCGGAGTTTTCGGGAAAATTCGACTTGGTTTTCTCGAACGCGTGCATTCAGTGGATACCTAATCACAGCGCGCTTTTGCCGAATTTATTTTATATGCTGAAAAGCGGCGGCGCGCTTGCCGTACAAATTCCCGTGAACTTTGACGAGCCTATACACAAAATAATCGGCAAAATAACAATGTCCGAGAAATGGCGCGCACACTTTCCTAATCCGCGCATTTTCCACACGCTCACGGAGGGCGAATATTTCGATATTCTGTCGGATTTGACGAGTGATTTTGAGATGTGGAAAACAATCTATTTCCACAGAATGCCGAGCATTGACAGCATTATCGAATGGTACAAATCCACGGGCTTGAAACCGTATCTCGAGGTGCTTTCCAATGCGGAAAAAGAGGAATTTATAAATGACGTGAGAGCCGAGGTTGAAAAGGCTTATCCCACACAGAAAAACGGCGAAATTATCTTCAGATTTCCGCGGCTTTTCTTTATTGCAAAAAGGAGTTAAGATGAAAATTTACGTTGATTTTTCCGATGAACAGGACAAAATAAAGCTCGATTTTGACGCGGAGGAACTTGTCAAAAAATGCACCGAACAAGCGCTTGTTGAAGAGGAAATGGAGGACGACGCGGAGGTTTCGGTGACGTTTGTTGACAACGAAAAAATCCGCGAACTGAATAAGCAGCACCGCGATATCGACCGCGAAACCGATGTGCTTTCGTTTCCCGCGTTCACGGACGAGGGCTTTGAGGTTAACCCCGAAAATGACGCGATTATTCTTGGCGACATCGTGATTTCGCTTGAAAAAGCAAAGTCGCAGAGCGAGGAGTACGGGCATTCGATGATGCGCGAAACCGCGTTTTTGATAGCACATTCGCTGTTTCACCTGCTCGGCTACGACCACGAAACGCCCGATGAGGAGAAGGAAATGTTTGAGAAACAGGAAAAGGTTCTGCAAAGGCTTGGGATAACGCGATGAGCTTTTTCAAAGGATTTTTTTATGCGGGACGAGGACTCCTGAACGCGCTTTGTGAGCGGAATTTCCGCTTTCATCTCTGCGCTGCGGCAACGGTGATTTTCTTCGGCGCAAAGTTTTACTCATTCAGAGCATCGGAGTGGACGGTGCTGTTATTAACCTGCGCTGTTGTGCTGGCGCTGGAATGTGTAAACACGGCGCTGGAGCGTCTCTGCGACAAGGTTTGTCCCGAAAAAGACGAGCTGATAAAAAGGTGCAAGGATATCTCTGCGGGAGCGGTTCTGATAGCGGCAGTTTTCGCCGCGGCAATCGGTGTTGTGCTGTTCTGGAACATCGAAAAATTTGCCGAAATCGCGGTCTTTTTCTCGGAACCGTTAAGGCTGATTTTGCTTATATCAGGCATTTTGCTGGAAGCGGGATTTGTGTTTTTGCCGAGAAAAAAGAGAAAATAAATTATTGGGAGAATTTGAATGGATAATAAAACCATCACTGTTCTTTTAGCGGGAAACATCGATAAAATGTCGAAAAAGCTCGAAGAATGCTTTACCGTGATTTCCGAAAACAACGGCAGGCAGGCGGTTCAGACTCTTCGTGAAAACGCGGGAATTGTCGATGTTGTGATACTTGATTTGATGAGCTTTGACGTGCTTGCGGAAATGCGCGCGGACGAGGAGCTTTCCAGAATACCCGTAATCGCGGTGACGCCCGAAAACAGCCCCGAGAGCTGCAAGCTGGCGCTGGAGCTGGGAGCGGCGGATTTTGTGTCCGAAAACACTGACAAGGCTTTGCTTGCTCATCGCGTGAGGAGCGTTCTGGGGCTTTCCAAAGCGATTTCCGAGGTATCCGAAAGCAAGCGGACCGACAATACAAGTCAGCTGAAATCGCTTTTAAACGACGCGCCGAGCGGCATTTCAATCGCGCAAATCGCCGAGGACGGCAGTATGAAAACGCTCTACATAAACAAATGCCTGTCCGATATGCTCGGTTATCCCGATTACGAAACGGGCTTGCAGCACATTTTGTCAAGCTCCGTGACGGGACTGGAAGCCGAGGACGCGCTTTCCGTCAGAAACCGCATAAACGAGGCTTACGAGAGCGGCGAGCAGATAAAAATGACGTTCAAGTGCCGCAGCTTTGACGGACGGGAAATCTGGCTTTTGCTCAGCGGTCACACGATAACCGACAACGCGGGCGAAAAGCTGTTTTACTCGATGGTGACGGACATTTCCGCCGAAAAGGAGCGCGAAAAGGAGCTTTGCGAAACCGCGTACATCGACCCGCTCACGGGCTGCCGAAACCGCGCCGCGTTCATCAAAAAAGCAAGTGAGCTTCTGGAGGAAAACCCGCTCACCGAGTACACGATGATGAAGCTGAACGTGGGAAATTTCCGGATTGCGAACAACTCTCTGGGCAAAACCGAGGGCGACAAGCTGCTGAAAACGATAGCAAACGCGCTTTCCGGAATTATCGATGAAAGCGGAGTTTTCGCGCGGTTTTACGCCGACAGATTTGCGATAATGACGCCGTATTCCGAGCGTTCCGTTCACCCGCAGTCGATTGTCGCGGCGGTTGAGAACGCTGTTGTGAAAAACTGTGCGGCAACGGGCGAGCTGTGCTTTTATATGGGCGTGTACAAAATCGACGACCGAACGCTGTCCATTGAGGAAATGGCGGAAAGAGCGTCGATTGCGTGCCGTTCGGTTTCGGGGGGAATGCGCGAGCATATAACCTACTTCGATGAAAAAATGCAACGGAAAATGCTTGAGGAGGAGCTTATCGGAAGCGAGTGCTACCGTGCGCTTCACAACAAGGAATTTTGCGTATATTTCCAGCCGATTTACGGGGTAAAAGCAAAAAAATTCGTGTGCGCAGAGGCGCTTGCGCGATGGAATCACCCGAAGCACGGGACAATTCTCCCCGAGAAATTCCTGCCGATTTTCGAGAAAAACGGATTTATCACGGAGCTTGATTTGTATGTTCTGGAGCAGGCCTGCGCGTTTCATAAAAAACGCGCGGACGAGGGTCTGGGGAAGCTCCCGATGTCTGTAAACATCTCGCGCACAAGCCTTTACAATCCGAGTATGTTCGATAAAATCAACGCGACGGCGAGAAAATACAAAGTCGAGCCGAAAAATCTGAGAATAGAGGTAAAGGAAAGCGTTTTCACGGACAATTCGACAACGCTTATTGAAACGATAAAGCACCTGCGCTCGGCGGGATATCCGATAGTGCTGGACGGCTTCGGCGGCGGCGCTTCGTCGATGAACACGCTGAAAAAAATGCCGTTTGATGTACTGAAGCTGGACATGAAATTTATGGAGGGCTTCGAGAAAAACGGCAAAATCGGCGCTATAATAACCTCGCTTGTGAGGACGGGAAAGTGGCTGAATGCGCCGCTGCTTGCAGAAGGCGTGGAAACGCGCGAGCAGTTTGAGTTTCTGGAAAGCATAGGCTGCGGATACATTCAGGGCTATTACTTTGCAAGACCGGTTCCCGAGGACGAGTTTACGGCGCTTCTTGCCGAAAACCGCGTGACAATGCAGGATACTGCGGTTGAAAACTACGAGATGGACGTTGACATAAACAAGATTTTCGGAAACGATTCGGTTTTGTCAAAGCTCATCGGCAGTATTTTCGGCGGCTTCGGAATTTACGAATTTACGGGCGACAAGCTCGAGGTTATCCGCGTAAACGAGGAGTACTACAACTTGATGGGGTACGCCGCGGACAACAGATATCTCGAGGAAAACACAAACGTCTGGGAACAGCTTTTCCCCGATGATGTGGAAATCTCTAAAAACGCCTGCATTGAGGCTGCGAAAACGGGCAGACCGGTGCGCGCAGTTTGCCGCCGCTACAAGAAAAACGGCGACATCATCTACCTTGACTCGATACACAGACGCATAGGCGGAACGGACAAAAACCCGATAATCTGCATCTCGCTTTCGGATATCACGGAAAAAGTGCTGATGGAACAGGACGCGGAGCTTGCAAATTCGGTTCGCGAGGCAAAGTGGCTTGAGCGCGAAAAAACGGACAGCCTGCTCAGGAAAACCGTTCGGCATATACCGATGGGACTGGGGATTTTCCGCTGTACGGAGGACGAAACTCTGCCCGTTTACCTGAGCGAGAAAATGTACAGGATTTTCGGCGAAAACAACAAGCACACGCTGTTCAGCGAAAACAATCCGATAGGCGGTTTGCTTAACCGAAACAGAATTGCTGCGGGAACAAGCGGCGAGCAGGTTTTCCCGTATGTGCGCCCCGACGGAAAGCACATCTGGATAAAAGCGGCGTACAGCACGGTTGAAGAAGACGGCGCAACGATGGTTTACACGGTAATTTCGGATATAAGCGAGCAGATAGAGTCGCGCAAGCAGGAGGCTGTCCGCGACCAGATGTATCAGGTGCTTATCAGCGAGGTTAACGTGACGATTTTCAGCTATTCGCCCGATATCGACGAGCTTACATATTACCAAGGCTCGGACGACGGCGAAACGCTTCCCGTAACGCTTTCGGGAGTAACGAAGGATATTTCCGTGTTCTCGAAGCTCTGCGAGGAGGACAGAGAGCGCTTCGTGAATGTTCTGAAAAAGCTGTCGGACGCAGAATTGACGGAAACAATTGTCGTGAAAATGCTTGTCGGGGGCTATCCGCGCAGGAACAAAGCGATTTTCAGGAGCATCTGCGACGAGGACGGGATTGTGTTCAGGATTGTCGGGAAGCTGGAGGACGTTGAGGACGAGATGGCGCGTATCGAGGAGATACAGTCGCGCGCGATGTACGACAGCCTGTGCGTAGATATCTACAACAAGGCAACCACCGAAGAGCTTATCAAAAACGAGCTGAAGCGAAGCACCTCGGGCGCGCTTCTGATGATAGACGTGGACGATTTCAAGAGCATAAACGACCGTTTCGGTCATATATTCGGCGATGAATTTCTGAAGATGTTCGCGACAACGGTGAAAGCGGTTTTCCGCGACTCGGATATCGTGGGAAGATACGGCGGCGACGAGTATTTCGTGTTCGTTCCTCACGCAACGGCGGCGCTTGCCGAGAAAAAGGGAAATCAAATTCTCAAGAAAGTGTCGCAAATCAACATTCCTCAGCTGGACGGAATAAAGAGCAGTATCGGAATATCGATTGCAAATCCCGACAACCGCGATTACCGTCAGCTCTTAAAGCAAGCGGACAGCGCGCTTTATCAGGCGAAAAACCGCGGCAAAAACTGCGTTGTTCTGTTTGACGCGAACCTGATGAATGAGATAACCTATCGCACGGAGGAAGCGGTTAAAAAGGGACGGGACGTTGTGCTGAGCGCGAACCCGAACGGCGCGGTGCCGCTGATAATGCGGATTTTCAGCCTGTTGTATTCGGGAACGGACCTGAACGCGTGCATAAATCAGGCGCTGCGGTTTGTCGGAGAAAACTTTGATGTGAGCAGGGTTTATATTTTCGAAGACAGCGAGGACGGAGCGTATTGCTCGAACACGTTTGAGTGGTGTGCAAAGGACGTGGCGCCTGAGATTGACATGCTTCAGAATGTTTCGTATGAGGAGGACCTCGGCGGGCATTACCGCGAGAATATGAATGACGAAGGGATTTTCTACTGTCGGGATATAAGCGAGCTTGACGAGCCGACGAGGGCGATTTTGGAGC
Source organism: [Eubacterium] saphenum (assembly GCA_004555855.1). Lineage (GTDB taxonomy): Bacteria > Bacillota > Clostridia > Oscillospirales > Ruminococcaceae > CAG-115. The sequence goes on along the minus strand of SFJQ01000010.1, from coordinate 5,992 downwards.
CGCAGGGGATAAAATCGATGCTGCAGTGCGCGATTTTGGACAATGGTGAGTTCAAGGGATTTGTCGGGTTTGACGAGTGCAGGGAAAATCGTTTCTGGACGCAGGAGCAGATTGATTCGCTGGTATTTTTGTCGAAGGTGCTGTCGGTGTTCCTGATAAAGAACAGGCGGGAGCAGCTGAACTGAAATTTTCCCGCGAAGCGAAAAAAGTCTTTTTGGAAGCCAGTGAAACCTTCGGTTTCCTTAACCTTTTTCTTCAGAAAAAGGTTTCAAGCCGCCGGAGGCACTGGAGCGAAGCGACAATACTGAAGGCGAAGCCGTCAAATCATAAAAATAGATTATCTCAATCTATTTGTTTACAAACCGACTTAGATTACGCGTTTGCAACCATTGCCAATTTTTTTGCGAACGCAAAAAAATTCGCATACCCCTCAGAACAACCTTCCCTTAACAGGCGGGTGCAGTCGCGAGCGTCCCTCTTTAACGCTCGTGACTGCACCCGCGCAATTTTTCGGGTTCGATGCCCGAAAAATTGCAAAGAGCGCGCAAACCCTGTTCCGTGCCACAAACCCTGCAGAAATGCGGGTGAAGCCACGACCGCTTCACGCAAACTTCGCCAAAAACAACCCGCCGAGTTTTTCAGCACGGCGGGCTTCTTGTATTTAATAGTCCGAGTAGACAATCTCGGTTTCATCAAGGTCGGGATTTTCACCGGACGGGTGAGAGTGGTCGGGCTTTTTCTCGCCGCGGTAGAGGAGCTTCATGATAATCGGCGACACGATAGAGCTGCACAAAATCAGGAGGATAACGGACGTGAAATACTCCGGCGAAACCATTCCCACGGACAGCCCCTTCTGCGACACGATAAGGGCAACCTCGCCGCGCGTCATCATTCCCACGCCGACTTTGAGCGCGTCCATGTTGCTTAATTTCCACGCTTTCGCCATCAGCCCGCAGCCGATAATCTTAGCCACCATCGCCACCACAACAAACGCAAGCGAGAACCACAACAGCTGAAGTGAAAATCCGTCAAAGTTGGTTTTGAGCCCGATTGAAGCAAAAAATACCGGCCCGAAAAGCATATAGCTCGAGATGTCCATTTTGCCCGCAATATACTCCGCGTCACGCAGATTGCACAGGATAATTCCCGCGACATAAGCGCCCGTGATATCGGCAATTCCGAACAATTTCTCCGCGCAAAAAGCCATCGCAAAGCAAAGCGCAAGTCCGAAAATCGGGATTCTGCGGTGATGAGGAGCGAGCTTGTCGAGGAATTTGAACAAAAAGTAAACCAAAAATCCCACAACAACGCTGAATACGATAAACAGCAGCGTCTTGATAATGACGTCAACCGGCTTTGCGTCGGAGGAACGGAAACCGATGACAAACGTGAGTACAATTATGCCGATAACGTCGTCGATAATCGCCGAAGAAACGATGATTGTACCGACTCTGCCTTTGAGATGCCCAAGCTCACGGAGCGTCTGAACCGTGATACTGACGGAGGTTGCGGTCATAATCGTGCCGATGAACACCCCGCGGAAAAACTCGTCCGAGCCGAACGGCGCGAACCCGAAGAAAGCGCTGTACAAAAGCCACCCGAGAACCAGCGGCACAAAAACGCCCGCGCAGGCTATCGTGAGGGCAACGGGGCCTGTTTTTACCAGCTCCTTCAAATTCGTTTCAAGTCCCGCCGAGAACATCAGCAACACGACGCCGATTTCCGCAAGCATAACGATAAAATCCGACTGCTGAACCCAGCCCAGAAGCGACGGACCGATAAGAAGTCCCGCCAAAATCTGCCCGACAACCTGCGGAGCCTTGAGCTTTTTTGCAAGCAGTCCCAAGAGCTTTGCCGCAATTAAAATAATCGCCAAATCGCGAAAGCATTCATACGCTTCCACAAAAATCACCGCCTTAAATTTTACATATTGTTATATTGACACTCGCCCGAGAATTTGGTATAATATGGGCATAAACAAATTTTCAGGAAGGAGCTTAGCAATGCTTGAACAAAATTACACCAATGCAGAAGACAAAGGGCGCTTTGGCTTTTCGGAAAGCGGAAAATTCCGCGCGCCCTACAAATCCGAAAAGGCTCTGATACTTATTTTCACGATAATTTTCATCGCAGGCTCGCTCGGAGGACTTGCAGGAGGAACGATTTTCCTGAGAAGTATGATGGAGTCCTCGCCGAACGATACAAACCCGCTTTTCTACGCGATGGCGGGCGCGGTTATCTTCCTTCTTGCGACAGCCGTGAGCTACCTGATATTCAGGGTCGGAACAGCTTACACCAAGAGCGGCTTTGAGTGTACCTTTTCGGCAACCGAGGAGCTTTTCACCGCGAATATCGGCGGAACAATGCACACAATCAGATATAACGATGTAAGCGCGGTAAATTTCTCGCCGAGAAGCATTTTCGGGAAAATCCACGGCTACGATGTTGAAATTCACATCGGAAACAGCGTTAAGCAGTATGCGGTAACGTTTGATGGACAGTATCAGTCCGAGAAAACCACGCCGTTCTACATTATAAAAGAGCGAATGCAGATTATCGAAAATCGCCGTGCCGATGAAGCAGCAAAGCTTGCCGATATCAAAAACAAGTCCTATAATGCGCTCGGGCGCGAGGATATCGAAAAAGCGCGCGCGAGTAAAAGGACAACCGAGGAGCGAGTTGAAGCGCTTTTTGCACAAAGCTCGGAGATGCCCGAGGTTTCCGTAAAGAAAAAGTGACGAAAGGAAGCGTTATGCCAAACGAAAAACCGCGCCTTTCCCCGACAGTCGAGGGCTACGCCGCCGAAAATTTACGGATAACCGAAAGTGAGCGCGAAAAACAGCTCACCGAGCTTGAAATAATCAACCGGGAGCGCGCGAAAAACGAGCGGGAAATAATCGCGAAAGGCTCGTTTTTCATTGTAAAATCGGGAGCTGCCCCAAAAATCTGCGCGGCAGCTGTCGTGCCGACAACGTTGCTGGAGATTTTTTTCCTGATAACCTACATCGCGTTTTTGCCGACATCGCTGATTACCGCAACATATCCGGTTATTTTCATAACGCTTGGATATATCGTGATAATGACGCCGATTATGGCGTATCTGCGCAGCGGAAACGAGTACAAATACCAAGCAAATCAGCGCGAATTTTGGTTCTCGCGAAAGAACGGCAAGGGCGGAGTAGCGCACTTTTTCTACAAGGACATTTTGAGCGTAGACTATTGCCCGCACAAATTCTTGTGGTTCGACAACGGCTTTTACGTCACAATCGAAACCAAAAGCGGCTTTTTCACCTACAAGTACGTTTTCCCGCGCTTTCGTCACCGGATAGCGGAGAAAAATCTGCCGTTTGAGATAATCCGTGAGCAAATCGCCGAGAAACCGAAGCTCCCCGAGCAGCAAAGCGTGCGGCTTGCGATGTCGGCGAAAAAGACCGCCGTGATGCTTGGGCTTGCGGTTTTGTGCATTTTGCTCGGCGCGCTGCCGATAATAACGAAAATGCAGCTTTACTACATCGTGGCGTTTGCAGAAATCGCGCTTGTTGGCTTAATCGCGTGCATCGTGACGCTCATCAAAGGCGAGCTTTACCGCTACCGCTCGGATAACCAAGAATTTGTTATTCGCCAAGCAAACGGCGATGGAAAACTCACGCGAATTAAGCTGTGCGAGGCACAGGGAATTGTGTACAAACGGGGGCTTTTCGGCGCGGCTGTGCTGATAAAAACCGCGGACAAAACGCTGAAATTCCGCTATATTTACCCGAAGCCCTTTCAGATGAAACTGCTTTGCGAAACACCGTTTGCGGTTTTCGAGAAAAACGGAGGAAAAAATGAACGTTGACTTCAACCACCCCGAAAACGCCGAAATCCCGCACCCCGAAAAGGTAAATCTCGGCTCGGGAACGCTTCACCTTGCGTGTTCCAAGAAAAAAACCGTCATAACTGTCGTAATAACGGCTTTTATATTTGGATTTTTCGCGGGAAATATTGTGAAAGCTCTACGGGATTGGGTTCAGGGAAACGAAGATGCAGAAAACTTGATTTTCGCTTGCTTCGCGGGAATAATTTTCATCTGCGGCACGATTTTAAGCATTCTTCGCGGCGGTGAAAAATACAGCTGGAGCGCGACGGGGCGCGAGTTTACGGTATCTCGTAAAAACCGCGGCGCGACGATAATTTTCTACAAGGAAGTCGTGGTAATCGACTATGAGCCGCTGAAATTCCTGCACTTTTTCCCGCACGGCTACACGGTTTTCGTTCGGACAACGCGCGATGAATACGAGTTCAAATACGTTTTCCCCGGCGCAAAAACATCTCAGCCGTTCGAGGACACGCCGTTCGGCAAGCTCTCGCAAATTGTTGACGATTTGCGGGCGCAGGGGCTTGACAAAGCGCTCCGTGAAAAGGGAATCCCGTCGTTCGATAAACCGTCGATAGAGGACGCTTTCCGCAATATCATCGCCGAGCAAAATGCCAAAGAAATCGAAAACAACAACAGGCGTTTCCGCTTTTAATCAGGCGTTCTTCTCAAGATACGCAAGTCTTACGCATACGCAGAACAGCTCCATAGCCTTTCTCAAATCGTCCACGGACGGGAAGGTCGGGGCTATTCTTATATTGCTGTCGTGGGGGTCATTGCCGTAGGGGTAGGTTGCGCCCGCGTTTGTCATAACAACGCCCGCTTCCTTTGCAAGCGCAACAATTCTCTTAGCGCAGCCCTCAGGCGCGTTGAACGAGATGAAATAGCCGCCCTTGGGGTTCGTCCACTCGCCGATACCACGCGGGGCAAGCTCCTTCTCGAGCATATATTTCACAACCTCGAATTTCGGTCTGATAATCGCCGCATGCGCCTGCATGTGCTTTTCGATACCCTCGAAATCCTTGAAATACTTCGCGTGACGAAGCTGGTTGAGCTTATCAAAACCGATAGTCTGAAACGCCATCTGCTTCTTGATGAAATCGATGTTGTCCTTGGAAGCGCAGATTACCGCAAGACCGCCTCCGGGGAACGAAATCTTCGAGGTTGACGCGAACTCGAAAACCATATTCGGGTTGCCTGCTTTTTTGCACTCATCGATGATGTTGAGGAGATGGTCGCGGTCGTTGTCGTAAAGGTGATGAACGCAGTAAGCGTTGTCCCAGAAAATGCGGAAATCCTTAGCTTTGGGCTTGAGGTTCGCGAAACGGCGGACAACCTCGTCCGAATAGGTGATGCCGGTAGGATTTGAGTACTGCGGAACGCACCAGACGCCCTTGATTTCCTCGTCCTCCGCGACATACTTTTCAATCATATCCATATCCGGTCCGTCCGCTTTGTAAGGCACGGTAATCATCTCGATACCGAGCGCCTCGCACATCGCGAAGTGTCTGTCATAGCCGGGCGCGGGGCAAAGGAACTTTACCTTGTCGTTTTTGCCCCACGGCTTATCGCTTCCGAGAACGCCGAGCTGGAGCGCTCTGATGATGGTATCGTACATCATCTGAAGCGAGGAGTTGCCGCCGACGATAACCTCGTCCGAGCCGACGTGGAGCATTTCCATAAACAGCTCTTTTGCCTCGGGGATACCGTCGAGCACGCCATAGGAACGGCAGTCCGCGCCGCTTCTTGACTTATAGTCGCCGTCAAGGCAGTGCAGAAGCATATTGATGGACAAATCGAGCTGCTCGGGCGCGGGGATACCGCGAGCCATCGTGAGGTTCAGCCCTTTTTTCTTGTAATCCTCATAGAGTGCCGAAACCGCTTGTTTTTCGGCGAGGAGCTGTTCTTTGTTCATTTCGCTGTATTTCATAAAATAAACTCCCTTCGGGAAATAATAATAACAATCTTCAGTCCACACATTATTATATCACCTAAAGCTCGTTTTTGCAAGCGATTTTTCGCCAACTTGCAAAAATTCGGCATAATACTTAAAAAAGCGCTTTAAAAAACGCGCCTTGCATAAATATTGTACAATTTTTCTTTCAAAAACGCGAAACGCACTTCCAAAAATTGCTT
>SFJQ01000083.1 GCA_004555855.1 [Eubacterium] saphenum | reverse complement strand
CGGTATCCCAGAATATATCCTTGCCGTTTATATAGTATTTTACAGTATCAGTAAAACCGTTCGATTGGTCACCCGGATATGTCTGCTTTGTTATCAGCGTGCTGTTTTCGTTGTTAAATTCGTCAATAAGCTCGGAATGAGGTATTTCCTCATAAAACAGTTGTTCGTTGTACGGCGAGCTGATGATTTTTTTCTTTGAATTTACAATAACACTAAAGCCGGTTTTACCCACATGGCGGTTTGAAGCAATAAACTGCCCCTGCTCTATCAATGTCCTTTCATAGTCGTCCGGAAATACACCTGCGACAATGAAACCGGTTTCATCCATCAGCTTTATGACAACATAATACAGCTGAGTTTCTCCGTCAAGACAGGTTACCAGCTTTGTGGTCATGTTTACCGATGTTCCGTAGTCTTCAATAATTCCTTCTTTAGCTTGATTGTCAATAAAATCTCCCACCTGCTCAACTTCATGCATATCACGTCCGATAAATTCACCGGTCCCGCTTATAACAACAATTCCTGCCTTATCGGTAACATAGGTAAATCTTGAATTAAGCTCCCCCAGTTTCTCTCGGAAATCGTCTGCGGTGCCGGCTATGTAATCGGAAAGCAAGTACATATCTTCCGTAATGATATAAGTTCTGCTCTTATCTATCAGGTCGCTGCTGACGTCATAGGTGCTTTGCTGAACAAGGTCGTATGCGTCACGCTCGGATACCGCCGACAACACAAAATATGAAAGCAAGGAGGAAACGAGAAACGCAGCGAATACTGTAACGAACAGCCTTACTGTAATAATCCGTGAAATCTTCTTAGAGCTTTTCATATTACCTCGTTACTTTGCTTCGATATCAAGCGCGTCCGCCATTCCGGTAAAGGTGAAAACGTCCATCACGGCGGGAGTTACATTGATTATCTTCATACTGCCCTGCTTTTTCATGAGCTTTGCGGCAGAGAGCAGTACGCGAAGCCCTGCCGACGCCATATATTCAAGCTCTGCAAAGTCGAAAACAAGCTCGGTAACGCCGCCTATGTTTTCTTTCAGCGCCTTTTCAAGCTGGGGCGCAGAGGTCGTGCCGAGCTTTCCGTCCGCGGTTATCGTTAATTTAGTTCCGTCTTTCTGCGTATTTACTGTCATTGTGTTTATTCCTTTCCATAATTCAGTGTCAGCCGGGTCAATTTTTACAGCTTCGCGCCTTTGCTGCCTAAGACCGCTTCAAACAGCCTGCCGAAATCAACATATCCTCCGGCTACCTTCTCCAGCTCATCATCGGAGAGCTCGCCCTCACATTTTTTCAGGAAGAATTTCCGCACCTCTTCCTCAGTGGAGTTGCAGCCGTATTTCTCCGCAAAAGCGGACAGCTTGTTCCTGCCGGAAGCTGCGACGAACTCGCCCATTTTTACACGGTCAGACATTACCGCATTGTACAGTTCTTCAAGTGTTCTCATATTTTTTCCTTTCTGCCTGATGGCTGAAAATTCTGCTTACATAAATTTATACGAAAAAACCGAAAAAGGGATAATGCTTTCCGCTTTTATACTTCCACACGCTGACGCTCCACAAGCTCGGCGAAAAAGCCGTTTTTCTCAATAAGCTCGTCATAAGTGCCGTCCTCGACTATGTGACCCTTGTCAAGCACGATTATGCGGTCGCACTGCTTTATCGTGGACAGGCGGTGAGCTATCACGATACGGGTGCATTTCAGCCTTTCAAGCGAGTCTGATACGGTTTTCTGGGTGATGTTGTCCAGTGCGCTGGTCGCTTCGTCGAACATCAGTATTCTCGGCTTCGGCGCAATTGCTCGTGCTATCAGAAGCCGCTGCCGCTGACCGCCGGAGATACCGCCCTGACCCTCGGATATAAGCGTGAACATTCCCATAGGCATACTGCGGATATCATCGGCGAAGCCCGCCATTTCCGCAGCCTCCCATGCTTCATCAAGCGTAAGTCTGGGATTGGTAATGACGATATTTGAGTAGATGTCGCCGGTAAACAGCTTTCCTGCCTGCATTACCGTACCGATATTTCGGCGAAGGGATTTCAGGTCTATTCGTTCAAGGTCCTTGCCGTCATAGTACACCGCGCCTCTCTGCGGCTTCTCAAATCCTAGCATTATGCGCATGAGAGTGGACTTTCCGCAGCCGGTCTTTCCAACGATAGCCACATACTGTCCGGGAGATATTTTCAGCGAAACGCCGTCAAGAACATTCGGCATATTCTCGTTATATGCGAATGTGATGTTGTTCAGCTCGATACCGCCCATTAAGCGCTCAACTACCTGTTTTTCCTCCGCAACCTCGGGCTGCGCTTCAAGTATAGGCTTTGCCATTTCAAGTATAGGCTTTATCTGAGCCGCTGAGAGCGCTATCCCTGCAAGCGAAATGAACGCGCCGCTAACCATACCATAAGCCGTGTTGAACGCGTAGTATTCCGCTACCGAAACACCGTTCTGTACCGCCGCGAAGTAGATAACAATAGTTCCTATCAGCGATATAGCCGTGGTCAGAACCGTGTTTACTTTCAGCAGCATCGGCGGGTCGTAGAGCAGCTTCGCGCCTTTGGAGTACATATCTCCCCAGCGTGCGAATGAACGTTTTTCAGCGCCCGACAGCTTTATTTTCTGTATTCCCGAAATCAGCGCATAGCTCATACCGCTTTCCTTTGAAGCAAGCTCCATCTGCCGCATGGAAACCTTAATCTGAAGCACCGCAGAAACGGCGGCTATGACAACCGTTCCGATAATAACGATTAGCGCCGGTGCAACAAGCGATGGCGCATACGCAAATATCTGCGTGATATATACCAGCGAAAATACTGATGTAAGTCCCGATGTCAGTATTATGTTAAGAAGCTGGTTTACAAGCATGTTTATGTACTGCGAACGGTTCGCAAGTTCGCCCGAGCTGTAATTCTTGAAGAAGTTGGCGGGAAGCGAAAGTATGCGCATCATTGTCGCAGCTTCCACCGACAGACTTAATCGTGTGGTGAGCCTTGTCATCAGCAGGTCCTTTACCGTCCCGAGCATCAGGGAGCTTAGCGATACGCACACTATAAACACCGCGATAGCAACCAGCGCCTTTATGCTGCCGGAAGCTATGACATCAGAGAACAGCATCTCGTTGAGTTTCGGAGTGAGCAGACCTATCAGCGTTACCGCTATCGTCCCGATAACGACAAGCGCGATATCCGCGGGGCGCAGATTCTCGACAATGTACCGCAGCAAGCCGGGTATGCCTATCTTCGTTGACGGAAACGGTTTGTAAAACGCTATTGCTTCCTTGTCTATCAGCTTCTCGGTCTTTTTGTTCAGAAACACTCTTTTGCCCGATTTTGTATCAAAAAAACTGTATTTCGTCATTCCCGTAGGAATAAGCGCGACAACGCTGCCGTCGTCGGTGCGCGTAGCTATCATAGGTCCGGACGCGTCCTTATACCAGCCCTTTTCGAGAGTAACGTTCCGACGCATTATCCCGTGCGGGCGCAGCAGATATTCCAGCGTGTCGTTCATATCCGTAATGGAGTCGGGGACTTCGCGCGGCTTTATATGAAAGCATTTGAGTATCTCACCGATAGCGTCGGTAGCAGCCTGACGCTGGTCGTTCATCGCTGCGGACAGCTTTTTTCCCATTATAATGCCAGCCGCTTTGATGAACGAGTCCTCAAAGACCTCGTTATCGGCTTTCATTCTTTCTTTTATCTGTTCGTCAAACCAACCCAACAGGGTCACCTCCTACAGCGCGATATGTACACCGCGCGGACGCTGTTTTTATTCCGCAGTGATAAGTTTGGTATATGCGCCGTCAAGCGCCATCAATTCCTCGTGTGTTCCGCGCTCGACAACTTTTCCGTGGTCGAATACGATTATTTCATCACAATCGCGGATAGTCGAGAGCCTGTGCGCGATCACTATGCAGGTGATGTCCCGCTGCTTTATCGCGTTCACGACCTCGTATTCGGTCTTTGCGTCAAGCGCCGAGGTCGCCTCGTCCATTATGATGATAGTGGGATCCTGAGAGAGTACCCGGGCTATCTCCAGCCGCTGCCGCTGACCGCCGGAGAAGTCCCTGCCGCCCTCGATCACCTTGTAGCGGTAGCCGCCCTCGCGCTGCATTATATCGTCATGTATCTGCGCGTCCCGGGCTGCCATCATCATTTCGTAGTCCTCGATAGTGTTGTCCCACATTTTGATGTTGTTTTCTATCGTGTCCTCAAACAGCGTTATATCCTGATCGACTACCGCCACAGAGCCTGTGAACACGCTGCGGTTTATCTCGTTGATATGTTTGCCGTCAAAGAGTATCTCGCCCTCCCACGGCTCGTACAATCCCGATATCAGCTTTGCGAGGGTGGATTTGCCGCAGCCGGACGAACCCACGAAAGCAACTCTGCTGCCCGGTTCAAGCTTCATGCTGAAATTTTCGAGCAGCGGCGGCGCGAGCCTGGAATAGCCGAATGTGACGTTTTTAAGCTCAACCGTTCCCGAGAGCTTGTCATAATCTGCGTCCTCGTCGATGTCGTCATCATTGAATTCAACATCGGTGGGGTATTTCATTACGTCCTCGACGCGCTCCATTTCGGTGCGCAGCTCCTGAAACGTCTGTCCTGCGGAAATAAGCGTCTGCGCGGGAGTCATAAAAGAACCGAGAAATCCCTGAAATGCCATTACCATACCGACAGTGAATTCACCCGTCATGCAAAGGTAAACGCCGAGTATCAGCACAGCCGAATTTGCAAGCTGCGTGAGTATCGGCGGTATCATTCCGAGGTAGCTGTTTATCCTTTGGAAACGGACATTCTGGGTATTTACGCTTGCCTGATAACCCGACCACTTTTCAAAAAATCCGTTCTCTGCGCCGCTGGACTTGATAGTTTCTATCATCTCGATACCGCTGACCGTTGCAGACGCGAGCTTTCCGCTGTCGCGCATCATCACGCGGGTGATATTGACGCGCTTTTTGGATATGATTTGTGAAACAAACACCTGTCCGACAATGGACACAACGCCTATCACAGTCAGCAGCAGCGAATATCGTATCATTACAACGAGATAGAATATCATCATTGCCGTTTCAAGCACAAGCGGAGCGAGGGTATTCGCCAGACTTCCCGCAATGCTGGCATTCGATTCCTTGCGCTGCTGAATATCGCCCGCCATGCGCTGGGAGAAGAACTTCATCGGCAGGCGCAGCACCTTCCACATATAGCTCATATTGCCGACTATCGCCATTTTGCCGTTTATCTTCAGTGAATATATCGACTTTATCCACTCGGCGGCAAGCTGCACTATGGCAAGCCCCGACAAGCCGATGATGAACGGAAACAGCCAGTCGGGGTCGTTGCCGGAAAGCAAACGGTCGATGAACACGCGGGAAAATCCCGACATTGCTATGCCGGTTATAGAAGCTATCAGCGTAGTCACCATAACGAATGTTACCGCCACAGACGCGCCTTTCAATCTGCTCTTGGCAAATTTGAACACGCTTTTCGGCTTTCCGGACGGCTGAAAGTCCTCTGACGGGTCGAACATAAGGCAAACGCCCGTGTAGCCCTCGTCAAACTGCTCAAAGGTCATGACGATATTTCCGCGCGCAGGGTCGTTGATGTAAACCTTGTTTCCCTTGAAGCCGTCCAGCACGATAAAATGGTTGAACTCCCAGTGAACTATCATCGGGAATTTTCCCACCTCTTTCAGCCTTTCGGGACTGTAACGGTACGCCTTTGCGTTCAGCCCGTAGCTTCTCGCCGCACGCAGTATATTACGCGCGTTCGAGCCGTCACGGGAAACTCCGCAGTCCTCGCGAACCTGTTCCAGCGGTATCCACTTGTCGTAGTACGCGAGTATCATCGTAAGCGAAGCTGCGCCGCACTCCAAAGCCTCCATCTGCATCACGACAGGCACTTTTACCGCGCCCTTGGTGACCGGCTGCTTTATTGCTTTCTGTGCCATTTAACGACCCCTCAATTCATTATAAAGGTTATCGGCGCGACTGTTTCGGTTGTGCCGTCCTCGTTATGTATCACAACTTCGCCGAAAATACTCCATACTACCGCTCCCGCAAGAAGCAGCACAATCGCGATAAGCGTTATCCATACGCTCGGCTTCGTGACCTTGATATAATCGTCAAGCTTTTCAGGCGATGTTATCTTGTCGATGCTCTTTTGTCTGAAAATGCTGTTATTCATAGCTTTTTCCTCCCGATAATGTTTTTTATTATAACCTCGAATAACCTGCATCGTTTTTAGTCGATACAGGTTCGGTTTTATTCAAAAGTCAATATTTATAGTTCGATAAGCTTCTGAAGTCGGTCAAGCGCTTCCTTATTCAGTAATTCTGTTTCAGCATACGACACATCCATAGCCGCAGCTATTTCATCGAGTGTTTTATCAGCGTAATAGTGAAGAATTATGATGTCGCGCGACCTCACGTCAAGCTGTTCAAGCGCGTCCGCAAGTCTGTCAAGCGATTTTGCGTCAAGCGTTTGCGTTTCCTCGGGAATCTCCGCGAAATACTCCTCCACGGTCTGTTTTGTAGTCATATATACCAAACGGGAAACAGAATCGGGCTCTTTTCTGAACGCTTCCTTGTTCTGCAAGAGCTTTTGGAAAACATCGTCAGACAGAGCTTTCACATCATCGGGATTGCTCACATGATTTCTTATGTACGCCGA
>SFJQ01000082.1 GCA_004555855.1 [Eubacterium] saphenum | reverse complement strand
TCGCTTCTTCAACGTCAAAAGCGCCTTCCGCAACTGCGATAATCGAGAACGCTTTTCCTGCGTCCGCTCTTCTCTGGCAAGCCTTTGCCACCTTCGCAACATCAACGAGCTTGTTTTCGGTGATTTTTCCGTCAACCATCGCCACGGTGTAGCCGAATTTTTCCTGTTTGAGAAGTCTTGCTGCGTGAGCGCCGAACTGCGTTGCCAGAACGCGGTCATAAGCCGACGGAGAGCCGCCTCTCAGGATATGTCCGGGAACTACGGTGCGGGTTTCAAGACCTGTCCGAGCCTGAATTTCCTTGGCGATGCGCGCTGTTGCCGTAACCTCGCCGCGCTCTGCTCTCAGCTTTGCTCGCTTCTTCAACGTCAAAAGCGCCTTCCGCAACTGCGATAATCGAGAACGCTTTTCCTGCGTCCGCTCTTCTCTGGCAAGCCTTTGCCACCTTCGCAATATCAAACGGAATTTCGGGAATAAGGATTATGTCGGCGCCGCCCGCAAGTCCGCTGTAAAGCGTCAACCAGCCCGCCTTGTTGCCCATAATCTCGATAACCATAATTCTGCTGTGGGAATTTGCGGTTGTGTGGATACGGTCGATAACCTCTGTGCCGATATCAACAGCCGTGTGGAATCCGAAAGTAACGTCTGTGCCGAAAATATCGTTATCGATGGTCTTAGGCAGACCGATGACGTGCAAGCCCTCCTCGGAGAGCATATTCGCGGTTTTGTGGGTGCCGTTTCCGCCGAGCGTGAACAGACAGTCGAGCTTGAGGTCCTTGTAGGTGTCCTTCATTTCCTTGACCTTGTCCACCTTGTCGTCCTCGATAATCTGCATCATCTTGAACGGTGTGCGCTTTGTACCGAGGATAGTTCCGCCTGTGGTGAGGATACCCGAGAAATCCGACGGCTCCATTTCCTTGTAAACGCCGTGGATAAGCCCGTGATAGCCGTCGTGGATTCCGATGATTTCAACCTTGTCCTCGCCGAAAGCCTCATAGGTTGCCTTGGCAACGCCGCGAATTGTCGCGTTAAGTCCCGGGCAGTCGCCGCCGCTTGTGAGAATGCCGATTCTGAGTTTAGCCATACATTTTTCCTCCAAAAATTTATTTTAATCTGTTATCATTGCCGTTAAAGAACAGAACTTCCATACTGAAAAGTCTTGAAAACAGCCTTTCGTTATAACGAGAATTAAGCTCTCCCGCAGAAAGATTTGTGTTAATAATCATCGGCAGAGAGCGGCAAAGCCTGCCGTTTATGATTTCATAGAGCAGGGAAGAATTTCTCTCGCTTGAGTTTTCCGCGCCCAAATCATCAAGAACGAGCAAATCGCAGCTTGTCACAATCGACATTGTATCGCCTTCGCTTCGCCCGAACTGTTCGTTGTCGATGGTACGCAGAAGCTCGGGAGAGGAGCAGTACACAACGCAAAAGTCCTTTTCAATAACTTTTTTTGCTATCGAAAGCGAAAGATGCGTTTTCCCCAAGCCTGTGCCGCCTGTCATAAGCAGACCTTTTTCATTTCCCTTGAAATTCTCGGCAAAATCAACGCAAATCCGGAAATTATTCTTCATTTCCTCGCGGGGACTTGTTCCGTTTTTCTGAACGTCCGAATAAAGCGACAGATTAAAGTTCTCAAAAGAGAAGAGCTTTAAAGGTGAGCGCTTGTTCAGCTCGTCTGCGGCAAGCTTATGAGCGCGTTTTTTCAGGCACTCGCACCACTCTCCGTCAACAACTCCCGTATCGGCGCACTTTTTGCAGGTATAGATTTGGTCGAGATAGTTTTTATCATAACCGTTTTCCGTGAGAAGCTGCTCCATTTTGCGCTGAACGGCGAGATTTTCCTCGGAAACCGCCGCGAGTTTTTCTGCTGTATCGGGGCTTTTCGCGGCAACAAGCGCGATTACCTTTGACATTGACTCGGCGAGCTTTATTTCAAGATTTCCGTATTCGGGGATTTTTTCAAGAACTTCTGCGCGTCTTTGGAACTCGTTGCGGCGGTTTTCCGAGCGAAGCTGCTCAAGCTCATTCCGAGCCTGTATAAGATATTCCTTGCTTATTGCCATAAAGTTATCCTCCGCTTAGTCTGCGCTGTTTTATTCTTTCCACAACATCATTCACGTCAAACGACGAATTTTCACTTTTCGCAGAGCCAGCTGCCGTTTTTACGGGCTTTTTCCGAGCCAAATCAGCAGCTTCCACGGCTTCCTTGGTGAAAATACCCGCGTCCTTCCAGTTTTCGAGAATTCTGTTCGCGTATTCAAACTTAAACTCGCCTGTTGCGTTTACGGTTTTCTCGTAGCAGAGCATAATCATCTCCTCGGAAAAACCCCATTCGTCCGTCCATACGCGAATAAATTCCTTCATCTTAGCGGTGAGCTTGGATTTAAGCTCCATAGCCTCGCGAAGCTGTTCGCAGACGTTGTTGTTCTTTTCGAGAGAGAGAATTTTCTCATTCGCTGCCTCAACGCTGTCGATACCCTCGTCCGCCCAGTTCTGCGCACAGGAGAGTATGTACTCGGGAGATTTTTTCCCGATCTTAAAGCAGTACTGCAAAAGCATCAGCGCAGCTCCGACATTCAGCCCATAGTGGTCGATGATGTTGATAAGCATTTGATTTTCGCGCATTTTCAGCGGGTGTGCAAAGAGCTTTTCCGCTTCGCTGAAGAACATCTGAATTTCGCTGTCCGACTTAATTCTCTCGGCGATATCCCCCGAACTTACCACAGCCGGCTTGATTTTTTCTTTCTTGACAGCCTTTTGAGGAGCACTTTCGGGCATTTCCTCGTTCAACATAAGTTGTTCCGCTTCTTCTTTATCGGAGAAAAGCGCGCGGTTTTCTCCATCGTTTTCATAGCGGATAATGCCTCTCTGTATCCAGAAAAGTGCCGCGTCCTCGAGTTCACCCGCCTCGTGAAAGCCGAGGTCATCGCGGAGCTTGTCCTCGGAAAAGGCTTTCCCGCCGTGCCTCAAAAGGTACAGCAGGAGTTTGAGCGAGTTTTCACCCGCAATTTTGATATATTTATCAACAACGCTTGCGGGAACGGCAAAAACGCTGTTCCATTCACCTGCGTTCAATGAATAATTCATACAATCACCTAAGTTTATAATACCACAAATTCGCTCGATTTGCAAGAGTTATTGAGATTTTTTCTTCTTTCTGTTGAAAAACGCCTTGATTAAAATCGCGAGAACGGGCTGCAAAACGAGAGCAATTCCCGCGATAACGCCAAGCGCCGCCCATTCGGACGAGAGCAGGGAAGTTATGTAGAAAAGGCTCGGGAAAAGAAGAACCGCGCCGACAAAAAGTGCCGCCAGAGCGCCGCACATAAGTCCTCTTTTGAGGTCGAACGGAATGCAGACATAAATGAGCGTTTCAAAGCAGACAGCCGCTGTGAGGAACAGCGCCATTACGGAAATGTGTTCGCCCGAGAAGCCGAATATTGCTCCCGCGGCTTCGAGAAGCGAAATTCCGACTGCCACAGAAACGCCGCCCGGAGCAGCTTTTTTGATAACGTTCGCGATGAAGTGACCGCGCACAATGTTGAAATTCGGCTCAAGTGCCAGCAGGAATGACGGAATGCCTATCATAATTGAGCTGATGAGCGTGAGTTGAATGGGCTTGAACGGGTACGGACTTTGCAGAATGAGGAAAATTGCCGCCAGCAGGAACGAGAAAATTGTCTTTACAAGGAACAGCGCTGCCGAGCGCTCGATGTTGTTTATACAGCGGCGTCCTTCGGCAACGGCAAGCGGGAGCGTTGAAAACTCCGAGTTCATCAAAACAAGCTGCGAAACGCTTCGCGCCGCGTCGCTTCCTTCCTGAACCGCAATCGAGCAGTCCGCTTCCTTGAGCGCGGGAACATCGTTTACGCCGTCGCCCATCATCGCGACGGTTTGTCCCGAGGCTTTGAGGGATTTCACGAGCGCGAGCTTCTGTTCGGGCAAAACTCTGCCGAAAACCGTGTATTTAAGCGCTGCTTCGGGGATTTCCTCATCGGACAGCTTCGACATATCGACATAGTTTTCCGCACCGACAAGCCCCGCTCTTCCGGCAGCTCCCGCAACGGTTTTCGGGTCGTCGCCCGAGATAACCTTGAGCTGAACGCCCTGCTCGCTGAAAAATTTGAGCGCGGCGGGCGAGGAGTCGCGGATTTTGTCCGAGAGCACCACAAGCGCCTTTGCCGAGATATCATCGGGGAGATTGTATCCCTCGCAAGCCTTCTCCGAAAAAGCAAGCGCGAGTACTCTCATACCCTTGTCCGAGTACTTTTCGCACAAATCCGCAACATCTGAGTATTTTTCCCCGAGAACAAAACTCGGCGCTCCGAAAACAAGCGTGCCGTAATCCTCAAATTCAGCTGCGCTCCACTTTCTTGCGGACGAGAACGCAACCGTGCTTTTGAGCGCAAGCCCCGAGTCGCCGGAGTAACTCTCGGCAACCGCGGAGAGTGTGAGATTTTTGTCGTTGAACGCCGAGGAGAACGCTTTGAGCGCCTGTTCAACGTCAAAACTCTCGTCCAGCTTTACGGTTTCTTCGACTTTCATTTTGCCTTCGGTAATCGTGCCCGTTTTGTCAAGGCAGAGAACGTCCGCTCTCGCAAGCGACTCCGCGCAGTAAAGGTCTTGGCAGAGCGTTTGCTTCATCGCGAGTTTAATTGAACTTACCGCAAGCGCGATGCTCGTCAGCAGCATAAGTCCCTCGGGAATCATTCCGATAAGAGCGGCGGAGGTTGTCGTGACGCTTTCCTCGAGCGTGTTTCCGACGCCGAAAAATGTTTTGCAGAACAGAATTATACCGAACGGGAAAATGCAGAACGACACGGTTTTGATGATTTTGTTTATCGAGTTCATCATCACGGAATTGTGCTTTTTGTGCTTTTTCGCACCGGCTGTTATCTTGCCGGAAGCGCTTTCCGAACCGACGCGGGTTGCCTGCGCCTTGCACTCTCCGGAGGTGATGAAGCTGCCCGAAAAAATCTCGCATTCGGCTTTTTTCGGGATAGGGTCGCTTTCGCCCGTGAGCAGGCTCTCGTTTGCCTCGCATTCGCCTTCCAGCACAATTCCGTCAGCGCAGACCTGCTTGCCGCTTGACAGAACCATAATATCGCCCACAACAACATCGGATACCGATATAACCTTTTCCTCACCGTCACGGATAACGTAAGCCTTTGGCGCGGACAGCACCGAGAGCTTGTCGAGAACGCGCTTTGAGCGGACTTCCTGAAAAATACCTATGGCTGTGTTCCCGAGAACAACTCCCATAAAAAGCATATTTTTCCAGCTCCCGACCAGCGCGAGCGCAACCGCAAGAATTACGTTTATCAGATTAAACAGCGTGAAAATATTATCGAAAAAGATTTTCTTCACGCTTTTTGTCCTGACTTCTCCCTCGCCATTTGAAAGACCGTTTCTGGCGCGTTCTTCGGCTTCTGTCTGGGAAAGACCTTTGTTAATGTCGGTAAATTCCATAAAAATCTCCTAAAAAATTATTCATATTTATTATAGTCGAATTTCGACAAGGTGTCAAGAGAATTATGACAGTTTCGTGAAAAAAATTCATTCGCGCTTGATTTTTTTATTTTAGTATGATATAATTAATATAATATCTTTAATTTTTGGCTTTGCGAAAAGAAAGGGGAAAATATAATGAACGAAGAAATCAGACAATACGCGCACGAAAAAGAAGCGCTTTGCGTGAAAAATGACGCAATTTCCGATGAACTTTACGGGAAATACGGGGTTAACCGCGGACTTCGCGATATTAACGGAAAGGGCGTTCTCACGGGACTTACGACAATATCGAAAATGGTTGCTTTCAAGGACATTGACGGCGTTCAGACGCCCTGCGACGGCGAGCTGTGGTATCGCGGCTATAACGTCAAGGACTTGGTTGCGATGACCGAAAACGGCTTTGGCTTCGAGAAAACCGCATACCTGCTGATTTTCGGCGAAATGCCCTCGGAGGAAGAGGAAAAGAAGTTCTCGGAGGTTTTGGGGGAGTGCCGCTGTCTGCCGACAAATTTCACGCGCGATGTAATAATGAAAGCGCCCGGCAAGGATATTATGAACTCGATGACGAGAAGTATCCTGACGCTTGCATCCTACGACCCGACAACGCTTTCTGGAAAGCTTGAGGACAGCCTTTTGCAGTGCATAATGCTGATTGCGCGTTTCCCGATGCTTGCCGCTTACGCTTATCACGCATACAACCACTACGAAAACGATGAAAGTATGTACATTCACCGACCTAATCCCGCGCTCTCGACAGCGGAAAATCTGCTTATGATGCTGCGCCCCGACAAGCAGTTCACACATCTTGAAGCGAAGGTGCTTGACGTTGCGCTTATGCTGCACATGGAGCACGGCGGCGGAAACAACTCCACGTTTACCACGCGCGTTGTCACATCGTCCGGCTCGGATACATATTCGACAATAGCGGCGGCGATGTCCTCGCTCAAGGGACCCAAGCACGGCGGCGCGAATATCAAGGTTATGGAAATGATGGAGAATATCCGTGAAAACGTACACGATTTGAAGGATTACGACGAGGTTTACGATTATCTCGGGAAAATTCTCGCGGGCGAAGCGTTTGACCGCAAGGGGCTTATTTACGGAATGGGACACGCGGTTTATTCGCTTTCCGACCCGCGCGAGAGGATTTTCAGGAGTTTTGTCGAGAAACTTGCCGTTGAAAAGCATCGCGAGGACGATATGAGGCTCTACGAGTTTGTCGAGGACGCCGCGCCGAAGCTGATTGCCCAGAAGCGCAAGATAATGAAGGGCGTTTCGCCGAACGTTGACTTTTACAGCGGCTTTGTGTACGATATGCTGGGGATACCCGTGGAGCTGTACACGGCGATTTTCGCGATTGCGAGAATTGTCGGCTGGAGCGCGCACCGCATAGAGGAACTGAACACTGCGGGAAAAATAATCCGTCCGGCTTATATGAGCGTTATGAAAAAGCACGGCGAAGAATAATTTGCAAAACCTCTTGAAAAGCTCTGAAGAATGTTATATAATAGAAATAAGGTTAATTTA
>SFJQ01000081.1 GCA_004555855.1 [Eubacterium] saphenum | reverse complement strand
GTGAAACTGTGCTTCCTTATCCTGGAAAAGCCCTCCAAACATTTTCCCGATATCTCGTAGATCCTGATACCGAAGGAACGCTGAATAAGTACATATACAGTAAGCAGTTGTTTAAAATGGTGTGTGAAGAGATTAGTGAACAAAGCGCAATTAAGTCGGACGAGGTCTCAAATGAAGAGGTCGCTGCATTGAGAATCAGAGCCATTTCATTAATACTTGATGCGTCAGAAGTAAATTTAGTAAAGGCCATTAAAATGCTTGAGGAGGAAAAGAAATGAGAGACAGAACTGAAGTTGCAAGAACCATCGATGAAATATTAATCCCCTATGTAGAATGCTTGGCATGGGAAGACTTTGGTTCATCTGGAAATCCTTGCTATGATCCGAACGATTTTTCCTCTCCTGCAGAAGAGGAAGAGGCTGCCTATACGCTGGCGGCAGTCCAACTAGAAATGGAGAAGTATGGTTCACGTCACACTGATTTAGCCGAAAAAGTCGCGGAGCAGACTGGAGATCAGTACGTTACTTATCCATGGTTAAGAGATGCGGTTAGCCGAATCCTTTCTGGCACTACTTATGATGACCTTTTGTCTATGGTTAAATTGTCAAGAGCGGTAAAAGATGGTATGAAAGCCAAAGGGCTGTCAAAGATAAACTCCATTAATGATGTGTTATAACTATAGAACAAATCACTTGAGGGCATCTATCGCAAGATAGGTGCTCTTCTTTTGCCCATCTTACTAAAGGACTGATTACATGAATTTATTCAGCAGCTTGTTCCGTTCGAGGGACAAGCCCAAAAACAGCACGGCGGGCAGTTCCTACCGTTTCTTTACGGGCGGCTCTACAGCGGGAAAGAACGTCACCGAGCGTTCCGCAATGCAAATGACCGCCGTGTATTCCTGTGTGCGTGTGCTGTCTGAAGCGGTGGCGGGATTGCCGCTGCACGTTTACAAGTACCGCTCTGACGGAGGAAAAGAAAAGGCTCTCAACCACCCGCTGTATTTTCTATTGCACGATGAGCCAAACCCCGAAATGACCTCGTTTGTTTTTCGTGAAACGCTTATGACGCACCTGCTCCTGTGGGGCAACGCATACGCGCAGATTATCCGCAACGGAAAGGGCGAGGTGGTGGCTCTGTACCCGCTTATGCCGAATAAAATGACCGTTGACCGTGACGAGAACGGGCGGTTGTACTACAAATACTATCGCGGGAATGATGAAGCAATCCGTAGTAAGGAGTACGAGGTTATTCTCTCGCCTTACGATGTCCTGCATATCCCCGGTCTTGGCTTTGACGGGCTTGTTGGCTATTCTCCCATTGCTATGGCGAAGAATGCTATCGGGCTTGCGATTGCTACCGAGGAATACGGCGCGAAGTTTTTCGCCAACGGCGCTGCGCCGAGCGGTGTTCTTGAACACCCGGGAACGCTGAAGAACCCCGACAAAGTCCGCGAAAGCTGGAATGCCACGTTCGGTGGTTCGCACAATGCAAACAAGGTCGCAGTGCTTGAAGAGGGCATGAAATACACTCCCATAAGTATTTCTCCCGAACAAGCGCAGTTTCTCGAAACCCGAAAGTTTCAGATAAACGAGATAGCTCGAATTTTCAGAGTGCCGCCGCACATGGTCGGCGACCTTGAAAAGTCGAGCTTTTCTAATATAGAACAACAGTCCCTTGAATTTGTGAAATATACACTCGAACCGTGGCTTGTGCGGTGGGAACAGAGTATGGTGCGTTCGCTTCTCTCCCCGAGCGAAAAGAGAGAATATTTCATCAAGTTCAACGTTGACGGACTGCTGCGCGGCGACTACGCAAGCCGTATGAGCGGTTACGCTACCGCTCGTCAGAACGGCTGGATGTCCGCAAATGACATTCGGGAGCTTGAAAACCTCGACCGTATTCCCGCCGAGGACGGTGGCGACCTTTATCTCATAAACGGCAATATGACTAAACTTGCCGATGCGGGCATTTTCGCATCTGGTGGAAAGGAGGATCCCAATGAAGAAGTTCTGGAAATGGACGAACAGGATAGCGAAGAACGAGGAAACGCAGGAGCAGATTCAGGAGCGAACGCTGTTCCTCAACGGCACTATCGCAGATGAAAGTTGGTTTGACGATGATATTACTCCGCAGATTTTCAAGGACGAACTGACGTCCGGCAGCGGTGATATTACCGTTTGGATTAACTCGCCCGGCGGTGACTGCGTGGCGGCAGCGCAGATTTACAATATGCTGATGGACTACAAGGGCAACGTAACTGTGAAAATTGACGGTATCGCCGCGAGTGCCGCAAGCGTTATCGCGATGGCGGGAAACAAGGTACTTATGTCCCCGGTTTCAATGCTGATGATACACAATCCAATGACAGTTGCGATGGGCAACACAGCCGAAATGCAGAAAGCAATCGAAATGCTGACCGAGGTTAAGGAAAGCATTATGAACGCTTATGAAATCAAGACGGGAATGAGCCGCGCGAAGATTTCTCACCTGATGGACGCGGAAACGTGGATGAACGCAAACAAGGCGGTTGAACTCGGCTTTGCGGACGGTATTCTTGCCCGTGATGAGCCTATGGAGGAACAGCCCGCTAACGCTCTGATGTATTCAGAAGCACAAGTGGTTAATTCCCTTATGGGTAGACTTGCTGAACGGTGTAAGATTGCGCCGAAAACCGAAAACAAAACCAAAGCCGAGGATTTGATTTCTCGGCTCGATTTAATCAAGAATTGGAGGTAACACACATGACTATTATGGAACTGCGCGAGAAGCGCAACAAAGCGTGGGAAGCCGCAAAGGCTTTCGTTGAAACCAAGCGCGACAAGGACGGACTGCTGTCTGCGGAAGATGCCGCCGCTTACTCCGAAATGGAGCAGAAAATCAAGGACTATGGCGCTGAAATCGAGCGTATGGAGCAGATGGAAGCAATGGATGCACAGCTTTCTAAGCCCACATCTTCTCCTCTCACCGGAAAGCCGATGAACGGTGCTGAAAAGCCCAAAACAGGCAGAGCAAGTGATGAATACAAGGCGGCAATGCTGAACGCTCTCCGCACCAATTTCCGTCAGATTTCAAATGTTCTTTCCGAGGGCATTGATGCAAACGGCGGCTACCTTGTTCCCGAGGAGTACGATAGTCGCCTTATCGACACGCTGACCGAGGAAAACATCATCAGAAAGTTGGGTCACACGATTACCACAAGCGGTGAACACAAGATTAACATCGCAGCGACAAAGCCCGCTGCCGCATGGATTGACGAGGGCGGAGCGCTCACTTTCGGGGACGCAACTTTTGCGCAGATTAACCTTGACGCGCACAAGCTGCACGTTGCGGTTAAGGTAACGGAGGAGCTACTCTATGACAACGCTTTTGGGCTTGAAAATTACATCATCGACCAGTTTGCAAAGGCGCTTTCCAATGCGGAGGAGGACGCTTTCCTCAACGGTGACGGCAAAGGAAAACCTCTCGGAATTTTCGCTGAAACAGGCGGCGGTACTATCGGTGTGACTGCGGCGAGCGCTACCGCAATAACCGCAGATGAGATAATCAACCTTGTGTACTCCCTCAAGCGCCCCTACCGCAAGAACGCGAAGTTCATCATGAACGACCAGACTATCGCGGTTCTCCGCAAGCTGAAGGACAGCAACGGCGCGTATCTGTGGCAGCCCTCGCTTCAGGCGGGCGAACCCGACAGGCTGTTCGGCTACGAGGTTTATACCTCGCCCTATGTTCCCACGATTGCGGCGGGAAAGCCCGTGATCGCTTTCGGAGATTTCAGCTACTACAACATCGGCGACCGTGGCACTCGTTCTTTTGCGGAACTCAAGGAACTGTACGCAGGAAACGGCATGGTGGGCTTTGTGGCAAAGGAGCGCGTGGACGGAAAGCTGATTCTTCCCGAGGCGGTGCAGATTCTCAAGATGAAAGCAGGCTCCGCTTCGTGATGAATGAACTGCTGACCAAAGTAAAGCAGAACCTCATACTTGAACACTCGGAGGACGATGTTCTTCTCGTAAGCTATACCAACGCAGCCGTTTCATACGCGGAAAGTTATCAGCACGTTGAACAGGGCTATTACAAGGAAAACCCCATGCCGCCGACTACCGAACAGGCTGTTATTATGCTGTCATCTCACTTTTACGAAAGCAGAGATGGCAGCACAGGCGGCTTTTTCGGGGACAATGTTCAAGCGGGAAAACAGGTGTGGGATACGGTGAATATGCTGCTGCGGCTCGACAGGCGGTGGGTAGTATGAGTTTCGGCAAGATGAATAAACAAATCGAGATAACGCAGAAACAGATTGTAGCCGACAGCGAGGGTTTTCAGTCGGAAACCGATGTTGTTGTGGCAAAGGTTCGGGCATACCGCGAGGGGCGGCACGGGAGCGAGAAATGGGCTAACCGCGCCGTTTTCTCCGAGGCTACTGACTTGTTCCGTTTTCGCACAATTCCCGGTCTGAAAATCTCATCGGATATGCGGATTCTGTGCGATAATTCAGTTTTTGAGATAACGTCCGTGGAAGATGTTAAGGGTCGCGGAATGTATGTTGAAGCGCTTGCAAAGGAGGTCGAGCCGAGTGGCTAAAGCAGAAGTAAAAATGCCCGATGAATTTCTTGCGAAGTTGTCACGACTTGGTTCGCAGACAGACACAATCGCGGAAAAGGTACTGCAAGCGGGCGGTGAGGTGGCTCTGGACAAGGTTCGGAGCCACCTTTCCGCTGTGGTGGGTGTCGGCAACAAAAGCGAATCCCGCTCCACGGGCGAACTTGAACGCTCTCTCGGCTTATCTCCCGTTATGGTTGACAAAAACGGCAATCACGACATCAAAGTCGGCTTTTCCGAACCTCGTTCCGATGGTTCAAGCAACGCTAAAATCGCAAATATCCTTGAATACGGAACAAGTTCACAACAGGCAAAACCCTTTCTGAAACCCGCAAAATCCGCAGTGAAAAAGCAGTGCGTGGACGCTATGAAATCAGCTTTTGAAAAGGAGGTTGAGGAGCTGTGAGCTTGCTTTCCGAACTTGCCGAAATTGCGAAACGGCTGAAAATCCCCGCGCGGACTGTGGTGTTTTCGGATAAGCCACCCGATGAATATTTGGTGTTCACTCCGCTCTACGACAGCTTTGAACTTCATTCGGACAACAAGCCCGAAATTGATGTACAGGAAGTGCGAATTTCGCTGTTCAGCAAGGGCAATTACAATCAGACCAAAAGCCGACTTGTAAAGGCTCTGCTTAACTCGGATATTACAATAACAGCCCGAAAATATGTCGGTCACGAGGACGATACGGGCTACAATCACTATGCCATTGATGTGGCGAAAGAATACGGAATGGAGGAGATATAATGGCAACTATCGGTTTGGATATGCTGTATTTTGCGCCTATAACCGAGGACGAAAACGGCGATGAAACCTACGGAACTCCCGCAAAACTCGCCAAGGCTATGACCGCGGATTTGTCCGTGGAGCTTGCCGAAGCAACGCTTTATGCCGATGACGGCGCGTCCGAAATCGTCAAGGAGTTCAAGAGCGGAACGCTTTCCCTCGGCATTGACGACATTGGCAACAGCATCGCGTCTGTTTTGACCGGCGCGACTATTGACAGCAACAACGTGGTTATTTCCGCAAGCGAGGACGGAGGGAATCCTGTGGCTATCGGCTTTCGGGCGAAGAAGTCCAACGGAAAGTACAGATATTTCTGGCTTTACAGGGTCAAGTTCGGTATTCCGTCAACTTCCCTTGCAACCAAGGGCGACAGCATTACGTTTTCTACGCCGACTATCGAGGGCACGGTTCTCCGCAGAAACAAGCCGGACGGCAGCGGAAAGCACCCGTGGAAAGCGGAAGTCACCGAGGGCGAAAAGGACGTTCCCGCAAGCGTTGTTACTGACTGGTACAAGTCGGTGTACGAGCCGGCTTACGCGGCAACTCTGCCCGAAACTTTACCGACAGAAAATGAGGAGGTTTAATCTATGGAAAACGATCGCAGTTCTTTAATTACAATCGGCGGTGAGCAGTACGAAATGGTTCTCACCACACGCGCGACAAAGGCAATCTCCACCCGCTACGGTGGTTTGGACAATCTCGGCGACAAGCTGATGAAATCCGAGAATATGGAGATGGCTCTTGATGAAATCGTGTGGCTGATTACGCTGCTCTGCAATCAAGGCATACAGATTCACAACCTCAAATGCGAGGATAAGAAACCGCTCCTCACCGAGGAAACCGTGGAACTTCTCACCTCTCCCGGTGAGCTGGCGGAGTACAAAGACGCAATCACCGAAGCTATGCTGAAAGGCACAAAGCGGAATGTGGAAAGCGAAGATACCTCAAAAAACGCAGTAACAGCCGAGTAAACGATGATGAATTGTTCACTCGGCTGTTCTATTACGGCACGGCGCAGCTGCACCTCGGTTCGGAAGAGGTGTGGCTGATGCCGTTCGGATTTCTGCTGGATTTGTGGGAGTGTCATAAGCAGTTTATGGGGATTGCAAAGCCTAAACGTGAGGTTGATATTGATGAGGTTGTGCCGGCGGGGATTTGATTGTAAAAGTGGTTGAAAAAAGTGGTAATGTGTTGTATAATAGATTGTAGAGAGTAGTTTATCTGCTCGTTAAATCGGAATTTGCGGAGATGATAAGATGGTCAATATAACAGATGTAAAACAGATTCTTCAATTTGCAATAGATGCGGAGATTAAAGTCTTTCTTGATGGCGGCTGGG